>CAZGID010000038.1:7203-16380 GCA_964526065.1 uncultured bacterium
CGATGGAACGCGCCAAACGGCAGGAGTTTCTCGAACGGGTGCAGCGCGACGGCTTTGTCGATGATTACCGCGGCATCCGTATTTCCCGCACGGGGCGCCGTTTCGAGATTCTGCGCGCGGTGGTGTGGAATGTGCTGGATGAAGACGGCAACTACGCGGGGCAGGCCGCGACGTTCCGCGAGTGGAAATATCTCGATCTGGCACCTGCCGGGGCGCAGTTTCAGCTCACTGAAGATTTTATCGAGCTCCACAAACTTCTTAAATTGACCGGTCTGGCCGAAAGCGGCGGCTCTGCCAAGGAAGCCATCACGGCGGGGCAGGTGCGCATCAACGGCGAGCCGGAAACCCGCAAGGCCTTCAAGGTCCGGCGCGGCATGCGCATCGAATATGGCGGCCAATCGCTCGACGTGGTGTAAATCTTATTTCGCCGCGGTCCTCGCGGTGTTGGTGACGTTCCCTTCCATTTTAATTTCAGCTTCCCCGCGCGCGCTCCCGGTGACCGATACGGGCGTGGAGCTGGAGCATGTGATTTTGCATGCGCATTCCGGTACGGCCTTCGATCCGGTTTTTATTCAGCTGCTGCACGCCCTGCAGCGTCCCGGCCGGCATCCCGGCGTTCAGGTGTGGATGGTGATTCGCCACGCACGGGAAGAAGCGCCTATCCGGGACCGCCTGCGGGCGCACGGCCTGGGCGGCTGGCAAAGCCGTTTGCATTTCACGGCGCTCGAAGCGCCGTACAATGTCTGGGCACGTGATCTCTACGCGCCGTTTCAGGCCGGGAAAGGGTACCGGCTGCAGCCGCTGGCGTCCCGGCCCGAGGCGGACGGGCAATTGCCCGCGCAGCATTTGGCTTCCGCCGTGCCCCATCTTTCGGCCGCCGAAACCGTGCTGCCGCTGGCGGGTGGCGATCTGGCATCCGACGACCGTTATTTGTATCTCGGCGAAGATTCATTGCGACGGCTGCAGGCGCTGCGGCATCTGGACCGTGCCGGCGCGCTGGAGCACTTGGCACAACTGTATCAGAAAGAAGTGTTCGTCCTGCCCGGGCTCGACGAGCATCAGGACCGCTACCACATGCCGCTGGGCGTGCTGAAGGGAAAGCGCACGAGCCTGGTGGCCGATCCGCGTCAGGCGCTGGAAATGCTGGCGGCTCTTTCCGCGGAAGAAAAAAAAGCGGCGGCGGCCCGGTTTGAGGCCGCCTATCTGGAGCGGGGGCCGGCGTACGCGCGGGATCTGGAAAACTTTTTTACGGCGCCTGAGCGTTGGCGGGAAAAAATCAAGGGCAATGCTTATGCGGCCTCTCTCGATGAAACCGCACGGCAGCTGGAATCGAACGGCATCCGTGTGGTGCGCGTGCCGGGCTTGCACCGCAAAATGTTTCCGGACGAAATGCTGCCGGCGGGACTGTATTACGTGAATCTGATTCAGGATGCGTACCGGGACACGGCGGGCCGCATCCGGCACAAAATCATTCTGCCGGGGTACGGCATTCCGGCGCTGGATACTTATGTGCAGCAGCAATTGCAGGCGCTGGAAGGCATCGATGAAATCCGCATGGTGCCGGCCATCCGCGAGGGGTTTCGCGGCGCCGGTATCCGCTGTCTCGTGCAGACGCTGGGGCGCGAGTCGATCAATCCGGTTGCAGAGAGAAACGAATGACGTACAATAGAGCGTTTTCAAAGCCAAGGAGGCCCGCATGAAGCCGCATTTCTTTTCCTTTTTTCTTCTGACTTTTCTTTTGCTTTCCGCCGCGGAAGCTGCGGCCCAGGAAACGCCGGGCACCGGCGGCCGTGATCACGGCACGATCGGCGGGCAGGCGGGCGGCGCACGTGTCAGCGAAGGCAGCCAGCCGCTCGAAAATTCCCTGCGGGATCACGGTTTCATCCGCAGTGAGGGAACGGCGGCCGGCGGGGAGAGCATCAAATCCGAACCGTTGCCCGAGGGCGGCACCAAAACTACCACAACGCATGCCGACGGTTCGCGCACGATTGAAATGACGGGACGCTCGGTGGAGCCGGCCAATCACAGAATGAAATTCGACAAGGACGGAAATGTGGTGGAAGCGAGCAGTGTCCACAGCGACGGCAAAACCGATCAGGTTTATTACAATCCCGGCACCGGCGTCCGCGTCAGCGAGCACAAAGATCCGAATACCGGCATTACCATCCAGATGACGTCGAAAGACGGACAGGGTTCGACCACGATTATTTCACGTCCCGGCCAGCCGGATACGACGGTGATCGAGGACGCCAACGGCAACCGCACCGAAACCCAGCCGAAGGCCGACGGTTCCGAAACGGTGACGACGACGCCGAACGGCGGCCCGTCGACGGAAACCGAATACGGCACCGATGGCAAGCCCGACCAGGCGACGACGATGGATCGCAGTTCCGACGGGCGCTTTGTGAACGGCCGCACGGTGACGACATTTGACGACGCGGGCAATCCGGTAAAAACAGAAGTCAAGGTGGTGACCGGAACCTACACGCCGGAGCGGGTGATGGAAGAAACGACTTATGGTCCCGACGGCAAACCGAAAGATACTATCCGCTACGATGAAGACGGCATGATTGTGGAGATGATTGAATACGGCCGTGACGGAAAAATCAAAGATCATTCCAGTAGTGAAGGGCATACGCCTTCTGACAAGGCGCCCCAGATTCTGACGCCCGGGCCGAATGGCGGGTACCTGCACCGGCCGCACGTGGACCCGGCGGCCAAAACGCCGATGCCGGATTCCACGTCGCGTTTCGGGGACGATTTGATGCGGCCGCTCGCCGGACCGCTCAACGACCGCCGGGGCCCCGATACCCGCAATCTGGCGGGCTTCGAAGGCGGCCAGCCCCAGCAGGACCGCTGGCACAATCGCTGACACCGGGACCTCCCTTTCTCGCTGACATCCCATTCGGACTCTCCCCGATACCTGCGGGTCCGCTTTTTATCTACTCTATTTCCATAAAGTAAAGCGGGTTCGACACATGAAAAAATCAGCTGTTTTTGGTCTCGTGCGTGCCGCCGTCATGCTGCTGCCGACAGCGGGATGGGCGGAAGTCGTTTACGGACGGGTGCTTGAGGTGAAGCCGCAGGACCGGTGGCTGCGGGTAGAGCGTTCGGGCCCGCGGCCGGTGGAAGTGCAGATTACGGTGCCGCCGGAAGCTCAATTTGCCGGGGTGGCCACCCTGGAACAGTTACAGGTCGGGGATGAAATCCTGGTCAGCGGCGAATTCCGCGGCCGGTTTCTCGAAGCCCGGACCGTCGATGCGCAGATTCTTCCCGTCCCGCTGCCCGGCGGTATGGCAGAAACGGGGCAGTATGAAATGGAGCTTCAGCCGGCGGGCTTGACGTGGCAGGACAAGCTGGCCCGTGGGTTCACCAATGCGGTAACGTTCCCGCTCGAAATTCCGCGGGCGATCAATAATCAGAGTTACGAAGCGGGTCCGGCCTCGGGTTGGACCGGCGGGCTGCTGGCCGGCATTGTGCTGGGCGTGGTGCGGCTGGGAACCGGCATTTACGAAGTGGTCACGGCCCCGCTGTCGTGGCCATCCGGTTACCGGGCGGTTCTGCAGCCGGAATATGTGTGGGAAGACTGGAAAGGTTAATCGAAATACCGGACCGAAAGGTTCAGGAGGTAGGTCATGAAATCGAAAAAAGCATTTAGTGCCGGAATCACCGGCGCCGTCGTGATGACGGTTCTGATGTTTCTCGGCCGCGCCTTCGGTTTGACGGCGCTCAATCTCGAAATGGCGCTCGGCAGTATGCTCACCCAGACGCTTGGTGCCGCAACCTGGATTCTGGGTTTCGGCATGCATTTGATTGCCGGCGGCGTCTTTGCGCTGGTTTACGCGTGGGGTTTTGAAAATATTTCGCATCATTCCGGCGCCGGAACGGGAACGTGGTACGGCGTGATTCACACGCTGATCAGCGGCATTGTGGTTCTGGGGCTGATGCCCGCTGTTCATCCGCTGATTCCGGAAGTGCTGGCGGCTCCGGGGATGTTTGCCATCAACTATGGAGCTTTGACGGCGACGGCATTCATTGCGCTGCATTTGATTTACGGCGCGGTCGTCGGCAGCATGTACGGTCCGCTGGCGCGTCCTGAAGTGGTGCATCTGGAAGACGAGTACCGCCGCGCCGCATAAACGGTGCGGTTTTTGGTTTTGGGTTATTCCGAACTCCGGCGGTCGGGCAGGGTGAAGTTGAAGGTGGCGCCATCTCCAGGCTGAGATTTCACCCAGATCCGGCCGCCGTGCAAATCGATCACTTTCTTGCAGAGGGCGAGTCCGAGGCCGCTGCCCGAGCGGCCGGAACCCGCCGCGGTTCTCGCAAAAAGATTAAACACGCTGGTTTGTTCCGATGGCTCAATGCCGATCCCATTGTCGCGGATGCAGAAGTGCCATTCATTTTCTTTCTTTTCGACGCCAATGTGAATTTCCGGCGGGCGGCTTTCGTCCCGGTATTTGATCGCATTGGCGATCAGATTTTGCAGCACCTGCATCATGTAAAAGGAATCGGCCGTCACGGTAGGGAGAGGCTCATGCGTGATTTTTGCGCGGCTTTCTTCAATTGCGCGCCGGAGATTCTCCAGCGTTCTCTTGAGCAGGGCTTCCATATCAATGGCTTGGAAGGAAGCCTTTCCTTCCGCACGCGCGTATTCCAGTAATTTTTCAATCATGGTCATGGCGCGCGTGGCGCTGTCGGCAGCCGTGGCCAGCCATTCTGCCATTTCGGGAGTTAATTGCTTTTCATAACGGGAAAGAATCAGTCCGAGATACATGGAAACCGTCGCCAGCGGTTCCTTGAGATCGTGGGACGCCGCATAGGCAAACTGTTCCAGTTCGTGATTGGACCGTTCCAGCGTCTCCAGCGTCTGTTTGAGTTGGGTTTTATCTTCAAAGACTTTGACGAAGCCGGTCACCTGGCCGTCCGGCCCCTGAATGGGACTCAGATGGCCGCTGCCCCAGAAGCGGGTGCCGTCCTTGCGGACATGCCACCGCTCATCCACCGCTTTGCCCTTTTCGCGTGCTTCCCGCAACTCTTTGTCGGCCTGATCTTTGGCGTTATCCGGAAAAATGGTGCTGAAGGGTTTGCCCCGGATATCTTCATCCGAATAGCCCAGCACCCGCTCCGACCCGGCCATGCAGCCCGCGAAGATTCCGTTGGCATCCATCATCAGCACGGCATGGTGCTGCATGGCGTCAAAAATAGCGCGAAAGCGCTCTTCGCTCATTAAATGTTCAGAGAAATTTTTCATTTGAACATTATTCCAAATGCGTAAGGAGCCGCCTACCGGGGGAAACGAGCAAAATAAGTGCGGGGCCGCCCCCACACACGGATTTCCGCCGTGTGCTAGAATACGCCCATGAGTTCAGCCAAGCGGGTTGCCGATTCGGCAATCGTCACCACCTATTTAATGATGCCCCAGCATGCCAACCCGGCGGGGAATATTTACGGCGGCACCATTCTTTCGATGGCGGATGCGGTCGCTTACATGTGCGCCGCGCGCCATGCGACGCCGCGGTGCGTGACGGTTTCTGTCGATCAGGTGGATTTTCGTGAACCCATCCGCATCGGCGAAGTGCTGACCTTCCGGGCTTCCGTCAATTATGTGGGAAGGACGTCGATGGAAATCGGCATCCGGATCGAAGCCGAAGACCTGCGCACGGGCGAGAAGCGCCATACCAATTCCTGTTATTTCACGATGGTGAATCTCGACGAGCAGGGCCGCCCGGCTCCTGTTCCGGGGCTGGAATGCGTGACGGCGGATGAAAAGCGCCGGTTTAAAGAGGGCCGGATCCGCCGCGAACATGCGCGCGAACTTTCCGAAAAGCGCAAAGCGCTCAAACACTCCGAATCCGAATAAATCCTAAAAAGGCAGGCGGCGGCGCAGGCGGGCGAGGGGCCGGGCCGCTTCATGGGTCCGCCGGATTTCCAGCATCTGCAGGGTTTTCAGATCGAGCGATCCCAGACGCCGTCCGTTTCTTTCCTGGGGAGACGCCGCGCACGCGTGATGCAGCACCGGGCGGCGCGGCAGCGGTCCCAGTCTTGCGTTGTAAACCGTTTCGGGAAACAGCGTCCACTTGAGGGGAATGTCGCCGGCGGCCAGCACTTCATTGGCCGTGTCCTGATCGGCAAACGGCCGTCCGGCAAAACCGCGTTCCAGAATCCGCTCAAAAAAAGACAGGGTAGGTTCGTTGCAGCGAATGCCCATGAATCCCGTGCCTGCGGTTTTCTTATCCGGGCCGCAGGCCTGGAACGCCAGATCGTATTCGCGCAGCGTGCGGCGCACCAGCGGCACCGTGCGGCGGAAGAACTGGATGTCGATGTCGGCCCAGATGATGCTGTCCAGCCAGTGCCGCCGGATTTGATCGATCAGCAGAACGATTTTTTCCGTGATGCAGGCATACCATTCCGCCGACCGGTCGTCACCGCTGCCGCTGAGCGGCAGATGCACAAGTTTGACTTCACAGCGGTCCCGCAGAGTTTTAAGAAACCATTCGTCTTTCAGCGTGCGGGTGGCATCGGTGTAAATCGAAATGATTTTCACGGCGCAGTCTCCGGAACGCCGGTCACATCCAGACGGATTTCCAGCGTTTCATTCGTAATCATCATGATGGGCGTGAGCCAGCCTTTCGACGTGCCGAGCTCGAAATCGTTGCGGCTGATAAAGGTGTGCGTTTCGAAATGGATGTGGCCCGCCTCGGCGCTTCCGGCGGGGGCTTCGCGCCATTCGGTTTCAAAAACCACCGGCTTCGTAATGTTCCGGATGGTCAGATGCCCGTGAATCTCGAACCGGTTGCCTTCGATATTTTCGATGCGTTCGCTTTGAAAGCGGATTTCCGGGTAGCGGTCGGCCCAGAAAAATTCCGAGGACTTCAGATGCCGGTTACGCAGTTGATTACCTGTCTTGACGCTTCCGGAATAGATAATCAGCTGCACGGAAGAGTTTTCAATATGCGCCGGATCAAAATGAAAGGTGCCGGAAAAATCGGAAAAGTTTCCCGTGACGGTCAGAATCCCCAGATGCCGCAGGTTGAAGGTCACGCGGCTCTCTTCTTCGTCCATCGTATACCGCATGGCGGGGGACAAAGCCGGTTGCACGGCCATGAAAGCTAAAAATAGAACGACAGTACGCGCCCACATGGCCCCTATTCTACACGACGAGCTGAAGTTTTCTTGGGACTTTCTTTGAGCCGCTTCTTGTCTTATCATGGTTCCTTACAAAGGAGGAATCATGGCGCAGCTCGTCGAGAACCCGACTCAGGTAAAGGCTTGCGGGAATAAAACCAAAATCATTCAGGAATTTATCGGACGTGTGAATACGGAAACGTCCGCCCTCAGTATTGCCATGATGGATAGTCCGGCCGGCTGGGAAGAGCCGGGGCAGACGCCGGAATTTGATGAGTACACGGTGGTGACGGAAGGATGCCTGGTCGTCGAAACACGCGGCGGCACGCTGGAAGTCAAAGCCGGTCAGGCCGTGCTGGCGCCGCGCGGCGAATGGGTGCGCTACCGCACGCCGGGGAATTCGGGTGCCAAATATGTCGCCGTCTGCCTGCCGGCGTTTTCTCCCGATACGGTTCACCGCGATGCCTGATTGCCGATGAATACCTGGCTTTCTCTTCTGCCGCCGGTGGTGGCGATTGCACTGGCCATTCGCACGCGGCAGGTGCTGCTGTCCCTTTTCTTCGGAATTTTTTCCGGCGCGCTGATTTTGGCGGGCGGGCGGCCGCTTGCGGCCTTTACCGGCGCGTTCGAACTGCTTGTCGGCGTGCTGGCCGATCCCGGCAATCTCCGTATTTTGCTTTTCAGTCTGCTGATCGGTTCCGTCGTGATGCTGCTCGAGCGCTCCGGCGGCGTGGACGGGTTCGTTTCGCTGGTGTCGCACACGCGCTGGGTCGACAGCCCGCGCAAGGCGCAGTTTCTGACGACACTGATGGGAGCGGTGCTGTTTATCGAAGGCAGCATTTCGATTCTGGTCACTGGGACGGTGGCGCGTCCGCTGTTCGAGAAATTCCGCCTCTCGCGTGAAAAACTGGCCTATCTGGCCGATTCCACCTGCGCACCGCTCAAGGTGCTGATTCCGCTGAACGGCTGGGGCGCCTTTCTGCTGGCCCAGTTTCATCAAGCCGGCATTGAAAAGCCGGCGGCGCTGCTGGCCGCGTCGCTTCCTTTTTTCTTTTATCCGCTCGCCGCGTTTGTTTTAACGTTGCTGGTGATTTTATTCTGTCTCGATTTCGGGCCGATGCAAAAAGCGGAGGCGGCGGCGCAGCGCGCGACCCCGCCGTTTCCGGAGGAGGAAGGAAAGCAGCGCGGGCAGGCCGTGCTGTTTATTGTGCCCATTGCCGTGCTGGTGATTTCGCTGTTTGCCTTTATGGCCTGGACGGGCGGCGGCCGTTTGCTGGAAGGCGACGGGTCCCGCTCTATTTTATACGCGATTGGAGTGACCCTGGCGGCGGCCTGGCCGCTGTACCGCTTCAGGGCGGGAATGAAAACGGCGGTTTTTATGCAGGCCGTGGTGGACGGCATGCGCCATTTGCTGGAAGTGGTCGCGATTCTGGCGCTGGCGTTCGGCATTAACCAGGTGTGCCGCGAGCTCGGCACCGGGCGGTACGCCGCGGGATTGTTGAGTCTGCATTTGCCGGTGTTTCTGGTGCCGTGCCTGCTTTTTGTTTTGAGTGCCGCCATTGCGTTTGCAACGGGAACGTCGTGGGGAACTTTTGCCATCATGCTCGGCATTGCGATTCCGCTGGCGGGTGAGATGGGGATTGCACTGCCGCTGGCGGTGGGTGCGGTCGTCTCCGGCGGGGTGTGGGGCGATCACAGTTCGCCGGTTTCCGATACCACGGTGCTGGCTGCCCTCGCCAGCGATTGCCCGCTGCTGCAGCATTTTCGCACGCAGCTGCCGTATGCGCTGGCGGCGGGTGGATTCAGCGCCCTCTTATTTCTTATTGCAGGAGGTCTGGTGACATGATCGAAGAAGATTCGGTTTTTGCGTGTCCGTATTGCGGGACGGAACAGACGGTGCGGCTGGAGCCGGGCGCGGGGGCAAAGCAGGAATTCGTGACGGATTGCGAAATCTGCTGCCGGCCGATTGTCATTCGCGCTATTTTTGACGGCGATGAATTGACCGATTTTTCCGCCGACCCCGAGCAGGATTAATCCCGGGACTAAAGGTGA
>CAZGID010000039.1:0-16267 GCA_964526065.1 uncultured bacterium
CGGCGCTGGAAAATTCAGGGGCCGGCGCGCTGCTATGTGGCGGCATGCGCGACGGGCACCGTCGCAATCGGGGAGGGGGCGCGCATGATCGAAATGGGGACGGTCGATTGCTGTCTGGCCGGTGCCAGCGATGCTTCCATTGTTCCCTTAATGCTGGCCGGATATAACCGCATGAAGGTGTTGTCGCACAATCACCTTCGACCGTTTGACCGCCGGCGCGATGGGTTTATGGTGGGGGAGGGCGCCGGGATTCTTATGTTGGAAAGCCTGGAACATGCCCTGGCCCGCAAGGCACGGATTTATGGTGAAGTCGCCGGGTATGCTGCCGGCGGCGATGGCGAAGGGTTGCTTCATTTTGGGGATTTAACCCGGCTGGGCCGGCTACTGGATGATTATTTACCCCTTTGGCAAACCTCGCCGGAAGCGCTAGATTATATCAATCTTCATGGCACCGGAACGCCCGCCGGGGACAAGTTTGAAGCCGATAGTTTGAAACAGGCTCTCGGGAAAAGGACGGAGCAGATTCCCATGAGTTCGATCAAGGGAATGACGGGACATATGCTAGGCGCTTCCGGTGCGGTTGAAGCGATTGCGTGTTTGCTGGCGATGCGTGACGGATTCCTGCCACCCACAGCGGGTTTGGAAGAGCAGGATCCGGAGTGTCCTCTTGATTGTATTCCGGGCCAGGCACGCAAAGCAAACGTCCAGCAGGCGCTGTCTCTTTCGATGGGATTCGGCGGTCATCTGGCGGTGCTGCTCTTACGGAGATTCTCATGAAACAGGATCTGCTTCAGGAAGAATTGACCTCGCTTCAACAACAAAACCTGTACCGCCGTTTGCGCGTGCTGCGGCCGTTATCCAGCGTGCGCGCCTTATGCGGCGAAAAGGAAATGCTGCTTTTTTGCGGCAACGACTATCTCGGCCTTTCCCATCATCCGGAAGTGATTCATGCCGCGGTTGAAGCGACGCGGCAGTATGGTGTCGGCGCCGGGGCGTCGCGGCTGATATCCGGAACGACAGAATTGCATGCCCGTCTGGAAGAAGAAATTGCCCGTTTCAAAGGAAAGGAAAAAGCGCTGGTTTTTTCTTCCGGCTATCTCGCCAATCTGGGTGTGGTTTCGGCACTGGCAGGCGAAAAAGATTTGATTGTGATGGACAAACTCTGTCACGCTTCTCTGATTGATGCGGCGCGGCTTTCCGGCGCTAAGGTCCGCGTGTTCCCGCATAAAAATTATGACCGGTGTGAAGAAATCCTGAAAAAAAGCGGCAGTCATCCGCGCAAGCTGATCATCTCGGACAGTGTTTTCAGCATGGATGGGGATCTTGCTGACAGCGCACGGCTGGTGAAGCTCAAAGAACGTTACGATGCGCTTCTGATTCTGGACGATGCTCACGGGACCGGTGTTTTGGGGCTGGAGGGCCGCGGCGCAGTTGAGGGGACGGGACTTGAAAGCCGGGTGGATGTCTTTACGGGAACTTTTTCTAAATCGCTGGGAGCGGTGGGTGGCTTTGCCGCCGTTTCTTCGCGCCTGGGGGAATATCTGATTAACCGGGCGCGGACTTTTATTTTTGCCACCGCCTTGCCGCCGGCCCTTTGCGCGGCCATTCTGAAAGGGCTGGAAATTATCCGCCGGGATCCCTATTTGCGCAAATGGCTTTGGCATAATGCCGAAACCGTCCATGTCGGACTTCAGAAATTGGGCTATGAACTGCCGCCTTTGACCTCACCGATTCTGCCGGTGGTGCTGGGGGATGAGAAGAAAACTCTGGCGATGGCCTCCGCTCTTCAAGAACGAGGATTTCTTATTCCAGCCATTCGCTATCCCACCGTCGCTCGCGGAAAAGCCCGCTTGCGGATCACCTTGAGCGCTGCTCACCGCAAAGAAGATATGGACCGGCTTGAGACCGCCTTTTGCGAGCTTGCCCGGGATTTTTCTAACTAATTCATATTGCTCAAGATACAAGAATGATGAGATGCCCCGAATTAGGAGTTAATTTTTTGTCTTTTTCGAGGTAAGATAGAGACAATTATCCTTTAAAGGGGGTACGCCTCTTGGCTGCCAAACCATCCCACGCCCCCCGTTGGGTGCCGACCGGGAAGCGCTATCGTATTCTCGAGACGATTCTCGAAACGATATCTTCAATATTGAATTTCGCTGCTCTGGGGATCGCCGTTTATCTGCTTTATCAATTTGCATTTCGTTCCGATCAGCCGTTGGAAACGCCGCAGCGGTTGCTAATCGTTGGACTTGCGGGTCTTTTGATTATTAACGCTCTTCACATGGCTGTTCTTTTCGGAATCCGCCGCCGGCGCGAAAAAGCGGAACGTTTCCAGAAACGGCCGGGATCCCAGGTTCTCCATGACTGGGACTCCTTTCAAGAGATTTTGCGGCGCGAAATGCGCCGGGGCGGCCGGTATCATCTTCCGATGTCGCTTTGCTGCATCAGCATTGACGGCTATCAGGCGCTCAGCCATCAGCATGGCCGCGGCTATGCCGATAAACTGATCGAAAAATTTTCGGAATTAACGATGGGAATTATCCGCTCATCGGACTATCTGGCTTTGCTCAATGAAAATGAATTCTGCGTACTCTTATGCCATACCGATTTAACTAATGCGGAAAATTTTCTTTTCCGTGCGCTCTTGCAGGCCCAGGAGCGGCTTGAAATCAGTTTCAGCGCCGGTTTGACGGCATACCGGACCGGCGAGAGTCTTCAGGAATTTTTGAAACGTGCCCGTCAGGCGTTATATCAGGCCCATCAGGAAGGACAGAAAAAAATACACTGTGCCATTGGAAAAGATAATTCACAAGTCACCAAAACCTTTTAATCCATCCTTGTTTTCCGATTCCATGCATTCGAAATCTGAAATCAGGACCGGTCAAAAACCGGCCTTGAACCCATTGTCTTACGCCGATCGCGACAAAAGGGTGTTGTGGCATCCCTTTACCCAAATGAAAGACTGGCAGAAAGAAGATATTCTGGTCATTCAGCGGGGCAAAGGCGTTTATCTGGAAGATACCGAAGGGCGGCAGTATCTGGATGGGGTTTCTTCGCTCTGGTGCAATGTGCATGGGCATCAGGTGCCTGAGATTGACGAAGCGGTACGTGCCCAATTGGATGAAGTGGCGCATTCCACTTTTCTTGGGCTTTCCAATGTGCCGGCGATTGAGCTCGGGGAAAAACTGGTGGAATTGGCACCGGCCGGTCTTCAGCGGGTTTTTTATTCGGATTCCGGTTCGGAAGCGGTGGAAATTGCTTTGAAAATGGCATTTCAGTACTGGCAATTGACCGGGCATCCGCAAAAGCGGAAATTTGTGAAATTAACCCATGCATATCACGGAGATACGCTGGGATCCGTGAGTGTTGGCGGAATCGATCTGTTTCACCAGATTTTTCAGCCGCTGTTATTTGAATCCCTGACGGCGCCGTCTCCCTACGTATATCGCTGGCCTGGTTTTCCCGATGCGGAACAAGTGAAGAGGGCCTGTTTGAAAGAAATGGAGGCCTTGCTGGCCGCCCGGCATCAGGACATTGCGGCTGTCATTGTCGAGCCGCTCATGCAGGGAGCAGCCGGAATGGTAAAGCATCCTTCCGGCTTTTTGTCGGCCGTGCGTGAAATGACCCGCAAATATAATGTATTGTTGATTGCGGATGAGGTGGCGACCGGCTTCGGCCGGACGGGCCGGATGTTTGCCTGCGAACATGAAAACGTGCAGCCGGACTTTATGACCGTGGCCAAAGGGCTGACGGGCGGATATTTGCCGCTGGCGGCGACGCTGACTACGGAAGCTATTTATGAAGCCTTTTTAGGATCGTATGCCGAGCTGAAAGCTTTCTTTCATGGCCATACCTATACAGCCAATCCACTTGCCTGCCGTGCAGCCTGCGCCAGTGTGGACTTGTTTGAAAAGCATCATGTTCTGGCCGGACTGGCCCCCAAAATCGACCGGCTGGAAAAGCGGCTGGATGCTTTGCGTCGTTGTTCTTTTGTGGGAGACATCCGTCAGGCCGGTCTGATGGCTGGGATCGAAATGGTTCAGAATCGAGAAACCCGCGAACCGTTTCCGCTGGATGCGAAAGTAGGCATCCGTGTGATTCAGAAAGCCCGTCAAAAAGGGGCCATTCTGCGGCCATTGGGGCCGGTCATCATTTTAATGCCTCCTCTGGCTATGACAGTGGAGGAACTGGATCGATTAATGGATATTACGGAGGAAGCCATCCATGAGACGAGTGCGGAGCTTGAGCGCTTATGAACGTTAAACCCGGAATTTTTATTACAGGCACCGATACCAATGTGGGCAAAACGGTTGTGGCGGCCGGACTGGCGCTTTCCCTGAGAGCGCGCGGCATGCGGGTGGGTGTTATGAAGCCCGTCGCGACGGGGTGTGATGGGCCGGCCAATCGTCTGGTTTCGCTGGATGCGGTCTATCTCTGGGAAGCGGCCGAGAACGAATACCCGTCGCTTACCAGTCCTTCGCGTTTCCGCAATCCGCTGGCGCCTCATGTGGCCGCCACATTGGAACGCACGCAAGTGGATATCAAAAATGTCCACCGGGCTTTCCGCGAGCTGCAGAAACACTATGATTTTATCATCGTGGAAGGTGTGGGCGGTCTTATGGTGCCGATTGCAAAAGATTACTTTGTGTCCAATCTCATTCGCGATTTTCAGCTGCCGCTGGTGATTGTTTCTCACGGCGGATTAGGCGCCATCAATCATACGCTACTCACCGTCGATGCGGCTCTGGTCCGCGGGTTCGATATCAAAGGCATTATTTTTAACCGCGTCTCAACCGCGAATATGTCGCTGGCGGAGCTGACGAATCCGCGGGAGATCCATGAGCTGACGCAGATTCCGATCCTGGGATCGCTGCCGGAAGTTCCCGGTCTGGATGTCGATTCCTGCCGCTTCGGGCATTTGAAAGAAACCTTCGAAGAAAGAATCCGGATCGACCGGATTGTATCGGTGCCAACAATTCCGGCATGATATGAAGTGAACTGATGGAACAAAAGAAAAAGAAAATTTTGGTCGCGATGAGCGGCGGCGTCGATAGTTCGGTGGCTGCCGCTCTTTTGCTTGAAGCGGGTTTTGAGGTTGGCGGCGCGACGATCCGGACCTGGGCGCCCAACGACTGTGAAAATCTGAACACGCGTGCCTGCTGTGGTTTGAGCGGAGTGGAAGATGCCCGGGATGTCGCCGACCGTCTGGGGATCCCTTACTGGGTTTTTAATTTTGAGAAAGAGTTTAAAACGCACGTGGTGGATTATTTTTCTTCCGAATACAAAGTGGGTCGAACCCCGAATCCCTGCATTGCGTGCAATGAACATGTGAAGTTCCGCCAGTTCCTGGTGCGCGCCCGCCAGCTCGGTTACGACGCCATTGCGACGGGGCATTATGCTTCCGTCGAGTTTGATGAAATGCGGAAGTCTTTTTTTATTTCCGAAGGCATCGATCCGGTGAAAGATCAATCGTATGTGCTTTTCCCGCTGGATCAGCAGGTGATGGCGAATCTCTATCTGCCTCTTGGGCGTTATACGAAACAGTGGATTCGGGAAAAAGCGCAGGCGCTGGGACTGGCTTCCGTGATGGCCAAGCCCGATTCCCAGGAAATCTGTTTCATTCCCAGTAACGATTATGGTGCTTTTCTTGAAAAAGAATATGCTCGCAAAGACATCCCGCTTCCCGGGGAAGGGTTTTTCAAGACGCGGGATGGAAAAATCCTTGGCCGCCATAACGGCTACTTTCATTTTACCCGCGGGCAACGCCGCGGGCTTGGAATCCCGCATCAAGAGCGGCTCTATGTGCTGGATGTGCTTCCGGAAGAAAATGAGGTGCTGGTCGGTACGCGCGAAGAAGTGGGGAATGTGCGCTGCCGCGTGAACCGGATGAACTGGTTTTTAAAACCGGAACAGTCTGAATTTTCGGCAGCGGTCAAAATTCGCTCCCAGCACACGCCGGCTCCGGCCATGCTTCGTCTCGGGGGCGATGGTGTGGTGACGGTTGAATTTGAAGATCCGCAGGATGCCATTACGCCGGGCCAGGCCGCTGTATTTTATGACGGGAACCGGGTTTTGGGGGGAGGCTGGATTTCGGATGCGTCTTGAGCCGGTCTTGCTTCAAAAATATGAAAAGCTCCGGCAGTTGCTTGCGGAATATGAAAGTGTTCTGGTGGCTTATTCCGGCGGGTGCGACTCTTCTTTTTTGGCGAAAGTACTGCGGGAGATCAAGGGGATGTCGGGAATGCTGGCGGTAACGACCCGGAATGAGGCTCTGCCTCAATTCGAAGTCGGTGCCGTACAAAAATTCATCAAGGTTCACGGCATTCCGCATGCGTGGGTGGAAACCGGTGAAATGCAGGATGAGCGTTATACAAGTAATCCGGTCAACCGGTGCTTTTTTTGCAAAAGCCATCTCTACGACGTTCTGGTGCCGATGGCGCGCGAACGCGGCCTGACGGTGGTTGTAAACGGGATGCAGCAGGACGATCTGGGGGACTGGCGGCCGGGAATGGAAGCCGCGCGTCAGTATGGGGTGCGCAGTCCGCTGCTGGAAGCCGGTCTGAATAAAAAAGATGTGCGGGAATTGTCCCGTTCTCTGGGTTTGGAAACCTGGAACAAGCCGGCCGCTCCTTGTTTGTCGAGCCGGATTCCTTATGGAGAAGCGGTTTCGCCGGCCAAGCTGCGTCAAATTGATGCCGGAGAACAGCTGTTGCGCGAGGCTGGCTTTAAAGTCGTGCGTTTGCGCCATTACGGTTCGCGCGCGGTGATTGAAATCGATGGGCGCGAAGCGGTGCGCTTGGAACCGAATGAAACGCTAAAAGAAAAATTACGGTCAGATATCCGGAATTTGGGATTTGATGAAGTCATTATTGACCCGGCCGGTTACCGGTCCGGCCGTCTGAACGAAAGCATTTGGAAAAAAAGCGCATGAAAGCCGGATTAAAACTTGAAGGAAAAAAAGAAGCGAGCCTTGTCAGCTGGGCCATTGCCCGGCCGCGGACTCCCGAGCGGGTCATGATTCCCGTGCCGGAAGAAACCGCCGAGCTTTGCGTAACGGCAGGCAGCATCGTTCGCTTGGGCGATCTTCTCGCGGCGCCGGCCGAAGATTCGGCGGTCTCAGTTCATGCGAGTATTGCCGGTCAGGTACAGGCAATCCGGCCCGTGGAAGATGGATCCGGCCGATGGGTCCGGACGGTTGTTCTGGAATCCGGCGGACGCGATGAAAAATGCGCAGCATGGGGAGAAGAGAGATCGGGTTGGGAAGCGCTGCCGCGGCAGCAATTGCTGCAGATTTTGCAGAATCATGGCGTTGTGGGTCTTGCCGATTTGATCCCGGTTCATGTGAGCTGCGCGCCAGAACATTATGGAAAAGCCCATACTCTCGTCATTAACGCATGTGAATCGGAACCCTATGTGACTTCCGATTACGCATTGATTTTATCGCATCCTTCCGAAATTCTAAAAGGCGCCGCCATTCTGAAGAAATTGACAGGCGCCGGCCGTGTTTTGATTGCCATTGAAGATGACAAGCTGGAAGCGGCGGAATTGCTGAAAAGCAAAATCTTTTTGGGAGCAAATGCGGATTTCGAAGTTCGAATTCTGCCCGCGCGTTATCCGCAGGGGCTGGATGCCGTCCTTGTCGAGACGCTTTTTGGCAACGAAGCTTCGGAATGGGCTGAAAACCAGGATTTGAGGGAATCCGTTCAGATTCATGTCCCCGGTACGGCGCTGGCGGTCTATGAGGCGGTCGTTCAATCCAAACCATTTACGGAGCGGGCCGTGACGATCGGCGGTGAATGTGTGGCGGAATCTAAAAATGTGTGGGTTCCGCTCGGAACGCCGGTTTCATCTGCATTTAAATTCTGCAAAGGCTTATTGCGGGAGCCGCGCAAAATTGTGCAAGGTGGTCCGATGCGCGGTCAGCCGCTGTCGCATCAGGATGTGCCGGTATTGGCCGGAACGAATGCGCTGCTGGCGCTTCCTAAAGAAGTCGCTTTGGATTATGAGATTCATCCCTGTATCCGATGCACGAAATGTGTTGAGGCTTGCCCGGTGGGCATTTCACCGGCGATGATTACGCTGGCTGCGGAACGGGATCTTTTTGATGTGGCGGCGGACTGGGGCGCGGCTTCTTGCATTGAATGCAGTAATTGTGCCTATGTGTGTCCTTCCAAGCGGCCGATGGTGGATATGATTCGCTACGCTGATACACGAATTTCGATGCCGGTAAAATCACCGGCCCGTCCATTACCGGTACAGAAAACACCGGTCTTTGCCGAAAACCTCTCATAGTCCAGCGGAGATCATCCCATGAATCTAGATAAAAAATTTTTAAATGGCTTTGCTGTCGGCATGCTGTTCGCTGCTGTCCTGATGGCTGTATTTGTCAGCGGTATGCGTGCAGGCCGTCAGGCGCCGCAACAGCACGCGGAGACAACAAATGAAGAACAGCCGGCGCCGATGCCCAAGCGGGAGACCTCGGCCCAAGTGAAGAAAGCGCCGGTTTACGAGAACTATGAGCCTCCTTTTCAGGGGACGGAAGCAGCACCGGTCGAGATTATTGAGTTTGCCGATTTCCAGTGTGTCTTTTGTCATCGCGCCATGCCGACCATGAAAAAGCTCGTCGAACAGTATCCGGGCAAAGTCAAATTTGTGTTCCGTCATTATCCCCTTTCGGCAACTCCCGGTACCGGATCCTTTTTACAGCACGAAGCTTCGATGTGCGCTTATGATCAGAACCGGTTTTGGCAGTATCATGACCGCTTGTTTACTTTTTCCGGCGCGCCCGGCAGAGAGGATCTGCTTCAAATGGCGCGGGCGGAGAATCTCGATCTTCAGGCTTTTGAAAGCTGTCTGGATGCGGGAAAGTACCGGGAAATTATTTTAAAAGACCGGCACCGTGGAAATGCCATGGGCGTGGATGGAACCCCGGCCTTTTTTGTCAATGAACATGCGATCAGCGGGGCCTATCCGTTCGAATACTTTCAGCAGGTTATTGAAGCGGAACTGGATCCCGAAAAACCTTTGCCCGTCGATTTGCGCGAACCCTCTTCGGAACCTGCATCTTTTGATCTGGAAGGGCGGCCGACGCAAGGACCCTCTGATGCCCCGGTAACGCTGGTGGAATTCAGTGATTTTCATTGCCCGTTTTGCTCCCGCTTGCGAGAAACGCTGCATCAGGTGATGGAACAGCATGCAGGAAAAGTCCGCCGTGTTTTTTTCCATTTTCCGTTAACCATTCATCCCGGAGCCGATATGACGCACCAAGCTTCGGAATGCGCGCATGAGCAGGGAAAGTTCTGGGAGTTTTTCGAAAAAATATTCGATCGGCCCGGTGCAGTCCAAAAAGAAGGGCTGATGGAAATCGGCCGTCAAATTGGTTTGGACATGGAAGCTTACGAATCCTGCTTGCAGAGTGAAAAATACAAACAACAGATTTTGTCCGATATTGCGGCAGGAAGCGCCGCGGGAGTTCAGGGAACCCCGGCCGTTTTTGTAAATGGCAAACTGATTCCAGGCGCTCAGCCTTACGAAGTTTTTGATACGGCCATTCAGGAAGCGCTGAAATCCGCTTCATAAAAACAGCAGACAACCTGCCTTATCAGACGAATGACGGCTGCCTACATTACGGATTCATCGCCGCATATTCAATCCCCCGAAACGGTTCCGGCGATCATGTGGCGCTGGGTATTTGCGCTCACGATTCCTCTGCTGGGCTCCTTATATGGTCTTCACAGCCATCCATTGAAAGTCGCCGGCTGCGCGATTTCTGCAGCGCTTCTCTCTGAAGGTTTATTTGCCCGCCTGCATGGACGAAATCCGGCCTGGCATGACGGGAATGCCGTGGCGGTGGCCCTGCTGTATACACTTCTTTGCCCCGCCGGAATTCCTTTATGGAAGGCGGCAACCGGTATGTTTTTTGGGTCGTTGTTAGCGCGGGAAGTTTTTGGCGGCACGGGGCACTATATTTTTCATCCGGCACTCGCAGGCCGGGCGCTTATAGAACTGGCATTTCCCGAACCGGGTTTCATCGCTTTCGAGGCCGCATTCTCGTGGCCCGTGTGGTTAAGTGTGCCCCAGCCCGCTTTGATTGGAACAGCCAGTCCCGCCGCACTTTTGGCTGCAGGATTATTCCTTTTGAGCCGCAAATCGTCCTATTGGGAAATTCCGGTGCTTGTGCTTGTTTTGGGAGGCGGGAATGTACTTTTGACGGCACAAGTGTTTCCCGAAATGATCTCACTTTTACTCTTGATCGCCTTTTTTCTGGTTACCGATCCCGTTACGACGCCGCTGACACGCCGCGGGATGCGGTTTTATGCGCTTGTTGCCGTTGTCTTTTATTTGCTCCTGCTCCTGTTTCCATTTCGCGCCGCATACTTCTTGCCTTTTGCTTTTCTGCTCGCAAATGGATTGGTCCCCTGGATTGATTTAACCCTTCGCGTTCCCGGGAGGCTAAAAGCATGAGAGCGATTCTTTTTTCCATCCTTCGATATTTGTTTTTTATTTTTTATCTGGCGGTGCTTGCCGGTGTGCTTCTCCTAGCGCGTGAATGGGACCACTTTACGGCGGGATGGATGTAGGATGAAATCGATAGCGGCATCCCAAGCCTTTCCCATTCTAGTGGTCTTGCCGGTCACGGCTTCACTTAGCGGCACCCCCGCCGGATTTTGGCAGGCGGGGGCTTTTACGGCCGCCGGTTTTCTGATGCAGGGTTTTTTCAAATTGAGCCGGGAATGGTTTCCAGTGCCATTGTTTTCCTGGGCAAAAATTCTGGGGCTGGCCGTTTTGTCCCAGGCGGGCTCCTATTTTTCTATGAATCCGGGAGTCTGGGTTTTGGGAATGGCTCTCTGGATTGGCGTGACCGATCGCGGAGAAGAGGAGACTTCCTGGAAAAGTGTTTTTTTACGCACGCTCTCCATCTTCATTCTTTTGTTCTATTTTAACGGAATGAGGTGGCTTTTCCGCGCCACGGGAGACGCTGCTTTTTTTCAGACCGTTGTTGCGGCCTTTCTGCTGTTGCTGCTGGCGGTATTGATTCAACGGGATTTTTCGGGACGGAGCCGGCTGTGAGCGGTTTTTATTATTTCGTTCCCGCGCTGGGGTTTCTGCTCTTTTGGGAGCGGCGGGATGCCCTTCAATTGCTGCTAGGCCGGCCGGACTTGAAGCCTGTGCTTTGGGATGTCGGGCATCTGGTATGGCAGTCGTTATTTCTGGCGGGACTGGATTTGGCGATTGGTTATGGTTGGGGAGAGGGGTTTCAGCAGGAATGGAGGCCTTTGATTCTTTTGCCGACGGCTTTTTTTCTGGGATCCTTAGGGGCTTCGCGCCTCCGGTTTGTGGCCGTTTATGCCCTTGCGATGAATGCTTGTCTCCTTTTTCAGGGTGTGGAGCTCTGGTTGACGCTGCTGGCCGGCAGTGTGCTGACCGGAAGCTTTTTCCTGTTGATGCTTGGCGTGGACGCCCGTCTTCAGTTGGCACCGGTTCCGAGGTTTCTGGAAGGATTGCCCGTGTCCTTCGTGACCGCGACGCTTCTGGCGCTCGGATTCGGGGGTTTGGTGCTGTTGTCGACATCAGCGTAACCCTTTGTTCCCGCATGGTTTAGGGGAAAGAGTTGCGGGTCAAAATAGTGCTTGACGGTAGTGGGGGCTGCCGGGTATGCTGTTTTGGTCTTGAAGCCAGTCCCAAAGGCCCGCTCCCAAAAAAATTCCAGATCCAAATCAGACGAGACAGGTTGTTTAAAAAGTATCTTCTGTAGCTCCTGAAAATTGTCAGGCCGTCCAGCGGGAACCGCCGCTTCGATCACCATAAAGCAAGTCATCGCGTTTTGTTGTATAAAGCATGTTAAAGATTAAATTTTTTCCGGATTTTTGCCTGTGCCTCCAATAATGAAAGACGCCCCCGTTCGTCGCGGAACTTCAAATTCCAAGCGTTCCCGGCTTTTGCTGGTTGATGGCACGATGCTGTGCTACCGCGCCTATTACGCCATCCGCAATCTTTCCAATTCGCGCGGGGAGCCGACCAATGCGATTTACGGGTTTATCACGATGATGCAGAAGATGCTGGCTGACCAGAACCCGGAATATCTGGCCGTCTGCTTTGACCTTAAGGGGCCCACTTTTCGCAGTGAAAAATTTGAGGATTACAAGGCGCACCGCAAACCCATGCCGGATGATCTCGGAGAGCAAATGGATTCCATTCGCGAAGTCTGCCGCGGATTTCGCTATGCGGTTTTTGAAGAACCGGGCTATGAGGCGGATGATTTGATCGGCACTCTGGCGCGCGAAGCGGAAGCGAAAGGAATGGATGTCATCATTGCAACAGGGGATAAGGACGCCATGCAGCTGGTGAATGATCATGTCCTTATTTTGAATCCCAATAAAGAAGACGGTCTCTTTGATCGCGAGGCCGTTCGGAAACGCTTTGACGGGTTGGGGCCGGAAAAGGTCGTGGAGATCATGGCTTTAATGGGGGACTCTTCCGACAATATCCCGGGGGTTCCGGGATTTGGAGAAAAAACAGCCGTGAAATTGATTAAAAAGTTTGGCTCTCGGGATGCCATTTACAAGGACTTGTCGAAAGTGAAGGCGGCCAAACAGCGGGATCTGCTGATCCAGAATGAAAAGCAGGCCCGCCTTTCCCGTGAGCTGGCTTGCATTGACAAGAATGTGCCGATTGATCTGGATTGGGATCAAGTGCGCGTGACAGAGGCGGATGGAGAAGTTTTAGCCGAACTTTTTCGCCGTTTTGAATTCAAGAGTCTTCTCAAACAGTATATGCCCCGGGGCGAAGCGGATCAGAGCAAGCGCTGCTATGAAGTGATCAACAGCGCTGAAAAGCTCGACGGGTTTCTTAAGCAATTGGCCAAAGCCAAAGCTTTTAGTTTTGACACTGAAACGACCTCGGAAGACCCGATGAAAGCCCACTTGGTCGGACTCAGTTTTGCCTGGGAACCGCTTTGCGCTTTTTATGTTCCGCTGGCTTCGGAGTTTCATGAAGGAAAAGGAATGCCCTGGCCGGAAGTGCGCGAAAAGATCCGGCCTTTTCTTGAAGAAGGCCAGCATGGAATTTATGGACAAAACCTAAAGTACGACTGGATTGTGATGAAGCGGCACGGGGTTCATATCCGCGGGCTCGCATTTGATACGATGATTGCCAGCTACCTGATTAATCCTGTTAAGTTTAATCATAATCTGGATGACATCGCGCTTGAATACCTGCAGATCAAAAAAATTCCGACCAGCGAATTACTGGGAAAAGGTAAAAACCAGATCACCATGGATGCGGTGCCTCTGGATGTGATCAGCCAGTATGCCTGTGAAGATGCCGATTGTGTCTGGCGTCTGGCGCCGCTCTTAAAGCAAAAGCTCGAGGAAAACGATCTCGTCCGGCTGTTTGAAGAGATCGAAATGCCGCTGCTGGAAGTGCTCGCTAAAATGGAAATGAACGGCGTGAATCTGGATCTTAAGTTTCTGGCAAAGATGTCCGAAACAGCTTCCAAGGACCTCGAAGCGCTTACCCGGGATATTTACCGTCTCGCCGGCGAAGAATTCAATATCAATTCCACGCGCCAGCTTGGACAAATCCTGTTTGAAAAACTGAAATTGCCGGTTGTTCGCCGTACCAAGACAGGCTATTCCACGGACGTGAACGTTCTCGAAAAACTGGCGGAAACTTATGAGCTGCCGCGGGCGATTCTGCTTTATCGGGAAAAGGCAAAGCTGAAATCAACTTATCTGGATGCCTTGCCTGAAATGATTCATGAGACGACGGGCCGCATCCATACTTCTTATAATCAGGCGACAACGGCAACCGGCCGTCTCTCAAGTTCGGATCCGAATCTTCAGAATATTCCGATCAAGACGGAAGCCGGCCGGGAAATCCGGAAAGCCTTTGTTCCACGGCCCGGCGAAGGACGAAATGGAAAAATTATTGCGGCCGATTATTCTCAGGTGGAATTGAGAATACTTGCCCACTATTCCGGAGACGAAAATCTTCTGCGTGCCTTTCAGGAGGATCGGGATATTCACAGCTTCACGGCGACTCTGCTTTATGGGGTCGACGAGAAGAACGTGACTCGTGAAATGCGCAACGTGGCAAAAACGATTAACTTCAGCATCATTTACGGAAAAACGGCCTACGGTCTTTCTCAGGATTTGGAAATTCCGGTGCCGGAAGCCGACCGGTTCATCCGGGAATATTTTACCCGCTATGCCGGGATTCGCGACTTTCTGGAAGCGCAAAAGGAAACGGCCAGAAAGCAGGGGTATTTGACGACCCTGCTCAATCGCCGCGCATTTTTTCCGGAAATCAATGCGTCCAATCAACAAATTCGCCAGTTTGCCGAGCGGGCGGCAATCAATGCGCCGATTCAAGGCTCGGCTGCGGATCTGATCAAGCTGGCCATGATTCGCATTCAGAACCGTCTGGAAAAAGAATACCCAGAAAGTTATTTGATTATGCAGGTGCATGACGAACTGGTGCTGGATGTACCAGGCCGGGATACCGAAGCGGTAGCCGCTCTGGTTCGCCAGGAAATGGAAGGTGCTATGAAACTTCAGGTGCCGCTTAAAGTCGATCTGAATATCGGAGAGTCGTGGTTCAAAAACTGAAATCCGGCTGCCGCGTGGTGGGATTGACCGGAACCTACGGATCCGGAAAAAGTACGGCAGCCAATCTTTTCAGGGATCTTGGCGCCTTTGTGGTGGATGCCGACAATCTGGCGCATGAAGCGCTGATCCCCGGAAGTCCTGTTTATGCGGACATCCAGAAGCTTTTTGAAAGCCTTGATGTTGAAACGGACGGTCGGCTGGACCGCCGGAAAATGGCGGCTTTTGTTTTTGACGATGCGGAATTGCGCGAGCGGCTGGAAAAAATTATCCACCCGTTTGTATTCGGCCGAATTGGCGAGGAAGTAGCCCAGGCGAAGACGCCATGTATCATCGTCGAAGTACCCTTGCTTTTTGAATCCGGTTTTGATCGGTTTTGTGATGCCGTCGTGGTGGTCAGCGCACCAGAGGCGGTCATAGAAAAGAGAATGCGGGAAAGAGGAATGACTCCGGAAAATGTCCGGAAACGGCAGCAAGCCCAGATGCCGCTGGAAGAAAAACGGCAGAAAGCAGATTTTGTAATCGACAATTCAGAAGATTTTCAAAAAACCCGCCGCGAGGTAGAATCCATTTGGAAAAGCATGCTCGCGGCCTCAAAAGGAGTGTAATCACGATATGCCAAAAGAAAAATCCCAATCAACCCGTCATCGTCCGCCGCACCGGCATGGCGGAGGTAATATGAATAACCGCCACCAGCATTCCGGCGCCCCTCGTCAGGCTCAGCCGGCGGCGGCTGTCCGTGAAGCCGCGCCGAATCCCGAAGGCGGCAATGCGCGGTCCGGCGAAAAGCGGTTCGACGTTCTCGGACTGAAGCGGCTGAAAGTCAGCGAGCTTCATGAAGTGGCGACCAAGTTCAATATTGGCTCCACGACGGGAATTAAGAAGCAGGATTTGATTTTCAAAATCCTTCAGGCGCAAGCAGAGCAATCCGGTTTGATGTTCGGAGAAGGCGTGCTGGAAATCCTGGATGATGGTTTTGGTTTCCTGCGTTCTCCGAATTATAATTATCTTCCCTCGCCGGATGATATTTACGTTTCACCGAGCCAGATCCGCCGCTTTAATTTGCGGACGGGCGATAGTGTGAGCGGTGAAATTCGTCAGCCGAAAGAAGGCGAGCGGTATTTTGCTCTTTTGAAAGTTGAAGCGGTCAATTTTGAAGATCCCGAAACGATCAAAAGCAAAATTCCATTTGATAATCTGACGCCCCTTTATCCGCAGCGCCGGATTTTGCTGGAAACGGATCCCGAAGAAGCGTCCATGCGCGTCATGGATCTTTTAACGCCGATCGGTTTTGGACAGCGCGGTTTGATTGTGGCGCCGCCGTACAGCGGTAAAACCATTCTGCTGCAGAAAATTGCGCACGGGATTGTACAGAACAATCCCGATACTTATTTGATCGTCTTGTTGATCGACGAACGTCCGGAAGAAGTGACGGATATGCAGCGTTCGGTGCAGGGCGAGGTGGTTTCCTCCACATTTGACGAACCGGCTGAGCGGCATGTGCAGGTTGCGGAAATCGTGCTGGAAAAGGCAAAGCGGCTGGTGGAGCACAAGCGCGATGTGGTCATTTTGCTCGACAGCATCACGCGTCTGGCGCGCGCTTACAATACGGTGGTTCCGCATTCCGGAAAAATTCTTTCCGGTGGTGTGGATTCCAACGC
>CAZGID010000040.1:0-16221 GCA_964526065.1 uncultured bacterium
CGAAGCCCTGGTAAAAATGGGCCACGAAGTCACGCTTTACGCCAGCGGCGATTCCGAAACGCGGGCCCGCATCCGGGCCCAATGCCATCGCGCCCTTCGTCTTGACCGCCACAGCGTCGATCCGGTTGCCAACCACGTCGTATTGACCGAAGGGATATTTCAGGAATCAGGCCGTTATGATTTTGTGCATTCCCATATTGATTATCTTTTTTTTCCGCTGCTGCGCCGCATGCGTACCGCTCATCTCACCACGCTGCATGGCCGGCTCGATATCCCCAACCTGATGCCGCTTTATCAGGAATTCACGGATATCCCGCTCGTCTCGATCTCTGACGCCCAGCGCGCTCCGCTCTCCTGGGCACACTGGGTCGGCACGGTTCATCACGGTCTGCCCGAAGACCTTTACACATTCCGTCCCGAACCGGGGAAATACCTGGCGTTCATCGGCCGCATCAGCCCCGAAAAGCGGCTCGACACCGCCATCGAAATCGCGCGCAAAACCGGCGTGCCGCTCAAAATCGCCGCCAAAGTGGATAAAGTCGATCAGGAATATTTCAGCACATGCATTGAACCGCTTCTGGATCACCCCTCGATTGAGTACATCGGCGAAATCGGGGAAGCAGAAAAAAATGATTTTCTGGGGAATGCTCTGGCGCTGCTCTTCCCCATTGACTGGCCGGAACCTTTCGGGCTGGTCATGATCGAAGCGCTCGCCTGCGGCACGCCGGTCATTGCGCGGCTGCGCGGCTCGGTTCCCGAAACACTCGAATCCGGCGTTACCGGTTATGTCGTACGCGACATGGCGAATGCTGCCCGGGCAATTGAAAAAATTTCCAGCATCAACCGCGCCGATTGCCGGCGCGTGTTTGAACAGAATTTCAGTGCCACCCGCATGGCGAAGGACTATGTCAAAATTTATGAGCGGCTGATTGAATTAAACGTGCCGACCACGCATCACCTTCCGGCCGGGAAAGCGGCTTGAAATGAGCGACATCATCCGCATTCAGGACCAGTATTATATTCAGGCCCGTTCGTCGCTGGCGGACGAAACGCCGCGCATTCTGAAGCAGGCCGATACGTTCGGCATCTTCAACCGCCACGGCGATATCCGCCCGCTTGGATTTGAGGAACAGGGACTGTTTCATGAAGGCACGCGTTTTCTGTCCCGCGCTGTTCTGCGTCTCAACGGCCGCAGCCCGCTGCTTCTGAGCTCCCATGTGAAAGAAGACAACGATTTTTTAGTCGTGGACCTCACAAATCCCGACTTCGAAGCGGCACCGCAATTGCTGGTTCAGCGCGGCACCATCCACCTCGTTCGCACCATTTTTATCTGGCACGGCACACTTTATGAAGAATTAAGCATCTGCAATTTCGGCCTGGAGCCCCTGACTTTGGATATCTCGACATCCTTTGAAGCGGATTATCTGGATATATTTGAAGTGCGGGGCATGCACCGTCTGCAGCGCGGCGTTCTGCACGAGCCCTCGGTCAATGAAAAGGAACTCATCCTGCGTTACCGCGGACTGGACGCACGGGAGCGTCAGACTGAAATCCATTTTGAAAATAAACCGGAAAAAATTGAGGGGCCGGAAATTATTTACCGCCTTCATTTAAAGCCCAGCGAAGAACGGATTCTGAAATGGAATGTCCGCTGCCGGACGGATGAAAACGGAACCGAACGGCTGCCTCATGAACTTGCGGCACGCGCTGTGCACGACGCTTATGAACGGTATCATGGCACGGCACCGGTTCTGGAAACGTCTAACGAACAGTTCAACGACTGGCTGCACCGCTCGCAGGCCGATCTCGTCATGCTGCTGACCGAGACACCGGAAGGATTTTATCCGTATGCGGGCATTCCCTGGTTCAGCACTATTTTCGGGCGCGACGGCATCATCACGGCGCTGGAAACCCTGTGGCTTTTTCCGGAAATCAGCCGCGGGGTGCTGGCTTATCTGGCGGCTCATCAGGCAAAAGAAGAAATTCCGGAACAGGATGCCGAGCCCGGAAAAATTCTGCACGAAGTCCGTCAGGGCGAAATGGCGGCGCTGGGCGAAATCCCATTCGGCTGCTACTACGGCACAATCGATGCCACACCGCTTTTTGTTATTCTAGCCGGGGCCTATTACGAACGCACAGGGGACCGGGAATTCCTCAAACACCTGTGGCCCTCAATCGATGCCGCGCTGGAGTGGATCCGTCGCTACGGCGATGCGGACGAAGACGGCTTCATTGAGTACCGGCGCCGGGCGGACGGCGGGCTCCGCAATCAGGGCTGGAAAGATTCGGACGATTCCGTTTTTTATCGCGACGGCCGACTGGCCGAACCGCCGGTGGCTCTCTGTGAAGTCCAGGGATATGTCTATGCCGCTTGGCGCGCGGCCGCCCAGGCCGCCGCCGTCTGCGGTTTGCCGGAACGCGCGTCTCAACTGGAGGCCGATGCCAAGGCGCTTCAGCAGCGGTTCGCAGAAAAATTCTGGTGCCCCGAAATCGGAACCTATGCGATTGCCCTCGACGGACGCAAACAGCCCTGTGTCATCCGCAGTTCCAATGCGGCGCATTGCCTGTGGACCGGCATTGCAACAGAACACCATGCCCGCGAAATTGTGCAGCAGTTAAGCGGTCCGGATTTCTTTTCGGGCTGGGGCATCCGCACCCTGGCCGCCGGCGAACCGCGCTACAACCCCATGTCGTACCACAACGGTTCCATCTGGCCGCACGACAATGCGCTGGCCATCGCCGGCATGGCGCGTTACGGTTATAAGCAGGAAGCCCTGCGCGTACTGGGAGGTCTTTTGGACACGAGCCTTTTTATGGATCTGAACCGCCTGCCGGAACTGTACTGCGGCTTTCCGCGCCGCCGGGGCGAAGGCCCGACTCTATACCCGGTCGCCTGTGATCCGCAAGCCTGGGCTGCAGGCACGGTTTTTTTAGGACTGGCTTCCTGTCTGGGGGTTTCCATCGAGGCTTCCCGAAACCAGTTAATCTTCGAAAATCCTTCCCTGCCCCCTTTTTTACAAACGGTGCGGCTGCGAAATTTTCGGGTCGGCCCCGCCACGCTGGATCTTCAATTCCGCCGCGAGGCGAATGATGTGAGCATCAACATCGAACGAAAAGAAGGCGGCGATTTAAAAGTTTTAACGTCAAAATAATCAGACCGCTTCTTCCGGCTTTTCTTCTTCATTCCCGCCGCGAAAAGGCGAAGTCAGCAGATCCACCGTTCCGCTGACAACATTGCCCGCGGTTTGTTCCACCTGCCCGACGGCATCGGTCACCACCGCATTGGCATAGGTGACCGGATCGAGTACGTTCTGCTTCACCATTTTTCCGGGATCCATCGTCCAAAGCCGGCCCGCCGCACTCCGCGCCAGCTCCCGGCCTCCGATGATCTCTCCAATCTCGGCAAAGCTTTCCAGATCCTCGTACTCCCGCCGGATGTTCACATTAAACGTTTGCGTCAATCCGTCTCGCGCAACAGCGAAGTCGGTGAACACCACGCGGTCAATGATCAACGTCATCTGTTCCACCGGCAGCTCCATTTGAGAACCCGCCGTTTCATTCAGATTCATGTCGCCTTCGGCATTGCGCACGGCATTCACCTGATGAATGTGCAGCTTGAACTGATCCAGATGCGGGTCCCCCTGAAGAAATGCCCAGGGATCAAAGACGACATCCACTTCCGGGATTTCGTAATACACGTCGATTGGATATTTTTCCTTGTTGAGAACGTCAAGCTGCCGGATCGTCACCGACCCGCCCAGATCAAAATCAATGAGCCTCGCCCGCACCCGGTGATTGAGCCCGCTTTCGATTCCCTGCAGAATCAGGGCTTCAGCCACCGGCTCGATTAGAAAAAAGCCCGCTGTTCCAAGGACGGCCAGCAGAATAAAAAAGCCGATCAACCACTTTTTCATAAACACCTTCCTTCCCTCTATTTAAAAGGCGCCGGCCGCCCGCGTGCGTCAGTAAATCCCTTAAACCGGCCTCAGGCAAAGGGAAATTCGGGCACCTGTTGTCAATTAATACATGACATTTCGTCCATCCTGGGTTAGTGTACGGGCTTGATTTTATGAAGATCACCATCCCTTCTCTTCTATTTATTCTGTTCGCCCTGACTCTCAGCGGTCCGGCCGCCGCCGCTTCCTGGGAACTCGACAGTTCCAAAGACGGGATTCAGGTCTATGCTCGGAACAAGGAAAATTCTGAAGTCAAAGATTTCAAAGCCGTCACCTAATTAAAAGCACCGATCGATCAAGTCGTGGAAGTGGCCCAGGATGTTCCCTCCACACCGGCCTGGATGTCGCGCTTGAAAGCGGCGGAGGTCATCGAAGAAAGCCATCTGCCCCAGGAACTCTATTATTTTGTCTGGGAAGTGCCGTGGCCTTTCCCGGACCGGGATACCGTCAGCTTTCGCGAAGTCCAGCAAGACCCGGAAACCGGACTGGTCACAATCCGTTACCCGGCCTTTAATGAATACCCGGACCGGAAAGACCGCGTGCGCATTCACGAATTCGAATGCACCTGGCTGATCCGGCCGATTGCCGAAAACAGGACCGAAGTCAGCCTCGTGATCGAACCTCCGCCGGGCGGCTCTTTGCCGGCCTGGATGTCGAATTTCCTGATGAAGGCCATCACGGCCGAAAGCCTGCAGAATCTGGCCCTCTACCTGCACCGCTGAAATTTTCAGCCTCCCCTGCAATTTTCCGCTTCATGTGGTACTTTTTAAGTAAGGAAAAAACGGCCGTAATCCGGCCCTAACCGAACGGGAAAAGAACCATGAAAAGGAAACTGCAGAAATTCTATGTTCGCTGGGTAGAAAAACGGGAACACGAAACGGAAGTCGTGGCAGAAAATGAAGAAGCGGCGATCCAGATCGCGTTGAAAGAGAACGGCGAACGCCAGGAAGATTTACCGGAAGAGCCCATCGCTTTCGCCGCCTGACGGGGCGAAAAGCCGTCATCCTGAATGATCAGGATGACGGCCTTTTTGTTTACTCTCCCATCTGTTTCTTCATTTCCTTTTTGGCTTCGCGCATTTCCTTGCCGACCGCCTTGCCGGCTTCTTTGCCTTTTGCTTCGGCTTTTTTTGCCATCCGCTCGGCTTTTCTCTGCATTCTTTCGCGCTGACGTTCCGCTTTTCTTTCCATCAGAATACGGTCTCTTTCTTCCTTGCTCTTCCCGACGGTGGCCGCCCAGTCGCTGATGCGGTCACCGACATTATCTTCCTGAGGCTTTTCGGCATACACCGCACCGGGCGCCAGAACAGAAACGCTCAGCAACGCGATCACCAGCATGGAAAATACTTTTTTCATGGTTTCTCCTTTTGGGTTAAAAACATCGTTAATAATTATTCCAGTTCATAATCCTGCAGCTGCACAAAGCGAAAACCCTGCGCCAGCAATTCGGGAAGCGCCGCCATAACCCCTTCCGCAGTCTGGCGCTCCGGCCGGTTCATATGCAGAATCACAATCGACCCGGGCGCTGCCGCAAACAGCCGGTCCCGCACTTTGTCCCGCAAATAAGTGGCCCCCTTGTCTCCCAGCACATTGAACCCGACGGCCTGATATCCCAGTGCCCCAATGATGTCCAGCGCCACATCATCATAATAGGCGGTTCCGGACCGGTAGAAAACAGGCCGCCGGCCAGTCAACGCCTCGATCTTGTCCGCATTGATTTCGATTTCATCCACCAATTCTGCGGCGCCGGCCGTGCCGGGAATATCAAAAGCACTGCGGCCTGTGACCGAAGCCGGACGATGGGCGGTGCCGTGATTTTCGATTTCGAATAACGGGTTGGCTGCAAGGCGGGCAAACACTTCGGGATTTTTGTCGATCCAGCGCGCATTCATGAAAAGCGTCGCGGGCACCTGATTTTCTTCCAGGAAGGAAATCAAGACTTCATCATAGCCGTCCCCTTCGGATCCGCACGCATCCAGCGTCAGGGCGATGACTTTTTCTTCGGTTTTCAAACGCGTCCGCACGCCCGGCAGGGTCTCGCCCCAGGCCGACGGCTCGCGTTCACTGAAGGCCGCGGCCACTTCCTGCCGGCGGGCAGGTTCCGCGCCATGAACGGCCGAACCCATAAAAAATACCGGCAGCAACGCGGCCGGCAGAATCCAGTTACTGCTTTTTCTTTTTATCAAACCAGCTGCGCACCGCTTCAAGTTTATCTCCCTGAATTTCGATCACCCCGTTTTTGACCGTGCCGCCGGCACCCAGCGATGCTTTAAGCTCGCGCGCCATGGCATTCAATCGCTCCGCGCCATACGTATGTAAACCGGCAATCACCGTCACATATTTCCCCGTTCTTTTTTCGAGCCGGATCTTCGGCGCCGGGGATCCGGTATCTTTTTTGGCTGCCGGACGCGGTTCATCGTCCGGACTCAAGGACCATCCCGAACCTCCGGTTAATTTTTTCATGCAGTTTTATGAGATGCGGCGGAAGGTTGGAGCGCTTGCGATTCCAGGCGCTGAATCAAGGGATGATCGTCGTCCATGCCGACATTCCGGCTGCGTTCGGTATCCTGCCCGAAGAAAACAAAATTGGCCGTCAGCAGGTAATCGATCATTTCGCGCAAATCCCGCGTCCGGCTTTCGGTCCAGGCCTCTCCGACCCAAACCACGGACTGCCGGTTTTCATCCCGAAACGGAGCCGCCTCCAGGACGCGCAGCCGCGCCCGGGAAATATAAACCGGCCAGGTTTCGCCAATCACGGTGCTGTAACCCAGATGCGTACCGAAATGCGGGTGATGATGGTGGCCGCCGAAGAAATGAAAACCGGTATTGGGGTAACCGCGCCAGCGGGTTTCCTCATGGCCTTCTATATTATAGGTATATTGAATCAGGTAATCGGCCTGTTCAACCGGAACCAGGCGAAAGTCTTTGGCGGCCAGAAGTGTTTCGATTTTGGCCTTTACGGTTTGATCGAAGATGGGGTTTTCCACATTCTCATTTGCCAGCACCGCATAAGACGATCCGGACTCCAACATCTGGCCGTTTTGCGTTCCAAGGTAGGTGTCGGTCATCACTCGCCGCGCACAACCCGCGACTCCTAACGCAAAAATAAACATGCCCCACATCACAACCCGCTGATTTTTCATGCCTCCATCCTATCCTTTTTTTCTTTTTCTTTCTATCGGGAAGAATTCCGCGGCTTGCCGTTTTTCCGGGGACGAGTTCAGGTTGGACCCGATAAAAAAAATGAGCGGATTTCTTATAATTCCCTAAACGAAAGGAGCCCCCGCCATGGAAATCAACACCAGATGGAAAGATTCCCGCCGTCACGAACTGGTGAATGTCATGCGGCAGCCGGGAGAAATGGTGGAAAGTACCGCCCGTATTGTCACGGACATCGTGCATCAAATCGCGCCTTACGGTTTTGGCAGCGGTGAACATTTAATCGGCGGATTGACGGAAGTCGTCGAGTGGGTTGTCGGGATACGGGTGGAAACCGGCGGGGATGCCGACAAGCTGGCCAAAGGCATTCTGCGCGGCATTCTCCGTACCGGGAAAATAACGGAAACCGTATGGCCCCAGGTGGCCGAAGCGATCGCGCGTCCCTATTTTCATGACATCCTGGCCAGCGGAGCCCCCTTGAGCAAAACTGCCCGGGCTTTCGTTCAGGGAGCTTTGGACGGCGCTGCAGAAAACGGCTGGCACCTGGAAGAAACAGCGGCCGTCACGGCAACCGCCGTTTTTGAAGCCGCCGCCGCAGAAGACCGGCATGCGGGCGAACGCGTGCGGGAAGCCCTGCAGGGACAGGAAATTAATCTGGTCCGGATTCAGGTCAGGGAGCCGCCCGAACGTTCAGCGGCTTAAGCGCATCAGAAGCGGTAAAAATAAACCCAGGCCTCGGTGTGGGTGCCATCATCCATATAAATGAGGGCCACTTCGCGCCGGTAATCGTCGCCTTCGTAGGCATCCAGCTCGGAAAAACGGTTCGCCGGATCTTCCAGCCAGTGAACTTCCCCTTCGACCCAGAAATTTTCATCAGGTACCAGAGCCGGGTATTCCGTATTCTCCGCCAGCCGGCCATGCACACGTCCCATGCCAATAAAGGAACTGCCTTCGGCAATTCGAAAATGCTCGGAAGCGTCCCGCTTCAAACTGCCATAGACGAACAACAGTGAATTCATGCCGCGGCGATGGCTTACCGCCGGCGACGGCGGCTGTGGCCCCGGCCCTGACCGCCTCTGGAGCCGCCTTGAGGACCGCCCCCTTTTGGACCGCCTTTGGGCCTGCTTTTTTGGCCACGGGAAGGACGAAATCCGCGTTTGCCCGAAGGACGGCGGGAACCCGCAGACTGATGCCCCGAAAATTCCGTTGTCGCAATGCCGGGCTTCTGGCCGCGCGGAAGCGTTTTGCGGATCATGCGTTCAATACGGGCCACCTCGGTGGCCTGGTCGGGCGTCGCCAGCGTGACGGCATGCCCTTCATGGCCCGCCCGGCCGGTGCGGCCGATGCGATGCACATAATTTTCCGGATCTTCCGGCAAATCATAATTGATGACGAGCTCAATACCGCTGACGTCGATGCCGCGCGCCGCAATATCGGTCGCCACCAGAATCCGGTAACGCCCCGATTTGAATCCTTCAATCGCCTGCTTGCGCTGGCCCAGCGAACGGTCGGAATGGATTTCTGCCGCCTTGTGATTCATCGCCTGGATTGCGCGGGCGACTTTACGCGCCCCCATTTTCGTGCGGGTAAACACCAGCACCGCTCCGCGGTATTGATCTAAAAGCAAACGAACCGCCTCTTTTTTCGCATCAAACTGAATAATCAGAAGTTCCTGGGTCACCCGTTCCGCCGCTGTTCCCGACGGCGCCACTTCCACATGCAAAGGCAGCTGCATGTGCTGCGCCGCCAGCTGCACGATATCCGTCGGCATGGTCGCCGAAAAAAGAAGCGTCTGCCGCTTTTCCGGCACTTCCCGCAGAATTCTTTTCACCTGCGGCGCAAACCCCATGTCGAGCATGCGGTCGGCTTCATCCAGCACCAGCACCTGCACGGATTTAAGCTTCACATTCCCCTGTTCCAGGTGATCGATCATCCGGCCCGGCGTGGCAATGACAATGTCGGGTTTTTGCCGCAGGGCCTGAGTCTGGCGGAACATCGGCGCGCCGCCGATCAGCACGGTACTCTTCATGGAGAAATGATGCAAAATGGATTGAAATGCATCGTGTACCTGAAGCGCCAGTTCGCGCGTCGGCACCAGCACGAGTCCCATTCCCCGCTCCGCCGCCGCACTCAGCCGCTGCACCATGGGAATCCCGAATGCCAGGGTTTTACCGGTTCCGGTCTGGGCAATTCCGATCAGGTCCTTGCCTTCCAGCGCCAGCGGGATCGCTTTGTGCTGAATGGGCGTGGGACAAACAAATTTCTTGCGGTCCAGCACGTCGAGCATTTTGGGTGCCAGCCCCAGATTATAAAATGTAAGATTTTGAGTTTCCAAAAATGGCCTCGCTTTCGGTTTTATCCAGTGTACCTGAATTTACAGAAGCGGAGGAAATTAATTCGTTTCCCATTCATTCAGAACCGCTTGATTTGCTACAATGAAAAGATGAATCCAGAATTTGAATCCTTTACCGGAGAGCATTGGCTGATTCTGGCTTTTCTCGCCGGAACTCTCTTGACGCTGGCGGTGACCCGGCGCCCGGCCCGGCCCCAGCCCTTGTCTCCGTGGCGGGCGGCGGCGGCCCTGTTCCTTCTGCTGCTCGGAATCACCAACTGGCTCTATCTGGCAAGCCTGGGAATTAAAGCCATTCCGCTTCAGCTCTGTGATCTGACGCTGATTTTAATGGCTTGGGCGCTATCGCGTCCAAGCCACCAAGCGGTTGCTGAACTAGCCGTGTTGTGGGCTCTGGCCGGAAGCGCTCAAGCCATCCTGACACCGGATCTCACGTTCGGCTTTCCGCATCCCATGTTCTTTTTTTTCTTTCTCACCCATGGCGGAGTCATTGTGGGGGCTTTTTATTTAATCACACGCGGATTTGCCCGGTTGAACGGTCGTTCCATTTTCCGGGGAATGCTCTGGACCAACGGGTACGCTGCTGCCGTGGGTTTAGTCAACTGGCACCGGAATACGAATTTCGGCTATCTGGCCGCCAAGCCGGAACAACCCAGCCTGCTGGATTATCTGGGCCCCTGGCCGTACTACCTGCTGTCACTCGAGGCCGCCGCCTGCCTGCTCTTTGCGCTTTGCGTCGGACTGGGCCGTCTGTTACAGCCGAAGCCTGTTTGAATTACGCCGAAGCTTCGACGAGACGCTGGTTGATCAGAATTCCTTCGACATAGGAAGCCAGCGCAATTTCAAAACCCGCGCCGTTTTCGCGGGCACCCGGAAAAAGTTCGCTCATGTGTTCCTGTAATTTGCGAATGCGCTCGGCCCGTGTCTTGAGGCCCCGGATCAAACGCGCCGCCTTGAGCAGGGCTTCGGGCATCAGCGCCACGGCCACAAAATCATCCGCATGCACCCGGGAAGGATCCAGCTGGAAATTGGCGCCGCCAATGGCATCCGGAACACCCTGGGTTCCGGAAAGCAGGGTCGCGACGCCAAAATCATTTTCGCGCACAAATTCAGAAAGCTCGTACGGGGAAACCACGCGCACGATGCGGCGCAATTCCGGCACCAGAAAATTCCGGGCTTCCTGCTGTTCTTCCCAGTTGAGTCCGTTATTTCCGAAACTTTTCTGCTTCTGCAGAAGCGCCCTTTCCATTTCCTTGAAAAGCGCTTCATCGCCCAGGACCGCCAGCAGCGGTTCCTGAATGTTGGATTTCTGCTGCACCTTTTGAAAGGCCGACAGCAGAATATACAATGCCCGCGGATTTTTTTCGGCCAGTGCCGCCACCCACAACCGGTCGAGCACCGCATGCACGGCGGCCTCCTTTTCTTGCGCCGCCGCTTCCAAGCGGGCCTCGTAAGAAGACGCAGCGCGCAACGGCGCTTCGCCAAAATGTCCGGTTAACAGCTGCGGAATTTCCGGCGGCCGGATTCCCGCCCGCTCGGCGTAAACCGCTTCGCCCAGCCATTCGCTCAGGAGATCGACCAGAAATTGCGTGCCGAAACGTTCCCACCGGAGCGGCAGCGCTTTGGCCCGCGGGCCTTCCCATACACGGCGCGCTGCCGGTGTGATTTCGGGAAGAACCATTTCCGGATCGCGTGCCTCGGGACGGTCGGAACCCAATGGTTCCGAACGGTCAACGGCAAAAAGATCTCGCAGCCGTTTCTCTTCTTCGGCTTCCAGAACACGGGTTTTGGACGTACCGGACAAGCGCACCCCAAACTCCAGGCGGCGCAAGGGCTCCAGCAGCCCAAGCTCTTCCCGCAATTTGGTTTCGTAGTCGTCCGGCAGCCAAAAAACGGCATACCCGCCGCCCAGTTCCAGCAGTTCGGTCAGCGCTTCAGGATTCAGCGTATAAAAAATCTGAACGTCCACCGGGCGCCGGCTGCCGGCCGCTTCCCGCGCGGCTTCCACCCAGCGCCACAATTGACGCGTCTGAAGCAGACGGCCGTCTTCGGTTTCGGTCATCGACGGCGGCCCCGGAAAAGCCGCCAGAATGAACAAAGGCAGAACCTCGCCCTCGCCTTCCAGCGCAAATTCATCCAGCACCCATCCTCCCAGGGCTTCGGGCGTCAGGGAAAAAATCGCCCGGTAAACTTCGCGCAGCAACCGCTGCAATTCGTCTTCAAACGCATCCGGAGAATACCGGAAAGCGGGCGCCAGTTCTTCAAACCGGTTCAGCGCTTCCACCGTCTCCTCCCGGGCCGTCCCCTCAAGGGCCGGCAGCAGCTCCCGGTCAATCCGGCCGATCAAATTTTCCAGGCCCGCCGCCATTCCCAGATCATCTCCGGACACCGCGGCTTCGTGCCGCATATTCCAGATTTGTCCTCGAATCATTTCCATAAAATTTTTCTGAATAGCAGAACGCTCCGCGGCCCCCGCCTGCTCCACCGGCAAAACCCCGGTACCTTCCACCGGAAGCCACTCAGGCCTCAGGCTCTCCAGAATGCGGAGCATCATTTCCCGCGAATGACTGCGGGAGAAGTGAAAGCGCCGGCCGCCGATTGACTGGAGCCGGTCCCAGCCTGCCTCTTTGGTCACGCCGGATCGCTCGATAAATTCATCCGCCAGATCCAGGCCGCGAATCAATTGCAGATAATCCACCGAACGCGGTGTCATCAGCGGATGATTCTCGAAAAGAGCTTTTCGCACCGCGGCGAGATTCCAGTCCTGCGCTTCCATGATTTTCAAAATCTCTGCTTTCGTGACCGCCGGGTCCTGATCCGGTTTCAACACTTTCAGCAGATTGCCGTCCGGCACCGGAATTTTCGCCGTATCCAGGTCCAGTCCCAGCGAACGGAGAAACTGTGGAAAGCGTGCCGGATGTAACTCCAGCGTGCGGGCAATCGCATAATGAACGCCGCTGTAAAGCCCGTACAGGGCTTTGACCTGATCCAGAAATTCTTCTTCAATTCCCAGGTCGCGGATCAGTCCTTCATACCCGTAACCCGTCTGTTTGTAATGCGCAAGCTGTTGCGGGTAGGCCTCGACAAAACGCCGCAGCCGCCACCGGATTTCATCATCGCCAAGCCGGGCCAGCAAGGCTTCTTTATCTGCAAAGGGCAGCGTATCCAGCAGTGAAGCTTCTTTCTTTTCGAGCTCATGCCCCGCCAGCGCGCCCAGGTCTGCCACCATTTTCCAGAACAGCCGCCGTTCATACGCCAGTTCGAATCCAAAGGACTGGGCGACAAAATCACGATTCCCGCCCTGCTCCGGCAGGCGCCGGTTCAATTCCGCTTCAAAGGCCCCGGTCAGATCCAGACCCCACAAAAGTTTCGCCAGCGAGAAAGTCCGGTTCACGAATTCCGGCCCGTCCGTCATTCGCCGCTCGCGAAAAGCCTTCAGATTCCAGCGGTCTTTTTCTTCAGGCGTTTCCAGTTCCCCGGCAAGACGCGCTTGAGTCGCCGCCGGCGTTTCGTCGCCCGTCCGGTAAGCCGGCAGCAAGGTTCCGGGCGGCACCGGCAGGGATTTCAGATCGATATTCAGCCGCGCGGCTTCCTGCCGGAATGACACGGCATTCAGATTCAACAGCTGGATGGCGGGATTGATGGTTCCCACCGTGCTTTCAAAAGCCTCGATCAATTCCTCGCTTGAAACTTCGCGGGCCTCGGGCCGGTCGGAATCCAATGATTCCGACACAGGCACACGCCGAGGCACTTGTCGTGCCTCGGGCCGGATGGCGGCTTCGATGACTTCAATATAGTCTTCCCGGATCGATTCAAGCGGCGGGATGGACGGCGAACGCATGATGAACGTCAACTCGCGCAAATCCCCTTCCAGCCGTTCGCGTACTTCCCGCACCGCTTCGGGCGCTTCAATAAAATCGCCGGTATAATCACGCAGCCGCTTCATATAAGTGCCGATGTACTGCCCGTCCACCCGTTGAAAAGGAAGAATCGCAAAAAACAGATTCGTCAGGGCCAGAAAGTGATCCGGATCCGTCAGGTCCAGATCCTCGAACACCCAGGAATTGGTCAGAATGGTTTCGGCAATGACATCTCGTGCCAGATCATCGGCCGCGCGATAGGCGCGGTGTTCAATGAGCATCTCAATCATTTGAGCCTGCCGGAAAAGATTCACGACCTGAATCATGCGGGGATCGAGAGCCGCATCTTCTTCATACAGAAGTCCGAAGATATCCGGCGTTTCATGACGGATATTCAAATCGGTCATGAAAGTTGCGAAAGCACGCAAAATAATGGTTTCTGCTGACGTCATAAACGCCAGGCGGTTCAACCGCAGAACAAAATGCGACGATTCGGGGACCCATTCCATCCCGTATTCCGGCGCCGCGCCCCCCGGCTCCTCCGTCCGCTGCAGTTCCAGGCGGTTCACATTCGCATTGGTTTCTTCTCCTATCGTTCTCATCAATCCGTGAATGAGCGACCCCTTTTCAAAGAGCCGGGCAACCTTGACCGCATCGGCCTCCACCCAGTCGCCTTCAATCTCAAGCGTTCCCCATTCCGTTTCCACCTCAATCTGCCGGGCTTCCGGGCGACCAGCCCGGGAGTCGTCTTCCGGTACCGGCGCATCAGCGCCGGTGCGGGCTTCCGAGCGGACCGGTTCCGGCACGCGGGCAAACAACTGCTGCGTCCCCGGCTGGATATAAAGCGGCCCGTACCGGTCATGCACAACTCCCGGCAAGGGCTGAATCTCCGGCTCCTCCGGCAGCGTTTCCACCAGTAAAACCGGAACGCCTCGAAAATAGAGTTCGCCGGGCCCGACCTCCACAAAATCCCGGACAGGCATCGATTCCTGCACGTCGGTTTCTTCCGCGGTGCCGGAAGCGATCTGCAAATTGTCGGCAATAAATTTAAAAAAGGATTCTTCTTCTTCGCGGTAAAGCGGCCCCATCTCCGTCACACTGGAATTTTTCAAAGCCACCGTTAAAGAAACATCCATTTCTTTATCTTTCTTCAGACGCAGCAGCCCCACGGCCTGGGCGGCATCCTGATGTCCGTAGGCATCCGAATATTCCCACTCGGAATGACCCGACCACAAAGGAAAGGAAATCGATAACATCTCCAGTTCATCATCCGGCTGGTAGCGAAGCCCCATCTCATTCGCGATCTTGGCTAACAGACGGTCAATCATTGGATTGTGGCGCTGGTCGCCATATGTTCTTTCCCTCAGCAGCACCAATTCACCGCCAGGCAGCATCCGCAAACGGACAATGCGCCGTCCAAGAAAATGCCCCTTCTCATCAAATACCACAATCGCTTTATTCCAGCCATTGGCCAGCGTGCCGGTCAGTCCGCGATTGTAAGCCGGCTTGTAGCAGGCCTGACAGGATCCGAAATAAGCCGGATTGCCCAGATTCAGCAGCGTCGAAAAACTGTCGGTAAATCCAACATACAAATTGCTTCCTGTCACCGGTTGGTTCACCACGTAATACCGGTTCTTTTGCCAGCCGGCCCGCAGGCGCCCGGCTTCTTCCGCGGCTTTTTGTTCTGCCTCTTCATTCCGTTCCGGAAGCGCAGCCAGCCGTGTTTCCATCCACTGCGAAAACATTTTTTGATAATCCCCCGATTGATAGCGCCATTCCTGAAATTTCCCCTTCGCTTCCGCCATCAAAGCCTGATGCAGCGTCCGCACCACTTCAGGGCGGTTGTGATTCGACTGAATCAATTCCACCATCGAATCGAAAACCGTTTTTCCATCCTGATTAACCGGCAGATTCGCCGCATAGCGAACCAAAGCCCGCTGGTTTTCCCGCCGCTGGTCTTCGTCTTCCGGCACATGCGGGCTGAAAAGGTCATAAAGAATCGTTAATTTCTGAGTCTTGTAGAAGTAACGAAATTGGGTCATCGCCCGCTCCAGCCGGGCAATGCGCTCGGGCGCTTCCTCCGCGGAGGCATTCACCACCTCTTCTCCAAGTTCCAGAATCCGGACTTTCCATTCCAGCGCCGGATCCCTTGCCGGCGCGCCCTCATGACCGGGCGTCACTGTTTTTAAATCCGTAAAAAGGCTCACCATGTCGATCAAGTCCCGGCCCGCGACAAATGAAAGGTAGTCGGTATTGTCATTCGGCAAATCAACTTTCTCTTCCATCTGTTTGCCGCTCAACGCATTCAAAGACCATTTTTTGTCAAGAATCCGGATTGCCATGCGGGTCAACCGCACAACCTGGGCATCATGACTGCTGTTCAGAAAATCCAGCTTGATCCGCATGCCGGTCTTGATGGTCCGCCACTGATGCAGTTTTTTGGAAGTGAACAACTTGAAGAAAATTTCCGCCTCGCCGGCCGTCGTGGTTTCTTCATCCACGAAATTCAGCATGAACGGCACAAAAAAATTGTAGTCCAGCTTGCGCGCCTGCTGCCGGTGAATCTGCTGAAAATGGGCCGGCATGCCGTCATGAAAAGCCGCCGGATTTTTTCGGCTGAATTTCAGATCATATCGCTCAATATGCTTGTTGACCTCCGTATCCGCCGAATTGAAATAGATATCGAATACGGCTTTCAGACGGGCGGGATCATGAAAATGGCTCATCAGATACTGATAAACGGCATTTTTATCATCTTCGTTCGGAGCATCATATTCAGTCGCCTGGGGTTGTCTTTGCCGAACCGCCTCCAGAATATGACGCACGGTTTCCAGATAATCGGCGACGGACCCGCGCTGCCCCCAACCAGCGATGAGATCAGGCAGATCGCGCGCCAC
>CAZGID010000041.1:0-16201 GCA_964526065.1 uncultured bacterium
GACGGAGCAATTTCTTCCGGTTCAGCGGCTCTTTCCATGGGGACCTGAGAACCGAAATCCTTGATCTCTTCCTTCGGGTAACCGGCCGGAATCAACGGCGTCCATACCGGCCCCGGGGCCACCGCGTTGACGCGGATTTTTCGCGGCACAAGCGATAGCGCCAGGGAACGCGTAAATGCCACAATCGCTCCCTTGGTGGCTGAATAATCGATCAAATGGCTGCTGCCGCGGTAAGCGGTCACCGAAGCCGTATTGATAATCACGCCGCCTTCTTGCATATGATGCAGCACCTGTTTGCTGAGATAGAACATCGAAAAGATATTCGTTTCAAAGGTGCGCCGGAGCTGTTCAGACGAAACATCTTCCAGTTGTTCCTGCGCATGCATCTCTCCGGCATTATTGACAAGGATATCGATCTTTGAATAATGGCGGACGCAATCCTCAACGGCCTTGATGCAAAATTTTTCCCGTCCGACGTCTCCCGCTATCGGTAGTGCCCGACGGCCCATCTCTTCCACCCGAGTGCGCGTTAAGTCGGCATCTTCATATTCATTCAGGTAGACCAGCGCCACATCGGCCCCTTCTTTGGCAAACGCAATTGCAACCGCCCGCCCGATGCCGCTGTCGCCGCCGGTAATGAGCGCCACTTTCCCTTTAAGCTTGCCGCCCGGACGATATTTATTGCTTTCCGCTACCGGGTGGGGATGCATTTCCTCTTCAATCCCCGGTTGGCGGTCCTGATGCTGGGCCGGCCATAAGTGCTGTTGACGTTTGAGCAAATGTAAAAGCATGGTCGTCTCCTCATAATCAGTCTATTCCTTTCAAAAGCGATGCCTATCAGGGAGAAATCGATTCCCGGTTCCTCAAGCGGCCTACGCTCTTCAGGGATTCCTTTACCGAAAAATCAGACCTTCTTTTTCCACTTTAGCAGACGGGAGACGGGCAGGCCCAAAAGCAGTATGACGCCGATCGCTTCCAAACGGCCGATGAGCATAAGAAGAATAAAAAGAATCACACTGACCGGATGCAGGCCGGGATGGACAACCCCGGTACTGAGTCCTACATTGCCAAGCGCGGACGCCGTATCGAAGACAATCTGCTGAAAAGAAAACCGGTCCGCTTCAATCGCGAGAATCCAGAGCGTGCCGGCGAATAACAGAAAAATCCAAAGTGACAATAACAGTCCCGCAAACTGAATGCGCCGCATGGCTTCCGGAATCGCCACGCGCTTTTGATTAAACGTATAGGCCGGTTTCCGCCGGGCACCGTACCCGAGATAGCCGATTTTCCAGACCCAGCCTTTCGCGAGCCAGGCAAAGCGCTTCAGCTTGATCCCCCCGCATGTTGATGAAGAGCAGCCTCCCACCACCATTCCGAAGATCAGAAGCAGGATGCCGGAAGGAATCCAATGCGACATCTCGGTCGAACTGAATCCGCATGTCGACAGCGCCGACATCCAGTGAAATGCCAGATCAATCGCGGCAATATTCCATTTTTCATAAATTTTCAGCAGATAAAGTAAAAGAAAAATGAGAATCAGCAGCGTCAAAAAGACCTTCAGCTCGGTGCTCTTCTGGACGCGTCTCCAGTTTCGTTTCATCACCGCTTGATAATGCGTTTGAAAGTTCACCGCTCCGAGAAACATCAGGATCATGGCGGCGATTTTGATCCCGGATTCATATCCCTGAAAACTTTCACCGGTGATCGAAAAACCGCCAGTCGAAATCGCGGTCATGGCATGGTTCACTGCTTCCCAGGCCGGCATGCCGAGCAACCAGAAAGCGGCCATTCCCAGTCCTGTATAAACACAGTAAATCACCCAGATATCCCGTGCCGACTCATGAAGACTCGGAACCACCCTTTCTTCCCTCGCTTCAGCGTTATAGAGCACAAAATTGTTTTCAAAGGGGTGAAGCACCGCAAGCGCAAAGACCACAATCCCCAATCCCCCCACCCACTCATTGATCGAGCGCCAGAATTGAAGCGAAAAAGGCAGCAACTGGGGATTTTCCGCCATGGATAAACCGGTAACGGTAATACCGGACATGGCTTCAAACCACGCATTGGGAAACGTCCGGTAGGCACGGTACACTTCGCTTTCCGTTCCCATGGCCTGGGCCGCGGCATAAAAAGGAATTGCATCCAGTAAAGATACCGAAAACCAGCTCAACACAACGACCAGCATGGGAATGGGCGCGGGGCTGCCTTTGACTGCCGGCATGGTCCGGTAAAGAAGCTGGGCGATGATCAGACAGCCAAACGCCAAACCGATGAAAGACGGTAATACCGGCCATTCCCGGTTCCAGACGGCCACGGCAGCCGCCGGAATGGCCATCAAACCGGGGAGATGAAAGAAAATGGAGAAGTCCTTGATCCCGGATTTGACATAATGAATCCGTTTCATTTTTCGATTTTCTTCTGCTGTTTTTTTATTTGCTGATGCTCCTGAACCGCATCCTGATGCGCATGTTCTCCTTCCCTTCCCTTGCGCCGGGTAACCCCTGCCAGAATCCAGAACAGACGGGTCAATCCTTCTTCCGCGCCGCCCAGATTGACAAAGGAAAGAATCAGGGAAGAAACCGCCGTAATGATTCCCGCATTGCGCAGAATCATGAGCAGCATCACAATGCGGCGCCTCAGCGGGTGGTTGACGACCGCTTCGGATTCCCGGGTTGTAAATCCTGTCCCGGTGAATGCGGAACGTGCCTGAAAACCCGCCGATTCGCTGGAAAGTCCAGTCAGTGTCAGCGCCACCGTGGCAATCCGAACAATGAGCAGGGAAAAAGTCAGAACGATTAAGAGTGAGAGAACCGCAACCATCAGAGTCTCCTTTAAATTGAAGGGCGATGCTGCGGCGGCGGTGTTTCCGGAGGCGGCGAAGGCGGAACCGGATCACGGCCCGGCGACGGTTCCGGCGGTGGCTGTGGAGGTGTGACATCAGGTTTTTGCGGTGGGGTCACCGGTTTGGGTTCTTTGGGCGGGACTGGGTCCGGACGGTCTCCCCGGAAACGTGATGTTTTCATAATCCACCTCCTGTTGTTTTATGCGTTCATCGTTATCTCCAGAATCTCGGCGATATGACGCGCACGGCGTCCGGTCATCTGATGAATTTGTTCACGGCAGCTGAATCCATCTGCCAGCAGAAGTTCTTCACCTTCCGGTTTCTTTTTTATTTCCGGAATCAGAACCCGTTCAGCGCAGCGGGTTGAAATGTCATAATGTTCCTTTTCAAAACCAAAAGCCCCGGCCATGCCGCAGCATCCCGTGTCGGGATAGCGCGCCTGCATCCCTGTTTTTTCCAGAATTCTGCGCTGATGATCCAGGCCAAAAACGGCTTTCTGATGGCAGTGCCCCTGAACCAGGATGCGGTGGCGGCCCTTCGGCCAGTCCTTCTCGGACGTATGCTTCACAAGAAATTCGGAAAATTCCATCGCACGCTGCTCCAGCTTTCTCGCTGCGGGGTGACGCGCCAGCAGATTCGGCAATTCATCCCGGAACACCGCCATGCAGCTGGGCTCCAGGCCCACCAGCGGAATATCCTGGGAGTATCCTGAAAGCGCATCGACGGTCTGCTCCAGCCGGTGCCGGGCGGTTTCCAGCCATCCATAATCATAAAGCGGACGTCCGCAGCAAAGCGGCCGGTCAGGAATCAGCACTTCATAACCGAGCCGTTCAAGCACTGCCACACCGGATTTCAAAATCTGGGGATAAAAGAAATTGTTAAACGTATCCGGCCAAAGTAAAACCTGTCCCTGTTTTCCAGAAGCGCTTCTTTTCCGGCGATGGAACCAGTGGCGGAATGTTTCTCCGGCAAAAGCCGGAATTTTCCGCTCCGGAGCGATGCCGGTCATCCATTTGGCAATGGAAGCAAAGGGCGGTGTTTGAGAAAAAAAGTTTGCCACGGCCGGCACGCGGGACCCGAAGCGCGCCCATTCATAGATTCGTCCCAGAAAATAGGCATGCCGCGGCCGCATCCTGCCTTCATAGTAATGCGAAAGAAACTCTGCCTTATAGGTCGCCATATCCACTGTCACCGGACATTCTTCCTTGCAGCCCTTACAGGCCAGGCATAAATCCAGCGCCTCTTTGACTTCTTCACTCTTCCAGCCCTTCGTGACCACCGTGCCTTCCAGCATCTCGAAAAGCAGCCGCGCCCGGCCGCGCGTCGAATGCTTTTCTTCACGCGCCACCATATAACTCGGACACATCGTTCCGCTCCCCTCCTTGCGGCATTTTCCCACTCCGACACAGCGCAGAACCGAGCGGCTGAAATCTCCGTCGTCGACCGGAAATCGAAAATGCGTATCAGGATGATTTAAAGGATTTTGCAGCCGGAGGTTTTCATCCAAGGCATAAGGCCGGACGACTTTTCCGGGATTCATCTTGCCTTCCGGATCCCAGATCGCCTTGAATTCTTCAAACGCACGGATTAATTCCGGCCCGAACATTTTTACGAGCAGTTCCCCGCGCGCCTGACCGTCGCCATGTTCGCCGGAAAGCGAACCGCCGTGTTCAAGAACCAGATCGGCGGCGCGATCCATGAATTCCCGGTAGCGGCGCACCCCCGCATCCGACTGAAAATCGAAACTGATGCGGGTATGGAGACAGCCATCGCCAAAGTGCCCGTAGAAACTGCCGTCATAGCCATAATCATTCATCAGCGCCCGCAGTCGGCGCAGGTACGGCCCCATCTTTTCAGGCGGCACCGCGGAATCTTCCCAGCCCGGCCAGGCATCCGGCTGCCCCGGAACAAACGATGTCGCTCCCAGCCCCGATTCCCGGACTTCCCAAATCAAATGCTGATCCTCCGGACGGCGGCAAAGCGCGGTATGAACCCGCTCTCGTTTCTTCATGCCGGCCAATAACTTTTCCGCCTCCGCGATGGCTTCCTCCACGGTATTCCCGCCAAATTCCGCCAGCAGCCAGCCGCGGCCTTCCGGCAAAAGCTTAAGCGCTTCCGCATTCATGCCTTTCTGAACGTTGTGGTGGATCAAAACATCATCGAGTCCTTCAAGCCCCAAGGGTTTCGACGCCAGCACTTCCGGCACCGCGTCGGCCGCTTCATTAATGTCCGGAAACCCGAGCACCGCCAGCACACGGAACTTTGCATCCGGAATCAAACGCACCGTGGCACTCAGAATCATGACGCAAGTCCCCTCGGTTCCGGTTAAAGCGCGGCCCACATGAAAGCCCTGCTCCGGCAATAAGGCATCGAGGTTGTATCCCGAAACGCGGCGCGGGATACGCGGAAATTTCTTCCGGATTTCATCGGCAAACCGGTCGCGAAGCACCCGCAGGCGGCCATAAATCCGGCCGCGCGCGCCGCCTTCCCGGATAATGCTCGCCAGTTCATCATCCGAAGTGGGGCCGACATGCAGGACTTCGCCGCTGTAAGTCAGAATTTCCAGGGACTCCACATTGTCGGCCGTCCTTCCTGCAACAACCGAATGAACCCCGCAGGCATTGTTGCCAATCATACCGCCCAGTGTGCAGCGATTGTGCGTGGAAGGATCGGGACCGAAAATCAATCCATGCGGCCGGGTCTCGGCTTGCAGGGCGTCGAGCACGATGCCGGGCTCCACCCGCGCAGTGCGGTTCTTGACGTCGATATCCAGAACGCGGTGCATGTATTTCGATAAATCAAAAATCACCGCAACATTACAACACTGCCCCGCCAGACTCGTTCCACCGCCGCGGCCCAGCACCGGCACCCCGTGCCGGTGGCAGATCTCCATCGCGCGGATCACATCATTCCGGTGGCGGGGAATCACCACGCCGACCGGTACCTGACGGTAATTGGAAGCATCCGTGGCATAAAGCGCCCGGCTGCCGGCATCAAAGCGCACTTCTCCATCGAGAGCGCTGCGCAGCTCGGTTTCCAAACGCTCTATCATGACATCGCGTTTCGAGGTCGTCGTCACAGTTCCCCCAGGATGCAAAAATCGGCAGCGTCCCGCTTCTTAAATTCAAACCCGAATCCGGGACGCGTTTTTTCACAAACCAGCTTTCCTTGAGCGGGCAAAGATATCCCTTCCAGATACCGCTGCTCAATCCGCACGTGGTCTTCAAAATATTCCATATGGACGACTCCGGGAAGCGCCGCACAAACCGGCAGATGAATGGCGGGCGCGGTGTGGGAGGAAACCGGAGTAAAAAAAGCTTCGGCCACCGCCGCAGCCTTCAAAAATCCGGTGACACCGCCGGCACGCGTCATATCGATTTGTAAAATGTCCACCGCGCCGGCTTCCTGCATGCCCCGGAAATAATAGGGATTATCCCCATACTCGCCCGCCGCAATGGCAATTCCGCCGGGCCGCTGCCGGCGAAGCGCGGCAAGACCTTCGAGATTATCCGAGCTCAAGGGTTCCTCAAACCATTCCACCCCCAGCGCGCGGAACTGCTGGGCAAAATCAGCGGCCTGCGCTGCGGAATAGGCTCCGTTGGCATCCACAAATAAAGAGGCGCGGCCGCCAATGGATTGCACCGCGGCCTGGGCGCGCTCCAGATCTTTCTCCGGCTGACGGCCCACTTTGATTTTAATCCGGCTCATTCCCTTCATGACCCATTTTAATACGTCTTCCTTCAAATCTTTCTTGGAATAAGAAGTAAATCCACCGCTTCCATAGAGAGGAACCGCTTCGCCTGAGCTGCCTAACAGAGCCGCCACAGAGACTTCAAGCAACTTCGCTTTCGCATCCCATAAAGCAGCATCTACAGCCGAGATCGCCCGCATCGCAATCCCGCCGATGCCTTCGTTGCGAACCGCCGTGCGCATGCATTCCCAAAGGTGATTCGTATTCATCACATCCTGCCCGACAATGGCCGGGTGAATCGCTCTTATAATCAGTTCCGCAGCGGCACTGTCGGCATAGGTATATCCAACGCCGGTGACGTCCCCCGCCTGGATTTCGACGACGACCATCACGGTTGCATCCCACTGCTTTGTGCCGTCCGACTCCGGATTATCCAGGACAAAATGGTAGGCGGCCGCCCTTAATGCCGTAACGGGAATGCCGGTTGATGTTTCCGAAAGCGAGGATTTCATGAGTTCAGCTTAACGGGGTTGAACTGAGCTGCCATCAGGAAGATCACGAAACTCCTTTCAGGGCAGTTCCCAATCAGGCTCCCGCAAATAAATCAAATTGGGCCTCGGGCCGCCGGAACGGAAGCCGCGGCTTCTCTTCTTTTTCGGCATTTAAACCCAGCCGGCTGCAATGAAGATCGAAACTTTTCTGTACCTGGTCCCAATAAACCCCTTCGCCTTGAAAGCGGGAGCCGAAATCGGAACGATACAATTTTCCGCCGCGCATTTCCCGGATGCGGGAGACGATTTTCCCAAGGGCCATTGGAAAGTCGCGCTCAAGACGCTGGAGAAAAACATCCCGTACACTGCCCGGCAGCCGGAGCGGAATCATTGCCGCCCATTGCGCCCCCATTTCGCGCGCGCGCCGCAGAATACCCGGAATCTCGGGGTCATTTAAACCGGGAATCACCGGCGCGATGTTCACTCCGACATCAATACCCGCCTTTGCCAGCTTTTCAACGGCTTCAAAACGTTTTGCCGCCGAAGCGGCATGGGGTTCCACCAGACGGCATTTGCGCTCATCCAGAAAAGGAATGCTGAGCGTCACCGAAAAATGCGTGCGCTCATGAAGGGATTTAAAGAGGTCGATGTCCCGGGTCACCAGAAAGGATTTGGTGATGATCGCCGCAGGATTTCCGAACTCCAGACAGGCTTCGAGACAACCTCGTGTCAGCCGATAAACGTGTTCCAGCGGCTGGTAGCAATCCGTATCCCCCGAAAAAAGAATTAATTCTCCCTTCCACGAGCGCTTTTTGAACGTCTCACGCAGCAGACGCGGCGCTTCCGGCTTGATGACAATCCGCGTTTCAAAATCGGTGCCGGCCCCGAAACCAAGATATTCATGGCTGGGACGCGCATAACAGTACGTGCAGGCATGTTGACAACCGCGGTAGGGATTGAGACTCCAGCGAAACCCCAGGTTCGGGGAATCATTGCGGGAAAGAATATTGCGGGTTTTGTCTTCATACACCCGCAACTGGGCCGGCGGCGCCATGCCCTCAAAATAGTCACAGTCATGGGCGCTGAAAGGATTCGGAGGATTGGTGATGGGTTTCATGCACCCATTTTACCAAATGGAGGAAATCAATCAGAGGCGATTGTAATCATCCTGGTAGCGCTGAATATCGTCTTCGCCCAGGTATTTGCCCAACTGCACTTCGACGAAAACCAGCGGTTCCTTTCCGGTATTCGCCATCCGGTGGCGGGAACCGACCGGGACTCGCACCGTGGTGCCGGTTTCAACGGGAATCTCGCGGTCATCGATCGTGGCAATGCCTTTTCCGGAAGTAATCGTCCAGATCTCTTCCCGGCGGCTGTGGCTTTGAAGGCTCAACCGGCCTCCAGGTGACAGTTCCACCCGTTTCACCTGGAACCCAAGGTCGGCGGCCACATGAAGAATTTCATAATTTCCCCATGGACGCTCTTCAAAAAAATGTTCGGTTTTCTTCTGCTCCATCATGCCTGAGGCTTCCTTTCCTGTCGTCCTGTCTGAAACCATTGGACCGTCTTTTCGAGCCCTGCCCGAAAGCCGGTCCCGGGATGAAAATCAAGTTCACGTTGAGCCCGGGACGTATCCGCCACGGACCGGTAGACATCGCCTGCACGCCGCGGCTGGAAATCCACCGCCGGCTTTGCAATTTTAAGAATCTGAACCAGCTGCTCCAGAATATCCAGCACCGAATTCTCCTGCTGGGTGGCGATGTTAAAGGTTTTTCCGGCGGCCGCCGGAACGGAGGCCGCCTGCAAATTGGCCTGAACCACGTCCTCCACGTAAATAAAATCCCGGGACTGCCGGCCGTCTCCATAAATCACCGGCGACTGCCCCTCAAGCAGCCGGTCCAAAAGGCGCGGAATCACACCGGAATATTCCGAATCCGGATTCTGCCGTTTTCCATACACGTTGAAATAGCGCAGCGAAACCGTTTCAAGATGATAAAGATTCTGAAAGAGCCCGCAGTACTGTTCGCCAATCAGTTTCGATATCGCATAGGGCGACAAGGGCCGAAGTTTTGTCTCTTCCTTCAAAGGAAAATCCTCCGAATCGCCGTAAACCGCCGACGACGAAGAAAACACCAGCCGCCGGACGCCGGCATTCCGGGCTTGTTCCAGAAGGTTCCAGGTGCCCGACACATTGACCTCATGCGTCTCCCGCGGATTCTCTACCGAGCGGACCACCGAAGCCACCGCCGCCAGATGGAACACCGTATCAATTCCCTGCACCGCCTGCCGGATCAGCGTTTCATCACGCAAATCGCCTTCCAGAATTTCAATTTGCGGCTGAATAGCCGTCAAATTTTCACGGCTTCCCGAAACAAAACTGTCGAGCACCCGCACCGCATACCCCTGATTCAACAGGGCTTCCGCGAGATTGGATCCGATAAAACCGGCGCCGCCGGTGACAAGGCATTTCTTTTTCATGAGCCCTTATCGCACCGGAATTTTTCGTTCACGCAGATAATTTTTCACTTCATCAATCCGCATTTCACCAAAATGAAACACAGAAGCCGCCAGACAGGCATCCGCGTGCCCGCGGGCAAAAGCCTCATAAAAATGATCCAATGTTCCGGCGCCGCCGGACGCAATGACCGGCACTTTTACGGCATCCGACATCCGCGCCAGCAGTTCGACATCATAGCCTTCCTTCGTGCCATCGCGGTCCATACTCGTCAGAAGAATCTCTCCTGCCCCCATTTCAGTTCCCTTGCGAGCCCACTCAATCGCTTCCAACGGCGTTTCCGTCCGACCACCATGGCTGAAAACCCGCCAGCCTTCCTTCTCGCGCCTCGCATCAATGGCCAGCACAATGCATTGACTTCCAAACCGGCGGCTGGCTTCACGCAAAAGCTCCGGATTCTGGATCGCACTGGTATTTAAGGAAACCTTGTCACAGCCCGCCTTCAAGACGGTACGGATATCTTCCAGCGTCCGCAATCCCCCGCCGACGGTAAACGGAATATAGACGGACTCGGCAACCTGTTCCACCACTTCAATAAAGATGTTTCGTTTTTCGTGGGAGGCGGTAATGTCGAGAAAAACAAGCTCGTCCGCTTTGGCGGCATCGTAGGCTTTGGCACAATCCACCGGATCGCCGGCATCACGCAAACTGACAAAGTTCACGCCTTTCACGACCCGGCCGTCGCGGACATCCAGACAGGGAATAATGCGCTTTGCCAGCATGACCGCGGCTATTTTTGCTCGAGACGGCGCAATGCCGCCACGGCCGCCATAGCCAGTGCCTGCAAATGCATCAGGAGGGAAAGACCGTAACAGGCGAAAGCAGATAAAAAGGCCATCTTGTAGAGAAAATGCCCCGGATTAAAATCCGGGCGAATCCACACGAGAATCACGATAATAAGACTGGCGAAATAAAAAAACCAGCCCGGGGCCGCTTTCTTCAAATAATAATCCTTCATGTCATGATAAAGACGGTGTTTTAATTCCTTTGCCGGAGCAATCACCGGACGGATGACCCAACCGCGAATCACCATGGTGACACAAATATAAACGATCCCGATAACCGACCAGGACCAGTAACGTTCAGTCAATACGAGATCCCGGAAGTTCTGAAACCATTCCGTCATGACAACTCCTTTGATGGGTTCATGCAATCCAGAGCCTGGCGCACGGTAAAACGGTTTTCATAAAGCGCCTTCCCCACGATGATCCCTTCGAAACGTGGATGTTGAATGGATGCCGCCTTCTGGATATCTTCGATCTTTCCGATGCCGCCGGAAAGAATAACGCGCGAGCGTGTCTGCTCCAGCACCTGCCGGAAGCTATCAAGCGAGGGGCCTTCCAGCATGCCGTCTTTCTGAATATCGGTATAAATCAGGGTTTCCAAAGAGAAATTGTTCAACCACCCCAGGGCTTCCTCAAGGGTTTTTCCGCCTTCCGTCAGCCACCCTTCCAGACGAACGCGTCCGTCCCGGACATCAAGGCCCACAGCAATGGCCGGCCCATGGGATTGCAGGACCTGTTTCAAAAAGCCTTCATCCAGCGCCTTGGTTCCAATGACGGCCCGGTCGATTCCGGTTTCCAGAATTTTCTGGACGGATTCGGCATCGCGCAGGCCCCCGCCCATTTCAATCGAGCAGTCCACCGCCTTGCGGATTTTGCGGATCGCATCCAGATTAGCCGGCTTTCCCGAGCGGGCTCCTTCGAGATCGACCACATGAATCCACGCCGCGCCCTGATCGGCCCACTTGCGGGCCATGTCTTCGGGTGAATCCGAGTAAACGGTCGAACGCGCAAAGTCCCCGCGTTCGAGACGCACGACTTTGCCTTCAAACAGGTCAATTGCGGGATAAAGATTCATCCGTTTTCCAATCGATAAAGTTTTTCAGGATCTGCAGCCCGGCCCCCTGACTTTTTTCCGGGTGAAACTGAACAGCAAAGACATTCCTGTCCGCCACCACCGCCGTCACCCGGTCGGATCCATACTCGCAGAATCCAACTACCAGATCCGGATTCGCCGGAACCGCATAATAAGAGTGCACAAAATAAAAAAAACTGGAATTAAGAACATGTTCCAGAACGGGATGCTCCTGACAGAAATCCAGCCGGTTCCATCCCATGTGCGGAATCTTGACATCCGTCGACCGGAAGGCCTGAACTCGACCGCTCAACACGCCCAGTCCCGCTACGCCCGGACTTTCCTCACTCTCTTCAAAAAGCAGCTGCAGCCCGAGACATATCCCGAAAAAAGGTTTTCCCTTTTGTATATGCGCGAGAATGGCCTGATCCTGTCCGCGCCGCCGCAGCTCCGCCATGGCGTCGCCAAAAGCACCGACGCCCGGCAGCACCAGTTTATCCGCCGCTTCGATCTCGGCAGGCTCGGAACTGACGCGCACGTCTCCTCCCAGATGTTCCAGTGCTTTGGAAACACTGCGGAGGTTGCCCATTCCATAGTCGACAATTACAATCATGGCTGGTCCTGAAAATTAAAGCGTGCCTTTAGTCGAAGGCACACCGCTGACACGGGGATCAATCTGCGTCGCCATATCGAGAGCCTTCGCCAGGGCTTTGAACGTCCCTTCAATAATATGATGCGAATCACGGCCGCTCAGGACTTCAATATGCATGTTGATACCGGCATGCTGGCAAAATGCTTTCAAAAATTCACAGGCATCATGGTAGGAATAATTTTCAAGCCGTGAAAAATGCACGCCTTTGTTTTTGGCCACATGCAGCGACGGGCGGCCGGAAATATCCAGCGTAACGCGCAACAAGGCTTCATCCATGGGAACACTGAAGTGCCCATAGCGGCGAATCCCCTCTTTTTTCCCAAGCGCCTTGGTCAGCACCTGACCGAGTGCAATACCGACGTCTTCATTCGTGTGGTGGATGTCGACATCGAGATCGCCGCGCGCCTTGACTTCCAGATCCATCAAGCCGTGTTTGGCAAGCAGATGAAGCATGTGATTCAAAAAGGGAATGCCGGTATCAATCTGGGCTTTGCCTTTGCGGCTGATCGCCAGACGGATCCGGATATCGGTTTCCGAGGTTTTGCGGTGGATACTCGCCTGCCGCACTGCCGATTTTTTTGCTTTCATCATCTTTCCTTCCTGAGGCCGGTTATGCCGTCGGGGCCGTTTTCGATTTTTCGCTCTCAGCCAGTGCTTTGGATTTTTTCCCGGCAAACCGCGTTTCGAGCGAAATCCGGTGAAGCACAAGGCCTTCCATTTCAGTCAGTTTCTGAACCATATCCCGTGATTTTTCCAGCGCCTCGCGCGAATAAGAAATAATCTGGGAACTGCGCACAAAGCTGGAGGCGCTGAGCGGCGAAAAATAGCGTGCCGTCCCGCCCGTCGGCAGGACATGACTGGGTCCAGCCACATAATCGCCGACCACCGCCGGCGAATACGGCCCCACAAAAATAGCGCCGGCATTGCGGATTTGCTTGACCAGTTTCTCCGGTTCCTCGGTCAACAGTTCCAGATGTTCGGGCGCAATATCATTGACTACTTCACAGGCTTCGGCCATGGATTTGACCTGAATAATAAAACCTTCATCGACCCGTTTGCGGATCGTTTCGGTCAACTTCTTCGAATTGGTCACCAGATACGGAATGCCGCCCAGATGTTCGGCCTGAGCCAGTAAATCGCAGGTCACAAAGTCGGCATCGGCCGAACCATCGGCCACAATCGCGACTTCGCTGGGCCCCGCCACCATGTCGATATCGACAAAGCCGAAAACCTGACGCTTGGCTTCCGCGACGTATTGATTGCCCGGCCCCACGATTTTGTCCACTTTCGGCACGGTGCGCGTCCCAAAAGCCAGCGCACCGATGGCCTGAGCGCCGCCCATGCGGTAAATCTCGTTAACACCCAGCAGGCTGGCCACGGCCAGAATATGCGGATCGATTTCCCCGGTGTCGCGGCTCGGCGGCGTCACCATGGCGATTTCTTTCACGCCCGCGACCTTGGCAGGAATCACCGTCATATAGACGGTGGAAACCAAAGGCGCCGTGCCGCCCGGAATATAAATGCCCACACGATCCATCGGGTGATACTGTTTGGCCAGCACCACCCCGTCCTTGCCCTTGACTTCAAAGGACTGTTTCAACTCGCGCTCGTAATATTCCTTCACATTCTGGGTGATTTGCTTCAGAAGGGGAACGAACTTTACCTGAATTTTTTCGAAGGCGCGGTTGATATCTCCCTGATCGACTTTCAACCGCTTGAGCGGCAGATCAATCCCGTCAAATTGACGGGTATACCGGCGTACGGCTACGTCGCCGCGCTGGCGCACTTCCGAAAGAATGCGGTTTACTTTCTTGAAGACCACCTTGTCGAAATGTGAATTGAAATCACGGCGTACTTTTTTCTGTGTCTGCTTGTCCCAGTTAAGAACCTGCATTGGCCTTCTGCCTTTCCAGATATTTTGTGGCTGTATCTACCAGCTCCGTCCACCGGTTTTCCAGCTGTTTCTCATTGCGGCCGCCGCCCTGCACCAGATCGGACCGGCCGCCGCCTCCCGTTCCAAGAATTCCGGCAAGATCACGGACCATTTCCCGCAGATCCAGCCCGCTGGATTTCAAATCGTGACTCAATCCCAGCAAAAAGTGGATTTTGTCTTCCTGTTCGCTGCCGAGAAAATACACGGTTTGACTTCCGGAAGACCGTAATGCATCGGAAACCCGGCGCAAATCGGGAAGCGCCAGATCTTTTCCATGAAACGCGGCAAATTTCAGTTGTCCGGCCGGCGTCGCTGCTTCCAGGATTTTTTTAGCATCCAGCGTCATGGCTCCGTCGCCGCGGGCCGCTTTCTTCTCCATCTGTTTGAGATTATCCTTCAGTTTCTGGATTCTTTCTTCGAGCTGTGCCGGAGAAGTCTTCAAATCCTGAGAAATGCGGGAAACCTGACTGCGCATTTTCTGCAGATATTCCATAGCGCCTTCACCGGTTACGGCTTCAATGCGGCGTGTACCACCGGCAACTGAGGATTCACCGATAATGACAAAGCTTCCAATCTGGCCCGTGCTTTCACAATGCGTTCCGCCGCAAAATTCCTTGCTGAATCCCGGCACAGAAACAATGCGCACGCGCTCGCCGTATTTTTCGCCGAAAAAGGCAATCGCCCCTTCCTTGCGCGCTTCTTCAATCGGTTTCTCTTCCCGGCTTACCGACGTGCTTTTCAAAATTTCCTGATTGACCAGCGCCTCCACCTGCTCAATTTCGGCCGGCGTCAACGCACGCGAAAAAGAAAAGTCAAAACGCAGACGGTCCGGCGCCACAAGAGATCCGAGCTGCCGTACCTGATCACCGAAAATCTGGCGCAGTGCCGCATGCAATAAATGAGTTGCCGTATGATTGCGCATGGTTCGTTCCCGCAAACCGCGGTCGACCCGGGCCGTCACCGCACTGCCTTCGGCGATCGTCCCCTGAATATCTTCCACGTAATGAACAATGGTGGTGTCCTTTTTCTTTGTGTCCGCCACACGTGCTTTAAAACCAGCCCCCTCAAGCAGGCCCTGATCTCCAACCTGCCCGCCGCTTTCGGCATAAAAGGGGGAACGGTCCAGCACCACCGCTCCGCGTCCATCATTAATTTCAGCCAGCAAAACTTTTCCTTCGCCATCCAGCGCGGAATATCCAAGAAATTCGGTGGCTGGCAGCCTCAGAATTTTTTCTTCAAGATCCGAATGCACGAAAATACTGTCGGAAATCTGGCTGGCCTTTTTTGCCCGCTCACGCTGGCGCTCCATCAGATTTTCAAATTCCTGCCGGTCGGTTTCAAGGCCTTCTTTTTCAGCAATCATACGGGTCAATTCTTCCGGGAAACCGTAAGTATCATAGAGTTCGAAAATAATTTCGCCCGGCACTTTTTTCCCGCCCGACTTGCGAAGTTTGTTTAACCGGTCCGTCAATATACCAAGCCCCTTTTCCAGTGTATCCAGAAAGCGCTCTTCTTCACTGCGCAGCGTGACCTGAATACTCTTGGCAGCCTCCGCAATTTCGGGATACGGCTTTATCATGACCTGAGCCACAACCGGCACCAGAGAATACAGAAACGGACTTTCAAGTTGATGATCCGGCCGCATCTGGCGGCCATGCCACAGAGCGCGGCGAATTAATTTTCGAATCACGTATCCGCGTCCCTCATTGGAGGGGATCACGCCATCGGCCAGCGCAAACACCGCGGCCCGCACGTGATCGGCAATCGCGTTCACCGGCGCCTGCCGGGGATTCTCATGCTTGAGTTCCAGAGCGGATTCAATTGCTTCCAGAATAGGTTGAAAAAGATCGATTTCAAAATTGCTCTTTTTCCCCTGCAGGACGCAGGCCAAGCGCTCCAGCCCCATGCCGGTATCAATATTCTTGTTCTTGAGCGGCACCAGCTTGCCGCCTTCCTGACGGTCATACTGGGTAAACACCAGATTCCAAATTTCGGCAAACCGTTTGGATTCGATATCTTCGGGATCTTCGCCGGGCCGTGCCTGTTCTTTGCCCATGTCATAATAAATTTCAGAACAGGGGCCGCAGGGACCGTTCGGTCCATCCTTCGGCGCATTGGCCGGCCAGAAATTCGATTCATCACCCAGGCGATAAATCCATTCCTTGCGAATTCCGATCTTTTTTTCCCAGATCTCGTAGGCTTCGTCGTCGGTCTGATGAA
>CAZGID010000042.1:0-15885 GCA_964526065.1 uncultured bacterium
GGTTGAAGACAAAGATAATCCGGGACGCTATACAAGCGCCGCCGTAGCTTTATTGCTTAACCCGAACCGTATCGCAGGCATCATTTCCCGCTTGAGCGATGTCGCGGAGGATGATGTTGGAATCCTGAATCAGAAAATGCGGCTGTTGACACCCATCATCCGGAACCAGGTCCAATTGATGTCCTCTTCGCAAATCATGCCCGATCCGGACGTCATGCCTTCACTGGAAGCCGAAAGCCGGACCCTGATTGAATTGCTTCAGGAGCGGGGGATCATTCAACTGACGGGCAATGAGACACTGGAGAAAATAGAAGAAACGGTGGTTAGCACGCTTCTCGCTCATCAATTTAACGAAGAATTTGCGGATGCGACGCCCGGACTCTATCAGATGAAAAAATATGTCGGGCAGGCTTCTTACGAAAACTACAAGCAGAATAATATCCAAACAGCGGTCAATGAACTGGAAGCTTTGGCTGAAATTGAAGCACAGCATTATTACGCCGGATCGGAAGGTATGGTCCGGCTTGAGCAGGATACGGATGAAGATCTTGCCGCCGAAGCACTTGCTCAAGCGAATGCCGCGGGCGCCACTGAAGCACAGGCTCGTGACGAATTTATGAATAATTTCATCCGCGATGCCTTGCTCAAGCGCTATGCGGATACGTTCTTTAATGAACACATTGATGAGTTAAAACAGGCCGTCAGTATGGCGCTGGACTGGGTACGCCCTTCCACCAAGAAACACTTGCGTGAAGAATTGACAACGTTGGAAATGCTCAGCGTCACGCGTGTCGTATCACGTGCCGTTCTGGAGCAGCATTTGCAGAATCCGCACGGATATCATCCGGAGCAGCTTCATAATGAAGAGGGGAATCAGGCTGCGCTGGACGCCTTGAAAACATTGCGTGAGGATTTTATTGCCCGCTGGATCGATCTGGCGCTCGTCGGCGAAACGCTCGATGAATTCGTCACGACAGACGAGGGTGTAAGAACGGCACGGAAAGTTTCGGAAGAATACAATGAAGCTGTCGTCCGGCAAGATAAGGGCCCCTTGGCAGAGCGGGATGAGGTGCAGCAGTTCTTCGACAAATACGTTAGCGACCGTTCCTTGAATGATTTCCTCAATCGCTTTCAGCAGCAGTTTCAAGGAAGCCCGCTAATTGCTGAAATCCGCCGGTTGATTGAAGAACGCCGCACAATGGATCGCGAAATGCGGCAGCGCATTACCGCACTGCGGGCAGTCGTGCTCAAACAAAAGGGCGAAGACATTGAAGCCACCCGTCTCGAGAACGAATTGAACCGGCGCCTCCGGGAATTTCGTGTCCAGATCCGGGAAAAGCTGCTCGACATGGTAACCGAAGCTCATCAGCAGAACCAGATCACCATCCTTAATGGTCTGGCAGGAAGTTATCAACCGATCGTCAGCTCACTTGTCGAATACACCAGCGTCGGTGACTTGCGCGCCGCTAACTTAACCGAAAACATTCAGCGCGAGCGCATTGCCGAACTTGTTCGATTCCAGACCAAATTGGTCCTCAACGGCGGTGTATTTGACCTGAACAGCCCGAAAATCCGTGCGGAATGGAATGCCGCCAATACGGAAGAGAAAAAGAAGAAGTTCTTCGAGAAATATCTGATCAAAGCCGCGCGTCAGAAGCTTGGTACTGAATTCGATGATACGGATTTGAACCGCTTCATCGAAGAGTATATTCTCCCGGATGAAAAGGGTAATTATCCCAAGAAGACTCTTTCCTATCTTTTTGATAATAACTTGGAAGGCACACTGGATCTAAATTTTATTCAGGTGCTTCTGATGGCCAATCCGAACCTGACAATTTACGCCATTCCGAAATCACGCCAGGTTTCCAATGACTTTTCTTATGCCGATGCTGAAACCATGCTGGAGAACCAGGAATTCGCTCAGCTTCGCAGCATGATGAAAACCGATCAAAATCGTCAGGGCAGATTCGTTTTGGTTCCGAACGGTCCGACGATTCAGGGAGTCGATCTTCGTCACGTTTCACGAGACGTCAAGCGGGCCCTTGATAATTCCGACCTGCTCATCACAAAGGGACAGGCGAATGCTGAGAGTACCCAAGGCAAAGGCCCCCGGGGAATTCCCATTGACCGGCTGCATATTCTGATGACGAAAGGGTCAGGCATCCAGAATCTTACGGGCGCCGCCAGCACTTCGAAACCGCTGTTTGTCGGGTTCGTGGAAAAAAATGTTGCGCTGGGCAACGACCTTGAAGAAATGCCGACTTACAGTTCCGTCGATGGAAAACCGACCAAGGCGGGCAAGAAAAAGGACAAAACGATTACAGTATCCATCACGAATATGAATGATTATCGGCAGGTTCCGAACTTTTTCGTTGAAGCGGGCATGTTTGACCGCGGCGCCGATGCAAACATTTCGAACACGGCCTATTTTCTCGGTAGAGAAACCACAAACCCGCTGCTCGTCTGGCTGGTTGGCATCGCTCAATTTATCGTTAACGCCATCCTGGGATGGTTCACGGATAAGCGCGTCGATTGGCGCGGCCGCAAAAGCGGGATGGAAGAACGACTCAAAGACCTTCTCCTCGGTCATGATGCCCGCGATGTCAAGGCAGCCGATGCCGATGCTGGATTGTTCCTTCATGGGGAACGGGCCGACGGTCCTTATCGCGATAATTATCACGGATATGCGCTCGGCGTTCTTGAAAATGAATTAAAAGAAATCGCCGAAATGGAAGTTACCGATGCCCTTCGGATTGAAGCACAACGCGACGTTGATTTTCCGAGACATGACGCTCTGCTCACAGCCCGCCGCCAATTAAGAGACGATGCAACCCGTGCACGTAATTTCCCCGAGGAAGAAGCACCTTACGTGCGTGAAGAGTTTATCCGCGAATACGTGGCACAACGGGAAATTGAACGTCTGCACACGATTCTCTCAGATTCCAATGCGCTGGGGGATCTGGTAACAAGAGCTCGTGAACACGTACGCCAGGAAGCGGCCGCATCGGCAGCATATCCCTTTACTGGCACGGCAGATCAGCAATCTCAATACGTGGCGACATACACGGAAGAGAATCTCGACCGCCGGGTTCAACAGCTGCTTCGCGAAGAGCAAAATGAATTCATAAAAAGTTATACAGAAAGAAGAAAAAGTGCCCGCTTGCAGCAATATATGAACCAGAATCTGCAGGAATTCATGCTGGCATCGGCCATCGTGCTTGACTGGTCGCCGACGGTTGAACGGCACCGCGACGATGAAGGGAACCCGTTGCGCAAGCGGCTTCAGGATGAGCTGTCCAACGTTCAGTATCTCAGCGTGCTGCGTTTGACCATGGAAGCGACATTGAGAACGTTAAAAATGCATGAAATCGCTGCAGATGCCGTTCTTCGGCCTGATGCCGTGGCAGCCTACAACAATCTTCCTGCAACGGAAAAAGTAGATCAGACGCTGGAAGACTTCATCCGTAAATATATTTCGGACCATCAGGAATTCCACAAAAAGAAGATCGACCGCTATATTGAAAACCGCCGCGACGAGCTTCTTTACCGCCTTCGGAATACCCAGTTTCATCCGGCACGGTTGCAAAACGAGGAAGGGAATGAGGCTGCCATCCAAGTCGTCAATATGCTCGACAAGAGTTTTGTGGACAATTATGTCGAGCTGGCCATGATTGGCACAGCATTTACCGGTGAAGATCTGCAAGCTCAGTATCGTGATACCGGAGATGTCGCCAATCTCACGTCTTCGGACTCTGAGGCTTTCGATAAACATGAGGACCGGAAACTGTTTCTCGATGAACACACGACAACCGAGACCCTGAATGAATTTGTTGAGAGATTCAATCAAGTCTATCCCGATAATCGCGTCCGGGCAGAAATAGCGCAAGAGCTCGCTTCCAGAAATCAGGCAATTACGGAAGCGAATGCAAAAATCGCCCAGTTCCAGGCCGATGAGAATACGCGCGGCGTGACGCTTGTCCGTAAAGATCTTCGTCACCGGCTGAGGCAAAGCCGCGAAAAGATCCGGGATCTGGCGACACAGGAAATCCAGCGCCGTGCAGGAAGAGGCCGGGCGTTACCTGTCCTTGAACAACTCACGGCGAATTCTGTTACCGATACGGCTATCAAATCCGCCATTGACTACACAAATGTCAGCGACATCCAAAGCGCGGCTGGTCTTGACCGGAACACCAGAAATCAGAAGATTCACGAGACTTTGCGGCAGTGGTTGAAATTGGCACTTGTCGGCGGCGTCTTCGATCTCAACAGCCCGGACATTCGCATTGAATATGAAGCAGCCAAAGCAGCCAATGAAATGGAGAAATTCTTTAACAAGCATCTGGTAGAAAGAACGCGGGAATCTTTGGCCACCGCTGATGATGAGGCAGATCTTGACAGTTTTATCAACGAGTTCATTTTGAGCGGGCAGTCCAAAACAATCACGTTGGTCTTTGACAATAATCTGGAAGGCGTCTTTGATCTGGGCCTGATGCAGGCGATGCTTCAGGCAAATCCGAATCTGGTGATCAATGCAGTGCCTAAACGCCGCCAGGTATCCAATGACTTTTCGTATGACGATGCCATGGAAATGCTTCAGCGGGATGAACTGACCTGGCTGAGGACTGCTTTGAGAGGGCGCAATAATCCAAATGGGCGATTCAACCTGGTGCAAAATGGCCCCGCCATTCAGGGCATCAACTTGACCAAGGTTTCACCGGAGGTCCGCAGAGCGCTTAATTCTGCAGATATCGTCATCACTAAAGGGCAGGCCAATGCAGAAAGCTTTCAGGGGACGGAATCTGCCAATTTGACTTTCCTTGAGAAAATCGTGCTGTTCTTCCGTGGCGGCGGCTTCCGGGTTTTCACCGATAAATATGTCGGCGTCCCGTATAACCGGCTGCATTTGCTAATGATCAAAGGAACAGGTATCCAGGCCTTTGCGGGCATGCACAGCGAAGCGAAAATGCTGGTTGCCGCCCGCTTGCCGAAAGGCTATGCGGCTGGTAAAGGCACGGTTCATGAAGAACGCGAGACACGTGATCCTGTTACTGGCCGGATCATGAAAGCTTCCAAACAAACCGTTGTGACCTATCGCAATGAGCAGAAAAAGAAACTGTTCAGCTCGCTTTATGCGCGTGCGGATGAACTGGCTGAGCAGTTTGCGGACGAACTGGCGCAGACCCGCCATGAAGCGCGTGAGGATCAGGACCTTATTGACCGGGCGTGGAATGAGCTCAGCCGCTGGGACAAAAACAAGATCCTTGCCTTTTATCAGGGCCGGATTCATCTCAATAGCAGCTGGCTGAGTGTCTTGATTGCGATGATCTTCGGGCGATACACAGATGCGCATATCCGGGAAGCAAAGGAATATTTTTATGATCTGGTAAAACAGCGGTATGTCGAAAATGTATACCGGGAAAAAACCAGATCGCTGGCCAGAACCGAAAGGGAAGTGGCTAAAAAGGAACGCCGGCAGCAGCTTCTGGATGAAGAAGAAGCCCTTTCTGGTGATAAAAAACGACTGAACATGCTGGTTCGGTTCCCCACGATAACGTTACCCAGCACGCACGGGAGAGGCGTTGTATTAAATATTCGTGCAGGCGGCATTTCCTCCATCGACCTCACATTAACGACGCACAAGCTGGTGCCGACCAAGGCTGAGGCGATGAATGATTTTATTCGCAGCAAAAAATATAATCCGGAAGACGGAAAATTCTTCGGCAATCAAAATGCTCATCTTGGAGATCGCGATGCTCAGGTTGCGCGGACCGGCGTGGAAGTTTATGCCGTTGATGAAAACCAGAATGAAATTCTGAGCGATCCGGATCTTCCCATTACGCCAATTGGCGCCGGCATACGTGCGACGCTGGATAAATTGCAGACGATCGAAACGCTTCCCAACAGCAAACTGCCTAAATTCCTCGGTTTTGACGTTGATGACACACTTCTGATTAATCCAAATCTGGATAAAACCGAAGAGGAAGCGGCGCTTGAAGAAGAAATCTTCAGATCAATGGTCCGCCTCAGAAATCGCGGCGTCGACATCGTCATCATGAGCGATAACAGTTCCGATGGGGTGGGAGAGCGTGTCGGCGGACGCCTTGGAAGAATTGCCGATGAGCTGAATATACCGGAAGAAAACCGTGAATTCGTGTTCTACACATCGGGCATGACCACCAAATGGACCCGCCTGGGTGGTATTGACGGTACGCGTGTTTATTCCGATGACTACGACCAGTCCCATCGCATCCCCCGTCAACTTGCGGTAATATTAAAAGAAGCTCTGGGGTACATCCGCGAAAATGAAGACGGCATCATTGAAGGTGAAGGCCTCATCTGGGAATATTATAAAAAGGTGACACGAGTGGATGAAAACGGAAAACGCACCTTGTTGCCGCAGTACGCCAATTTCTATGATCGTAACCGAAGCCAGATTGTAAACGGAAATTATGAACCTCGTATGCTTCATGTCCGGGATGCGCTTGAAGATGGCACCGTTGCTCAATTTTCAGTCAAACCGCTGCTATCGAGATTCCTGAAGAGCGATCCGATGCAGGATCCGGATCTCCGCGAAGAATTCATGACCGATCTTTTGATCCGTCTTGGGGAACTGGCCAATATTGAGGTGCTGGATATTAACCTGGAAGACAGACTTCCGGCCGGGATCAAAACGGTGTCAAAAGAAGCGCAGGCGGCTGAAGATGCCCAGGATTTCGCCTTGGGTGAAGAAAGCTTCTTTGAACTCATTAATTTCAACGACGTCCAATCTTTCAAAGCCGTGCAGTGGGCCAATAAGAACTACATTGCCTCTCTTTCCGACACGTCATTGAAAGCACTGTTTAAAAGAGTGGATGCCGATACACGGATTCTCTGGGGTATTCGAAAAGCCGAGACATCGGATGAAATATACACACTTCTGTCCGCCGCTATTATTGCGGAGATGCGTTTAATGAAAAAGAATCCTACGGTTATTCTGACCAGTATGGATGCAGACCGGTACAAGGACCCTAAAGACCTTTACCTTCATCTGAAAATTGAACTTGCCCATTTGCGTTCGGAAGCGCGCACCCTCAAAGAGCAGTTTGAATCCAAGGATGACCAGTTTGATCCGCAAGAACGTGTTGCGGTATTCTACGGGCATGTCAATCCGGCGATCGCACGTCTCATTGATGACCGAGCTGAGATTGTGCCGTTCTTTACAGAACGCATTGCCTTGCATGATCTCGGCTACCTCGAATTTGAAAATGAAATTCCGTCCGATCAACGCCTGACGATGTCACGAGAATATAATCGCGGCAGTTATTCCATTCCGACCGACCGTCGCGAATCCTATCATCAGGATATGCTGCGGGATAACGTTTACAACAATACAATCAAGGTCGGCGACAAGACAGCTAAGATCCAGACGCTGGATCAGCTTGTAGAAACGGTGCAGAAAGTCCGCCTGCCGGAAGAGGGACGGCGCATCGTGATCGTTACCGAACGGCCCGCTGATGAAGGCCTTCAATATGCCCTGGAACAAACAAGCAACGAGCTCGGTGAAATGATGAGGCGACTCAATACCGCGGGCTATGATGTCCGGGTTTATTTCTATGATCTTGGAAGGGATGGCCGCTCTCCGGAAATGCAAGCCGGCAATTGGGATGCGCCGGTTCAGAAACAGGTGAATCTGGATGTTAACGCTTTCTTTCCGGTGTTAAATCGCGCTGCCGAATCCAAGCAGGCCGTGCTGGATCGTCTTAAATCATTGATTGGAAATCCGGATGACCCGCTTCAGGCGGCTGTCGATCAGGCTTACCGGCATACGCTTTATAACTTCTATCCGGAGGCAATTAATTCCGTCAAGGTGGCGCTGTCCAAAATTACCACGGCAGTCGGAGATGAAGACACCGCCCGTGAACTGCAGCTTGCACTCCAGGATCTGGAAACGCTTCAAGCCACGATCAATGCATTTAAAGTTGATGTGCAGGGGAAAGTCCGGGAATCCTACACGCTGATTCGCGGCCGCAGCCCTGGGACGGAAGGTAACTGGGCGCCGCTCGCCGACGAAGTTCTGGATTTGATTCAGAAAGAAAACCGGTTTATCCGGGCATACGACCTTCTTGGCAAGGCGCTCAAAGAACTGGGGCGTAAATACGGCAATGAGGACAAGCGCGTCATTCCATTCAAGCAAGCCTTTGAAATGCTGAAAGAAGCCAAGTGGTTCTCGAAATCCTTCGTGCGTCAGGGGGCAGGCGCCGGAGATCTTCTTGAAACCGTTCCATATCCGATGCTCAGCCGCTTTAGCAATGAACAGTTGAATGATCCGGCGCGTGCCAGCGGCAAAGAAAGAAACGATCCCGAAACATATGATCAGTTGTGGTGGACTCACAACGAAGATGGACAGATCAATGTGAATAATACCGGCGTGCGGCGAGGCGTTCTCAACTTCGACTATGAAGGATTCCGCGGTCCGGCAGGCATTGCAGCGCTTTTCCGTCCTCATGTCGAAGTCAGCGGAAAGAAAAAAGCCGTGCTGGAATTCGATCCGCAGACACTGGATCAGCTTCCGGAAAAAATCTGGGTCGAGCTGAAGAATCCGGCTGACATCACCATTCAGGAAGAAGTTCTCACTAAAGCGGATATTGTGAAAAATGGCGGCAAGGCAGAAATTGCAATCTACGAAGATTTCGGACTTCTCGGCTATCTCAGCCTGGTAGTCAATAAGGACCGCAAAGGCGTCGCAAAAGGCGCGATCACACTTCTCAATTTTGAAATCCAGGACCGGCCGGCCGGGGAACCGCTGCGCGGCAGCGCCGCTTTTAATGCCCGGGAATACCCGAATGGGCTGCGGGTTACTTATACGCCGGAAGCTTTCTTTAACGAAGATGGATCTCAGATTGTAATCGCTGAGGACGTATTTACGAATGATGTCGGGATTCCGACTTATGGCCGATTCGGAAAAACATGGGAAAATCATCATGTGCTGGGCTTCGATCTGCCGGGAGAGCCCCGTATTGATTACAGCCGTTCTGCCCGTAAGGATCTTGCTCTCGGAGATTATGAAAGTGTCGAAGTGACGTTGAGCGGGGATCGCGCACCGCACGGATTTTACTTGTGGATTATCGGGAAAGAAAAAACGCCGCGCCAGTATAAAGCCTTTATCCGCATTGAGCTGCCGGAAGAATTAGCCGGAAAATCCCTGTCCGAACCGCTGACCCTGCGTGTTCCCATTGATAATGATTCTTACCAGCAGCTTGTCGGCTGGCCTGAAAAACGTGTCACGATTGAGGAATTCGGTGAGTTTGAGCTGATTGCGGCGGCATTCCGCCCAGGAGATTTTCTGCCGGGTCTTTCCACGGTATCGCCCGAAAACATTCACGGATCGACCATTAATCCGGATGATTTCAATGCCGATTTCACCATCCAGCGTACGCGTTTTATTCCGCGCCGTGAACCCGCACAGCGTCCGGAAGCCCGTATCGATATCGATCGGCCGGTTACGGATCCTGCGTTTGAATTTATTGATGAACAAGCTGAACTTGCCCGGGAAGAATATCTTCGTTCAACGGCGCAGGACACGCGCGCCCCGGAGGCTCTGTCTCAGGCGATTACGGTCAGCCAAAACTTCCGGTTTCAACAGGAAAAAGAGCAGTTCTTCGCCATGAGCCGCGAGATGGAGAGAATGAATGCGAAAATAGATTCGATAGTCGAAAACGCGATGCCGGCAATGTTTGAACGGGCAGGCATTCCGATGGCATCCGCCGAGCAACTGAATAATTTCCGCAATAACAGCTTTGCGCCCGATACATTTATCGAAGTGATTGAATGGAGCGATGCCTTCATGGGTACCGGTACGAAAGGCCTTGAAAACCGGATCGAATACATTCATCAGAAGTCTCAGACCGGCCGCATCGTGATTTTCGCAAATGAATTGCACGGCTTGAACGGCCGCATCAACCTGAAGCGCATCTTTGGCGATCTGATTGCCGAAGGACGCGTTTCAATACCGGACTACACCGGCATGGATCAAACGAGTTATCAGCTTGAGAACTTTGTGGCTGACTTCCGTAATGAAATCCTGGCTGATGCCCAGCGCCGGAGCCTGATTGATACCAACCGCCTCCTGGTCGTCAACACCAATGACTATGTCGCGGCTACGAAACCGGAATACCTGAAACGCGCCCTGCTGGAAGCGACGCCGCTCAACCGCATCCTGGTGGTCTCGAAGGATGCCCTGGCGGAAAGCAGTCTCTACGAAACCGAAGAGTGGACACTCGGAGAAGCCATGTCGATTCAGTGGGTCGCCCAACGCGAGGTTCTGGAATCCGCCTAAGAAACGAGCCAAAACTCATGCCCTCGAGCGCACCTTTTTCCAGGAAACGGAAAGTATCCGGCGGCTCCGTTTGTTTCAAGCCTCTTGCTCTATTAACGGCCATACTTCATTTGATCAGCTCGGCCTTACCCTGGAGTCCAGGCTTAAACGCCGCCCCTCTGGAACGGGCCGCCCTCACAGCGGAAGCGGAATTACCACCGCCATTTTCCGACTTTAATTCCGATTTTGGAACCATCCGCGAGGTCTATTTCCCAGATAATCCTGAAGCTCCCTTTCTTTTCCATGTTCAGGACGCGCACACAAATGCGGACGCCCAGGAAAATATCCGGAACATTCTGCATTTCATTCACGAGAAAAGAACGGCCGAAGGTCCTATGCATGTCGCTTTGGAGGGCGCTACCGGCGAAGTCCACCCGTCTTATCTGGACTTGTTTCCGGCTCATCCTGAAATCAATGAAGCAATCGTAAATACACTGGCATCGATGGGGGAAATTACAGGGGCGGAGATGTTTGCGTGGGACTGGTACAAAAAGGATAAATCGAGCAATGAAATTATTTTCTATGGGGCCGAGCAACTTTCTCTCTACCGGAAAAACTTAAAAGCCTACCGGGATCTCCTGATTGACCAGCCGCAAATCTCGGAACTGTTGAATACCACCGTTCAGCAGTACGAAATCGCGCAAAGCCGATCCTTTGCACCCGAAGTCATTAAATTCATCAAAGAGAGAAAAAGACGCAAACATGGAGATTATGAGAACAGCGGATGGAATGGAGAGGCGGCTAAATCGCCGCAGATGATGTCGTATATTCTTTATCTCGCGTCGGAATGCAGAAAACGGCTGGATGTCGATCTGGAAAGTCGATTTGAGCAGATTCGTTTTCCCAATCTGTCTCGCATGGTCTATCTCGAAAAATCCGAGCGGAAGGTAAATTACAATCAGTTTCAGGATGAAAGAAGGTCGCTGCTTTCGATGCTGGAGAGCGATTCGGAAAAGGTGTTGTTAATTCGGCGCATCCAGAAAATGGAAACCGAATCAAATCCGCGGCAATTAGCAGAAGCCGTGTGGGAGCAGGTGGAGGCAGCAAAAAATTATGACCGCTTTAGAGAATTTTGGAAATTCATGGCGATATTGGTCTTGCGAACCGAAATCTCCGCCGATGACTTGTTTCACGAAGTTGACATCCTTGAAAACTGGCTGTCGCAGCAAATGCTGGCTTCCGAAGAGGAAAAAGAGCTTTATTTTCTCATGGAAGATTTCCGCCTGTTTGAAAATCTCGTGTTGTTAAGGCTGACCCGATCTGAGCTCGACGAAATCCTAAGCCGGCAAAATGCGGTCCTCGCCGCCGGCAGCGGAAAAAGGCTTCAACATCTTGTTGAAAGGCATAGCTCTTTGCAAGGCATGGGGGAAATGCTGCCGGAAATTCAGAGCAAATTGCAGGCCTATGCACTTCGGGCGCTTGAGTTTTATCAAGATGCCCGCTTCCGAGATGAAGCGCTGCTCAACACCGTGTTAGATCGCTCACTCCAGGCTGAACCCTCTGTCTTGATTACAGGTGGTTTTCATACCCAGGGAGTCACCGAAATCCTGAAAAGACAGGGAGTCGGTTATGCCGTTATCCAACCCGGCATGAAAGCCTACGATGAAGGAAATGCTTATCATCGGGTCATGCTGAACCAGAACGCCGATCTTTCCCGGTATCTTGAATCCGGACACCTCACAAAACAGGAAGCCCTTTATCTGAAGATGATTTTTGAAATCGGCGTGCCAAAGCTCAAAGAAACCGGAAATCTCTCGGCGGAGCCACTCGGAAAAGTCGTAGAAGAAACCATCAATGAGCACCCTGTATTATCCAAGAGAGTCAAGGCCAAGTCAGAAACGGGGCAGAGCGGAGAGACGACGATCAAGCTGGCTTTCCTTGAACGCGAAAACTGGATACCGCAATCCACGTCTGTCCCGGAATCCCAGGCCGTATCCAATCAGATTCTCAATCAGGAGACAGAGCCCTATACGGATGTTTATTTTCATATCACCGATCAAGAGCTTCAGGACGCGGCGACTGGACTCTTAAGTGTTTCCATACCCGTTGAGGAGGGGCCGATTGAATGGACCTTCATTCCTGAAACTTATCTTGAAGAATCCCCGGATCGTCCGGAAGCCCGGGAACAGCCGCTGGCGATCGACCGCTCTCTTGTTCCCGAAAAGCGACTCGCCGTTTTCATCGGCCCCAATTATGACCGTCTGGCGGATTTCATTGCCCCGCGCGCGGATGTGGTTCGCGTGGTGACACCGGATCTGGTCACGCTTTATGGTGAAGCAATTACCGCGGCGGATGCCACAGAACAGGCGAGGGGAATTACCGACATTCCACAGCGTCGCTGGGATGCTATTCCGGAGATCATTGGACTTCACCGCGACCCCGGCCAAGATCATAAAATTGTGCTTGTTTATGATGAAGGCGTACCGTTTGAATCCCGTGTCCGGCCGCTTGTGCAATCATTGGAAGAGAAGGGCTACCAAGTCCGTCTTTATGCCTTTAATCACGAAGAGTTAAAGCGCCGGGAAGGTCCGCCCCCGAGAATCTGGCGCACGGAAACGGCACAGCAGGTACAGGAGGAGGTCCATGTAAAATTCCCGGTACTTCATGACGCCCTGGAAGCGAAACAGAAAGTCGAGGAGACTGCCACAGAACTGTTGCATTATCCATTTGATAATCCCAATGACACGCAAGTCGCGGAACGCATATGGCATTCATTGCTGAGCAATCAGTTCGACGTTGCCCGGCAGTTAATTAGTCTTTTCACTACCCGCGCCGACTATCTCGGACCGGACTTCCCCAAGCAAAAGATATTAGAAGCCGAAGCCCTGTTAGGTGAGCTCGACCATTTGCTGGAAACGTTCAAAAGCGACGTCTACAAACTTGTTAAAGCCGGACCGCGTCAAAGTTATTTTGCCGACGCACTGGAAAATACACGATTTCAAATTAATCATAGACAGTTTCATCTGGCGGCATTTACCTTGAGAGAGCTGATTCGAATCGTGGATGAACGCCGCAACAGAAAGTATCTTCCTCAGCTTTATGAAGCGCTTGAGCTAATCGACGAAGCCCGCAGTTTTTCATCGACTCATCTGGAACCAGCGAACCAATTTGAAAATATTCTCTCGCTTGTCTCCGGCTATGATGAATGGCATGCACACCTTGGACGCGCCGTGCCTTCTGAAATGATTACATGGACGGAGGGACAAGAAAACCGAATTACGCATGCATCCATTCAAGGTGGAGTGTTGCGCTTTGAATTTGAATCCCTGACAGACACCAAGGCAGCAGTCGGGATTCTGCTGCGTCCTCAATTAGACGTCAGCGAGCAGGTGCGAATTGGGCTCCAGTTTGATCCGAGTGAGCTTGCTGCCCTGCCGGAAATGCTTCTTATCCGGCTCAATGATACGGCCGATATTCCGGTTCAGGAAATCCCGGTTCATAAAAACGATATAGTAGCTGCAAACGGCGCCATCTCATTACCCATCTATGGAAATGTCGATCGCGTGGGGTATATCCATCTGATCGTTAATCATGACCGCAAAGGGATTCCCGACGGGAAGATAGTCCTGAAGAAGTTATTTTTTTCTGACACCCTGAAAGAGGGGACGCCCGAGAAAGCCCCCTTTGCTGCACGCGAATTTCCGGATCGGCTTCAGATCCAATATCAGCCTTCCGCCTTTTTTGATGAGACAGGAAATCCGATCGTGGCGGCCCCGGACGTCTTTCGAGATGATGAAGGCAATTCGTTTCCCGGACGCATCGCTAAAGCCGCCGATTACACGCATGTTCTTGGTGTTAACGCGTTTCAGGGTCCCGTTAGTCTAGCAGATGTCGATCGCATCAGGATCAGCGTAAGCGGGGATCAGATTCCTGACGGATTTCATCTCTTCTTTATTAATGCTGAGGCGCGACCCGAAAACAAAGCACTGCTTCGTGTTGATATTCCTCGTGATATCCCGAAGACATCGGACATTCCCGTCGCTTTTGAAGTGCCGGTAACCAAAGATAATTTTAAAAGTCTTCCCAATTATCCCCGAACCGGGCTTATACCCGAAGAGTTCGGGAAGGTGCATCTGACCGCGATCGCCATCAAGCCGGATGATTTTCTGCCTGAGAATGAAAGGAGCGATCATGAAAAGTGGCGGGGAGACTTCAGCATTCATGGAGTGCAATGGCTTCCGGGAAACCGGCCCGAAGCACGCAGTTTGTCCGTGTTGAACCGCATCCGCCCTGAGAATCCGGCCCCCGATTTTGATTTTTCCACAGAAGCCGCCGAAGCCGCAGCCCGGCGGCACATGGCTGTTTCAGAGCTGGGGGAAGTTACTCGATTATCTGAAACCGAGCAAAGTACGGCCAGCCGCCTTGGGGGCTTCTTTACGCCGGCGGCACGGCTTGCCCGGAATCAAAATCAGCCGGTTGAAACGATCATCAATCAAACGATCCAGGCAATCCTGGGGGAAAACCTGTATTCAGAACTGAATCCAGAGGTTCTCGAACTTATTCGGACCCACGCGGCATTTATTCTCAACGAGGAACAACCACCTTCACAGGCCATTCATCTGAAATCCATAGCGGATGGCCGTGAATTCCAGGCGGATATCATCGAAAGCACACTGCACGCGTTGGCGATCTGGGCTTTTGCCCGTCCCACGGACAGAATCACGATCTTTATTACGGATGAACCTTACAATTTTGAAGACGATGTGGATACAGAAGCCGTGGAATTACGCTATCGTGAAATTCTGGAAGCATTGGGCGCCCCAAGCCGCCTCGCAAACCGCATCCAGTTCCTGCATGTTGACGGCGTCCAGCCAACGCTTCTCAAGAGAGCGATCATGCAGACTTCCAGCCGTCATGACGCCAATGTCCCGGTGGCGCTGATTGCCGATAACGAGCGGCTATTGCAAATTTACGGTTACCGCGAATATGAAGCCTTAATCAATAAAGGCAAAAAATTCCGTTCCGTGGACGGACTCATTCTGACCGGCACTCATTTGCGGGAGAAACTGGTAAGGCAGCTTCAAATCATCGACCTCGAAAGTTTTCTGGATTCTATGAATCTGGAAGGGGACGCCCGCGAACGGATCGGACGTCTGGTCCAGGCTCTTCGAAAACTCACAGCTTCGGCCTAAACGCTTTCCGTCATTTGTGTTATACTCAATTCTCCATGAAAACCATACGCCTGGCTATTGCCCAAATGAATCCGTGTGTTGGGGATTATCACTCCAATTACAAAACGATCGTTTCCTGGATTCAGAAAGCGGAAAAGCAAAAGACCGATTTGATTGCATTTCCCGAAGTGGCACTGTGCGGTTATCCAGTCTGGGACCTTGCCAATAAATCCCGTTTTGTCAAAGAAGGTTTAATTTGGCTCAATAAGATTATCCGCGCCACTCGGGGCAAGGACGTCACGGTTGTCTTAGGCTTCATTGATTTGCCGTCACCCGGCAGCCACCGTAGTTACAACGCATTAGCCTGGATCCGCAATGGGCGGCTACTTGCCAAACAATACAAGCGCTTACTGCCGACTT
>CAZGID010000043.1:0-15469 GCA_964526065.1 uncultured bacterium
GTCGATGACAAATTTCTTCTCTGTTCCCTCAACTCCCAGGGTGGCGGCAATCACATTACTGTTCTCATCCGTGAGTTTGACCAGAGTCTTGACCGGCGGCGTCAACGCCACGCCCAGGCTGCGGGCGCGAACAAAGAGAACCAGTTCGTCTTCAGAAACCGAAAACGTTCCGCCCGCATTCTCAATGCGCATCGTTCCTTCATGCAATTTGTGCCGGCGGACATCATATTTGTATGAAACGCCGCCTTCCAGTTCTTCTTCTGAAATATAAGTGCCGAACACGCGGGTAACGGGCAGGCCTTCAAGAGTCGTTGCCGACTCGCCGGAGCCGATCGTTTGTCCATTAATGACGGTATCCGCCGTAGCGCCGCCAAAATTCACATTGATTTTGGCGCGGTGATTGGGCCGGGTAATTTCCTGATTCTGGATAAATTCAATCTTGCTGACATTATTGGAATCAAAAGGCGCGCTCAGGTTAATGGTATAGGACTTCATGACACCGTCGAGATTCAAATAAGCGGCCGAAACGTTTCCGGATGTATCGGTCAACCGCGCCAGCACACGCACAGGATAATTGAGCGGAATCGAATCAATATCCGTCGGCTCTGCCTGCATCTCAACCGTAAAGGCACTGTTCATTGCCATGACGCCGCCCTGGTTGGCAATCGTCATCACCGCTTCATGCGAAGAACCGTGACGCACGTCATACTGGTAACTGACGCCGCCTTCAAAATCCTTTTTCGAAATATAGCGGCCCGAAACGTCGGCGGTCGGGAAATTGGAAATAGCGGAGGGGCTGGTGCCGCCTTCCACACCTGCAATGGGCACCAGACTTGATGCCATGCCGCCGATGCGCCCGATAATTTCCGCGCGCCCGTTTCCATTGCCGACAAAAATCTGATTCTGGATCAGTTCGATCGATTTCACCTGATCCTGTTTGAAAGCGGCCGGAGACGTCAGCGGAATACTGAAAGACTCCATCGTATCGCCGACATTAAGCCGCACGGCAATCACATTGCCGTCAACGTCCGTGACGCGCGCAAGCAGATTCAAATTGCTGTAATCAAGCGCCGGCGCATCGCCTTCAGTCGCCGGACGGGCCTTCAAATGAAGGACCAGATTGTTTCCGATATTCATCGTGGTATCGGGATTTTCAATTTTCATGATGGCTTCATGCTTGCCGCTTCCGCGTACGTCATAACGATAATGAAAGTCTTCTTCTTCGCCGATGGACGTTATATATTGACCGGCCACCGCGGTTGTCGGAAATCCCGGCAGCTGACTGACGGCCACCGATGTATCCCCTCCGGCCACCGTACTCACATTGGACATCAGCCCGCCCAGTTCCACCGTCACCATGCCACGGCGGTTGGCCCCAACGATATTCTGACTCTGGATAAATTCGATCTTGGTAACTTTTTCGCGGTTGAATGCGGGATTTTCATCTCCGAAATTGACGGTGTAGGACAACATGTCGTTATGATTCGGTGACAATGCCGTGGCATCGATTTCGACCGTCTCACCCGCCCAGTCGGTGAAAAGAACGCGAACCACCGCAGGACTGGATACCGGCGGTTTGGGATCGACATTGGCCGGTTCCATTTTCATCCGGAAATTAAAACTGGCATCCAGCGCCATGGTTCCGGCCGGACTCTGGATGCGCGCAAAGGCTGAATCCTGGCTGCTGCTGCGCACGTCATAGCGATAGCGAAAACCATTTTCATAGGAAAGCGGCGAAATGTATTGCCCGCCGACGGTCACTTCAGGAAAATTCGATATTTCCGTCAAAGCCGGCGGGGTCGCCGTCGGGTCCCCGTTGACAGTTGTCGCCATGGCAAAAAGCATGACCCCCTGACCGTCTTCCAGACGTTCCTGGGCTTCGCGCAATGCCTGCAGCTGGTCCATCGCAATGACGGCTTCGCTCAGGTCGCTGCGTAATTGATCAAACGAATCGGGTCTCATCAAATAGCTGCGGACGACCTGATCGGCGCGGATGCGGTTTTCTTCCCCGCTGGTAACGAAAACAACGGCAACATTTTCAGCCCCGTAGGTTTCGATGAGAAACTGAATGCGTTCTTTCATTAAGGCATGCGGCACATCGCGGCTGACTTCTCCGTCCCGGTCAAAGTCGGTACAGCTGTCCGAATTACAAACGGAAGCAAAGTTTCCTTCCGTCACGGCGCCAAAATCGGTCTGTGTGGCCACCGGCGCCCGCTCGGCTCCCGGTTCCGGATGATTGTGCAGGTGATACACCGTTTCACGGCTGCCGTCTTCCTTGCGGACGACAAAGAACAAAGATTCTTCAACCGGTGATTCAAAGAAAGAGTCCAGGTGCTCCGTCAGGCGCTCAGGGTCCACCAGTTCCAGCATCGGTGCTTCCTGGGCGGCCGCGCTTTCAGATAGATAAGCCAGAGAATACCGTCCGGCTTCATCCCGTTCCGTTTCTACATAACGCGCTGGTTCCTCAAGCGAGGCTTTTAGAAATTCATTTTCCGGTTCCGCTTCAGCTTCCACGGGTTCGATGTCTTCTTCATCCGATACAACACTCAGCGGAGAAAATTCGAAAGGAACGGCAGAAGGAATGTCCGCGCCCTGAAGCACTACTTTTTCGGGATCAATCGTTTGTTGTTCGTACTTCTCCTGATCTGTTTCGGAAAGAGATGGATCCGCAGACGCTTGAGGGAGCGGAAAATAAAAGACGAGTAGAACAGACAGGACGGCGGAAACAGATTTTAAGAATAGACGTTGCATGCGCACCTTGTTGCTTTCTAAAAACCTTTAATAAAAGAATTTTAAATTAGTATAAAAAATGTACCCGACGCCCCTACGCAATTCAAGGCGAGGCAGAGACATGCATTAAATAGCAATGACTATCAATTTAGACTAATAGAATGTAATTGGAGGGAATCGCGGTCAAGGGCTTGTGAAAAAAGTGAGAATTATAGGGGTAAGAGGTCGTGAAGGCGGGGCAAGCGGTCGTCCTTGGGGGAAACACGGTAGGGCTGCCCGAGGTCGGGCCACTGAATTTTAAGGGCAGGGTCATTCCAGAGCACCCCCCCTTCGTCACCGGGAGAGTACAGATCGGAAACCTTATATAAGGTTTCCGTGCCATCTGCGAGGGCGCAGTAACCATGGGCAAATCCGGCGGGAACATACAACACCAGCCGGTTGGCTTCCGAAAGTTCCACCGCCACGTGCTGACCGTAGGTGGCCGAGCCTTTGCGCAAATCGACGGCAACATCCAGAATGCTGCCCCGGATCACCCGCAGCAGTTTAGCCTGCGCCCGGGGCGGGCGCTGAAAATGCAGGCCGCGGAGGACCCCTTTGGAAGAACGGACGTGATTGTCCTGAACAAAATTTTCGGAAACACCGTGCTTCGAGAAAATGGCCTGATTATAACTTTCATAAAAGAAGCCGCGGTCGTCTTCATGCACCCGCGGTTCAAAAATCAGAACTCCCTCAATCGGTGTCTTGCGTACTTTCATATGAATTACAGATGCGTTAGCAGGGCCCCGGCCACTTCTTCGGCTTTGGCACGGCTGCACATGAGTTCTACCAGTTTCAGGGAAAATTCCATCGCCGTGGCCGGCCCCTGGCTGGTCACCAGCCGGTCATCGACAATCACGCGGTCATGCCGGTCATAATGCCCGTCCGTAAATTCATCTTCCATGGCCGGGTAACCGGTATAGCGTTTACCCGCGGTCAGGCCGGCATCCCGCAGAGCCAAAGGGGCGGCGCAAATCGCGCCGATCATCTTATGCTTCTGGTTCATGGTCTGCAACAGTTCCAGCACGAGCGGATTCTTGCGCAGGTTGTCGACGCCCGGCTGGCCTCCCGGAAGCACCACGAGATCATATTCTTCGCGGACCACTTTTTCCAGCTCCGTATCCGGAACCAGACGCACGCCGCGCGATCCCTTTAATTCCCCGGCCGATGCTCCGGCCACGGTCACATCCAGACCGGCCCGGCGCAAGACATCAATAATGGTCATCGTTTCGATTTCTTCAAAACCATCCGCGACGGGCACAAGAATCTTTTTCATGACGGGCTCCTTTTCCGGTTACGCGCCCGGGCATCCTTGCGGGCTGCCTCAAGCGACTTTTCCGCATAGAAACGAATGGTCTTCATCAGACCGTACTCCCGCATGCCCAGTTCCTTTTTCGAAAACCAGCGAAACCGGTCATGCTCCTGAACACAAAGCCGGACCCGCGGGCTGCGGGCCACGGCAAAATAAATAAAAGCGATATGCTGATGGCGCCCCCGAATCGGGTGCACATCCAGGAAGGCGGGCCGCAAAATCGGTTTGACGCCGCGGTCCATCTTCTTCGGCTTTTCGGCGAGCACGCGCACCTTCAGGCCGCTTTCTTCATCGATCTCCCGGTACAACGCCTGTTCCGGGTCTTCATCCATTTCAATATGCCCGCCGAGCGGCAGCCACTTATTATAACTCTTATGATGAATCAGAAGCACTTTTCCGTCATGGACGACAAAGGCCGAAACAACAAAGTCGTACTGCTCATGCAGATGGGGCATCCGAGATTTCCTGATGGTTGCGGCGCAAGAAATCGAGAATCGGATCATGCAGGCCGCCATTGGTCACCACAATGCCGGGATTGCGGGCCAGGGTGCGGCCCTGGGAATAATCCAGCGGTTTGCCTTGGAAGTCCGAGGTGCGCCCGCCGGCTTCTTCAACCACGATTGCACCCGGTGCGACATCCCAGATTTTCATCCGATAATCCGGACGGTCATGCGGCACGGGATAAAAGAAACCTTCAGCGCCGCCGGCCGCCACAACCGCATACTTGGCCTGACTGTCCATCGGCAAAGGCGGAATGTCACTTCCAAAAGTCCGCGTGAGATGTTCCGTCAATGCCATTCGTGGACGCGCCGAAACATAGGAGCGCAGCAAGCGAAGCTCTTCGGGCTTCCGGCAGTCGGAAACCTGCAGCCTCTGCGCCTTGCCCGGCCCCTCCATCGGCACAGACCAGGCTCCCTGGCCGCGCACGGCAAAAAACAGCGAACCGCTTTCTTTTTCAGGGCGGCCCGACAAATCCAGGTGAGGACAACCCAATACTCCGACTTCCACCCGGCCATTGACGATTAAAGCCAGTGCCACGGCGTATTGATCGCCGCGGATAAATCCCTTGGTTCCATCCACAGGGTCCAGCGTCCAGAACCGTTTTGGGTCAGGATGACCGGCGCCCCGATCCACCCACCGGAGCACCTGATCTTTATCCGCCTTCGGTTCGATCTGGCGAATAAAATCGGTCACTTCTTCTGACGCCTTTTCACCTTCGGCCGAACGCAGTAACCCGCTGCTTTCTTCTCCCACCAGCGGATCCTCGGGAAAGCGGTCCGCCAGCCACTGCGCCACCACGGCCTGACCGGCAAAATCCGCGACGGTCACAGGCGAGCTGTCACTTTTGGTCAGCGACCCACAGACCATCTTCTGCTGAATGGCATGCGCCAGTTGACTGGCGCGGCGAACTGCATCGCAGGCCGTTCGCAATTCTTTTAAATTAAAATCGGGCTGTGTCATGGTTCGGCATGTACCAGCTCCCGGATAGTGGCGGCATGTTCCGGGAAGGATTGAATCAGTGTTTCCAAAGATCCCATTTCAAAATCTTCAAACTCAAATCCGGGCGCTACGGTGCAGCCCAAAAAAGTAAAGGGCTCCGGTCCCTCCGGACGCATCGCAAACCAGCTGCCTGCCGGAATCACCTGCTGAAACACGGCTTCGGGCCCCGGGCCCAAAATAGATTCCTGCAGGCCGCGTTCATTCAGAATGTAAATCCGCAGCCGGCCGCCCAGATAAAAATGAAGAATCTCATCTGACTGAATCCGGTGCCAGGCGGAGAAATCGCCGGCCTCCAGCAGATAATAAATGGCGGTTCCCGCACTGCGCATCCCGCGTCCCGTGCGGATCTGTTCTCCGGCACGATAGGTCTCCCGGAAATAACCGCCTTCCGGATGCGCCTGAAGCCCGAATTGCTGAATAATCGATTCCACCTGGGGATGCATAGAACAAACGCTTTCTCTTGAAAACGAAAGGCCCCATCTTAACAGAAAGGAATTGCTTAGGGAATCCTCTAATCCCCGGTAACCGTGGCAATGGTCTTCAGAATGCGGTCGAGGTCTACCGGTTTTTCGAGAATGTCGCAGGCACCGGCTTCGAGGATAGCGCTGCGCCGCTGGGGCGGAAGAAATGCGGACATCATGACCACCGGCGTGTCGCACATCTCCTTGATTTTCTGCAGAGCAACATGCCCTTCGATTTTAGGCATGAGGATATCCAGAAAGATCACATCGAATTTTTCCTGCTCGATTTTCTGGTAGCCTTCCATGGCATTGAGCGCCGTGGTGACTTCATACTTGCCCGTTTCTTCCAGATTGATTTTGATCATCTGGCCGAAATTGGCTTCATCATCGATAACGAGAATCTTTTTCATGACGGCTCCTTTGAAAGACGGGTTTCAATTTTCCCGATCAGGTCTTCAACACTGACCGGCTTCTGAATCAATTCGAATTTTTCTCCCCCAAACTTGTCGGAAGGAATGTCCGCCTCGGTCATGGCGGTCAGAAAAATAATCGGAATGCGGCGCAGGTCGGGTTCCTGACGGATTTGCTGGGCCACCGCCGGACCGGACATGTCACGCATGATGACGTCGAGCAGAATGAGATGCGGACGGAATTCGCGCACCGCCGCCAGGCCGCGGCCGCCTTCCGACTCCGCGCGGACGTCATAAACGCCGTCCATCTCGAGGTTCACTTTCACCATTTCCCCGAAATTCTTCTCGTCATCAATAATTAAAATACGTTTCTTTTCCATGGAACCTCAATCAAATTTCAACATAATGCAAACCCGGGCACCCTTACCTTCCCGGTTGCCGATCTCCACATAGCCGCGATGCATCTGAATAATGCTTTTGACGACCGAGAGGCCGAGCCCCGTACCGCCTTCGGTACGATGCGTTGTAAAAAACGGATCGAAAAGCTTGTTGATAATCTCTTCCGGAATCCCGGGACCCGAATCTTCAATTTCGATCAGGGCCACTTCATCGCCGGGTGCAAATATATCGTCTTTCCGGTACCCGACCACGCCGCCCGCATTTTCGAGTTTTTTGCGGTGAGCCTGTACACGCAGCATTCCGCCCTCGCCCATGGCCTGAATGGCATTGGTGAAAATATTCACCAGCACCTGCTCGACACGGTTGCGGTTCATCCGCACCGGCGGAATTTCGGACTGGATATTTTTCTCCACCCGGATGTGATGGCGGTCCAGCTCATGCTTTACAAAAAAGAGGGACCGCTCCAGAACGGCGGCCAGATCTTCCGGCTCCATCTCCGGTTCCTGCTGGCCGGCAAAATCCAGCATACCCTTGATGACAAAATCAGCGCGGCGGATGGCATCGTTCATCGACTTGATCATAAAACGGCTCTTCTCATCTTCCAGCGGCACCTGCTTGGAAAAATAATCGACGCCCATGCGCAGCATCGCCAGGGGGTTTTTTACTTCATGCGCCACACCGGCGGCAAGCCGGCCCACCACTTCCAGTTTTTCCGCCTGAATCAACTGCAGCTGGGTGAGTTTGAGTTCGCTGTTGGACTTTTTGAGCGACTTGAGCATGTCGACGAGTACTTTTTCATCGCGCGCCAGTTCTTCGTTCGCCTTCTTCAACTGCCGTTCGATTTTTTTACGCTCCATCGCATAGCGAATGACGCGCAGCAGCATCTTGGGGTCCAGATCGGTTTTCACGAGATAATCCTGCGCCCCCTGACGGAGCGCATCGAGCGCCAGGCGCTCGTCATCGTAGCCCGTTAAAACCACAATCGGAAGGTCCGCCGCTTTTTTCTGAACGGAAAGAAAAGTTTCAAAACCTTCACTGTCCGGCAGCGAAAGATCGAGCAGAATAAGATCTATCCCCTTGTCCGAGAGACGCTCAAGCGCACCGGAAAGCGAATCGCGGCATTCCACTTCATAGGCCGAGTTGTCGGCCCGGGACAGCATGCGGCCCATCAGCTTGGAATCCACCGGATTATCCTCGATCAACAGCACGTGGGCCTTGTTGTTTTCCATAAAACGTCCGGGTCACCTGAGCCAGGTTGGTTAATTTCAAGTATACCTGATAAAGCTGCGCCTAGGGGCCTACTAGAGTTTCGGCGTCCGGAAAGCCGAAATTAATCGCTTTTCGGAAGGGCGGACGGGAGAGAATCAAAGAGCCCCGGCTGCTGCGGGGGCCGGGCCGGACCCAGCCCGCTGATGCCCAGGCCGATCAACCGGACTGGCCGGCGGCCGGCTTCCGTCCGGCGCAGGAGCAGGTCCTCGGCAACGGCATACAGATCCTGCCAGCGCTCCGGCATCTCGGGCAAAGTTCGCGAGCGCGTAATCTGTTCGAAATCGGCATATTTGAGTTTCAAGACGATGGTTCTTCCCATGCGGCCCGATTCTTTCAGGTAACCCAGAAGGTCGCGCGCATACCCCGCGAGGCAGCTCTTGAGCTTTTCAAGATCCCTCGTATCGCTGGAAAACGTTTCTTCCGTGCTGTATTGTTTGGATTCTGAAAAGGGTTCGACTTCCCGCTCATCGCGGCCGCATGCCCGTTCATAAAGATGACCGCCATGCTTTCCAAATTGCCGCACCAGCCGTTCGGCGCCGGCACGCACCAGATCCCCGCAGGTTTTATATCCATAACGCAGCAATTCTTTTTCCGTGACCGGCCCGACACCGGGAATTTTTCGAACCGGCAGTTCCCGCAGAAAAGCTTCCGTTGACGACGGCGTAATCACGGTTAAACCATCCGGCTTTTTAAAATCCGAAGCGATTTTGGCGAGAAAAAGATTCGGCGCCACCCCGGCGGAAGCCGTCAAATGCGTCGCAGCAAAAATATGCTGCTTGATCAGAGTCGCCACGGCGGCGGCATCTTCAATGCCGAGACGGTTCACAGTCACATCCAGATACGCCTCATCCAGAGAAACCGATTCGACCAGCGGCGTGTACCGCCGGAGAATGGCCATGATCACCGCCGATTCTTTCTGGTAGGCCTCAAAGCGGGGCCGCAAAAAAATACCCTCCGGGCAGAGCCGCTTGGCCTGGGCGGCCGGCATGGCGGAGTGCACCCCGAACGGACGGGCCTCATAGGAAGCCGTGCTGACCACGCCGCGGCCTTCCGGCGTGCCGCCGACAATCACCGGTTTTCCCCGGTATTCCGGGTGATCCCGCTGTTCGACCGCCGCAAAAAAGGCGTCCATATCAACGTGAATGATTTTTCGCGGCCATTTTTCCTTGGCTTTTCCGGATGAGTCCATACAATACCTCTCCCGCGTAAAATACCGGGAAAATCCCTATGTTACAATGGCCCGCATGATAAGGAAGCTATGAATCCCCAGGCATGGAACCGACAGCCCGAACCCGCCCTGCTGGAGCGCCGTATCCAGGATCTGAATCTGGCCATCCCCGGCACTTCGCTGGAAGTTCTGATCCAGCGGCTGCATGATGAACTGGCCCTGAAGGGCCTCGTTTTCCAGCCGCCCTGCTTTCTGGCCGATGAATGGTTCTGCCCGGTGGGGATTCCCGCCATCGGCATTCCGTTCTATCTTGCCCATCCGCGGCTGCGCCGGCTGGAGCAGAAATTCATGCTCGAAGTCGAAGGCGGCACCCGCAGTGAATTCATGAAACTGATCCGGCATGAAACCGGCCATGCTTATTCCTACGCCTACAACTTGTATAAAAAACCGGTCTGGCGCCAGCACTTCGGGTACGCCTCGCAGGAATACCGGGAAACTTACCACCCGCGTCCGTACAGCCGCTCGTTCGTCCTGCATCTGGATAACTGGTATGCCCAGAGTCATCCCGATGAAGATTTCGCCGAAACATTTGCCGTGTGGCTGACGCCGGGTTTGAACTGGAGACGAAAATACCGCGGCTGGAAAGCCCTGGAAAAGCTGGAATGCGTCGACCGGCTGATGAAATCCATTGCCGGAAAACCGCCTCGCCATCTGCCGAAGTTCCGGGAGCGGGAATACAGCGGTCTGAACATGAAGCTAAAAAGCTATTTTCGTAAAAAGCGGAAACTTTATGAAGAGTCCTATCCGGACTTTTACGACAAAGATCTGCGCCACCTGTTTACGGACTCATCCGAAGAGCGCTCCGATATCAAGGCACACCGTTATCTGCAGAGTTCCCGCGCCCGGATTACCGCTTCTGTTTCGTTCTGGACTAAAGAAAAAAAATATACTATCGATCAATTAATGCAAAGTCTCATCGACCGGACGCGGGAACTGGGGCTGTTTGTCCGGCGCGAGCATGCGGATCTGGATGTGCAGCTGACGGCCTACGTTTCGAGTCTGATCACCAACTATCTTTTTACAGGAAAGTTCAAGCGGTCTAAATGAGTGCGGCATCCAAAATTCTGGTCGTGTTCGACACGGCCGGTCCCGTTTCCGCCGATCAGGATTTTTCAGAAGAACTGAAGTCCGACGACTGGCGCACCGAAGCGGACGTGCTCAAGGCCGTCCGCAAGCTCGAGTATCCTTTCGAATATCTCGGCATCTACGATGATCTCTCCCTGCTGCAGGACAAGATCCGCAGCTACCGGCCGGATATTATTTTCAATCTGGTCGAAAGTTTTCACGGCCGGCTGCATCATGACCGGGACATCGCCTCTTTTTTAAAACTCATGCAGATTCCGTTTACCGGATGCGGCCCCACCGGGCTGACGCTCTGCAAGAACAAGGGCCTTTCCAAGGAAATTCTCAGCTTTCATCGTATCCGCGTCCCGGATTTCCAGATCCTGCTGCGCCGGAAAACGATTCACCGGTTAAAGCGTCTCGATTTTCCGATTCTGATCAAACCGCTCAGCGAAGAAGCCTCTTATGGAATCTCTCAGGCATCTTTCGTCGAAAACGACGAACAGTTTCGCGAACGCGTGCGGTTCATTCACGAGCAGCTGGATCAGGACGCCATTGCCGAGGAATATATAGAAGGCCGTGAGCTTTATGTGAGCGTCATCGGGAATGAACGGCTGGAGGTGCTGCCGCTGCGGGAACTGGTTTTCGGCGAAGTGCCGGAAGAAGAACCCAAGATTGCCACGTTTAAAGCCAAGTGGGATGAAGCGTACCGCAAGCGCTGGGGCATCCGCAATCAGTTTGCGGGGCCTTTGGCCGCCGGAATCAAAGAAAAAATCGAGAAGCTCAGCAAAAAGGTTTACCGGCTGCTCTCCATTTCCGGTTACGCCCGGCTGGACCTGCGGCTCACGCCGGCCGGGGATATTGTCTTCATTGAAGCGAACCCGAATCCCATTCTGGCAGAATGGGAAGACTTCGGGCAGTCGGGGATGAAATCCGGCCTCACCTATCCCCAGCTCATCGACCGCATTATCCGCCTGAGCCACCCCCACACGGAAGATTAGGCCGTCTGGTTGGCCGGAAGACGTTCCTCAGGTAGAATACCCCCATGATCCAGCTCTCCAACTACACGCTGCCCACCCAGGTCCTTCAGTCGCCTCTGGCCGGCTGCACCGACCTGGCTTTCCGCATGACGGCCCGCCATTACGGCATGAAATTCGCCTTTCTGGAAATGGTGTCTTCCGAGGCGTTGGTCCGGAATACCCGTAAAACCATGGACCTTCTGAAATCACTGCCCGAGGACCGGCCGCTCGGCGCCCAGCTCGTCGGCTGCGATCCCGGCGTGATGGGAGAAGCGGCCGCCATTATCGAGGAAATGGGGTTTGATCTGCTGGATCTGAATCTGGGATGCCCGGTGCCGAAAATCGTTTCACCGGGCGGCGGTTCGGCCCTGCTCGCCGCGCCGGAGAAGGCAGAAAAAATTTTCCGCGAAGTGGTGCGCAAAGTCCGCAAAATTCCGGTCACGGTCAAAATGCGCAAAGGATTCTCGGATCCTTCGGGAGATGAAGCCGTTCAAATTTCCCGCATGGCCGAAGACGCCGGGTTTTCGGCTGTCACGGTTCATGGCCGCACACGCGTACAAGGATATTCCGGCACGGCCGACTGGGAGGCCATCGGCAAAGTCAAAAAGGCCCTCAAAATTCCGGTCATCGGCAATGGCGATGTCGTGACCGGCGATGATGCGCGCCGGCTCCTGGCCGTCAGCGGATGCGACGGCGTGATGATCGGCCGCGGGGCCATGGGCAATCCGTGGATTTACCGGTCGATTGAATCGGTCCTGGCGGGCGGTGAACCTTCGACCGAACCGGATCTGGCCGAGCGCAAAGCGGCCCTTCGCATGCATATCCGCTATGAAATCGAGTTCGAGGGAGAAAAGATGGCCGTCCTGCGGGCCCGCAAAATCGCCTGCTGGTACTTCAAGAACCTTCCGGGCGCGGCCGAATTCCGCAACCGCGTCAATCACTGCCAGAGCGCGGCGGAACTGATGGAGCTTATCGACGCGTTCGGCGACCGGCCGCCGGCTTGATCCGGCGCAGCATTTTCCGCAGCCGCTCCACCGGCAGCCCGATAACATTCGAATACGAACCGTCGTACCGGCTCACAATCCGCGGCCCTTCCTGAATGGCATAACTGCCGGCCTTGTCGAAAGGGTTGATGCAATCCAGGTAAGCCTCGATTTCGGCGGCTTTTAATTTCCGGAAAGTTACGTGCGTGCAGTCCACTTCTTCCAGACGGATTTCCAGATGTCGGTCTTCCAGCACAATCCCCGTAAAGACGCGGTGGGTTTTACCGGACAACCGCCCGAGCATTTCGCGGGCTTCGCGCCGGCTCCGTGGCTTTCCAAAGACGCGGTTGTCGTGATAAACCACCGTATCGGCCCCCATGACAAAACGGGCCCCGGCCGGGAGCCGCGCTTCACGCGCTTTACCGCGCGCATGGCGCAGCACCAGCGCTTCCGGCGCCAGGTGGCGGAACATGCGTTCCCGGTAGCCGGAGGCCACGACATGAAAGGTAATCTTCATCCGGTGTAGCAGTTCATGCCGCCGCGCCGACTGGGAAGCGAGATAAAGTTTCAAACCTTTTTCCGGCAATGAAGACACTCCGTCGACAGCTCGACGATGATGGCGCCGCAATGCGGGCATTTTTTGTAACCTTCTTCCAGCGGCCGCCTGCTTTCGCTCCAGAAAGCCGCGAGATCCAGCGTCAGAATCACCATGGCGCCTGCCGCCAGCAGCAGCGGCACCACCGACATGCGCGATAACCCAAACGGAAGCCCGAACGCCAAATCCAGAATCCAGATCGCATAGGCAATCCAGACGACAACGTACATCGTCACAAAACTGCTGGCCGGGGATGCGCCCAGATCGACTCCCATGAGCCCGGAGACACCGAGCAGCACGGCCCCGCCGACAATCAGCAGCACCAGCGCCACGTTCATCATCCAGTCTTCGCGTCCGGGATCCATAATATATTTAAAAAATTCTTCATAGGGAATGTAGGCCTGGATTTCCTGTTCCCGGCCTTCAAACGAAACGCCGCGGGAACGCAGAATTCCGAAAACGGTGCGCCGCAGCATGTGAAATTCACCCCAGTGCAAAAACGTTTCTTCCAGCTCGGTAAATTTCCGGCTTTCCAGCAGAAACGACTCAAACAATCGGTTCGCTTCTTCCTCATCTCCACGCGCGTTTTTCAATATCGCCTGCAGCAGGATGGCAAAACTGTTGCCCGGGTAAGCCTCGCGGGCTTCCTCAAGCCGTTCTTCCATGGATTCCACGCTTCCCCGCGTCGCCATGAGACGAACCGCTTCCGCCGTTTTTTTCAGGGATTCATTCCAGTGATGCAGTTTCAGCGGCCGGTTCTCGCCCACTTCCTGGAGGCGCATGGCGGCTTTCCGGATGATGCCGCTGAAATATTCGCCGTAGTCGGGATCGGAACCGATCTGGATATTGGCCGTGGCCAGCAGCACCAGCCCTAAAACCAAGCTCTTCATGATGCCGCCTCAGGTTCATCCGGAACAAGCCAGGCGCCGGACTCCTGCACAAAATCGGCGCGTTCTTCGCCGCCATAACCCGTGGCTTTCAGCCCGGCCGCCACGGAGCCCGCGCTCAAGGCACTGCCGGCTGCCAGATAACCGCCGGCACCCCCGGCCGCGCCTCCGGATGAAGCCGCTGCAGCCGGAGCCAGAACAATACCGCCGACGGTTCCGGCCGTAGCGACGGCGCCGGCAAAAACGTAAATCTTGGTGCGGTCGCTTGAAGGCCCGTCATAATCGATTTCTCCCCGGAAACTGTCCGCTTTCAGCATGCGGTAATCCGGCCGGCGGTATCGCGAATGCTGACGCTCCAGAGGATCGGGGCGGGAGGGTTCCGGTGTGAGCGTGACATAGGGTTTTCCTGTTTTGGGATGAATGCGCTCAACCGTCCGAAATGGCGTCACCGGCACCACCTCATCCGCCCGGCAAATCTCCGCCGCAACGCCCAGCATCAGCAGCCATAAAATCAGGAATTTTCCCATACCCGGTTCCTTAAATTTTCCTGCAGGAAATAAATCATGGAAACAACGGCATTTTCGATGGCCGCATTCAGATTGACTTCGGGCCCGCCTTTTTTGGCAAAGACGCGAAAGGCTTCGCTCATGCCCCGGCTCTTGAAATGCGCCACCCGCATCAGGTCTTTATTATACACCTCGGCTTCCAGTTCCAGAATCACGCGCTGGCTTTTGAGCGTCACGCGGTTTCGGAAACCGCCGATGCGAACGGCTACCAGATAGTCGAATCCATGCCGTTGCAAAACGGCGGCTGTCGGTTCTTCCTCCACAAAAGCAAATCGTTCAAATGCCGCCTGAAAAGCCTCGATCAAAATCGGTGCCGCGGCTTCCCCGATATAAAACGTCTGCGGGTCAGCCCAGCGCGAACCGCGGTCCCGCGCGACATAGGCTTCGGTGCCCGGCATGAGATAGAGGGCAACGGCCGCCTTTTCCACAGCTACATGCTGATAAAAACCTTCGGAGAGCAGTCCCGGTGCGTGAATGTCCCAGCCGAAAAGCCGGGCACATCCACAAATACCGACAGAAAAAAGGAGGATCAGGATTTTACGCGGCATCACACTGCGGATTTTATGCCGGAACAGGAAGCGAGGACAGAAGAAAAGTCAGGCGGCTTTCCGAATACCCAAAATATTTTTAATGGCGGGGAATAATTCGCGCAGCTGAATGGGTTTGACAAAGAACCCCTGAATATCACCGGCTTCGAAAAATTTTTCCATATTGGGCTTGCCGGCCAGCACCAGCACCGGAAGATCACGGATCGCGGGGTCTTCACAAAAGCGCAGTTTTCGGACAAAGCCCGGCCCGTTCAGCCTCGGCATAACAACGTCCAGGAGAATCAGCTGAGGTTTTTCGTAACTGATTTTTTCGAAACCGTTGGCGCCGTCAAAAGCGGTGGCGACTTCGAAATACAGGGTTCCTTCCAGTCGCTGCTTGAGTTCACGGCTCAAATCAAAATCATCATCGATCAAAAGAATTTTGAACCGTTTGGGCGGAGGCACATACTCCACCCGGCAGCGCG
>CAZGID010000044.1:0-15462 GCA_964526065.1 uncultured bacterium
TTTCCAATCTTTCGACCGGTGAAATGGGATATGCGCTGGCGGTTGCAGCCCGGGAACAAGGCTATGCGGTTACATTAATCAGCGGTCCTGTGGCATTGGCGCAACCGGCAGGGATTCGATTGATTTCAATTGAATCGGCGAAAGAATTGGCACAGGCCTGCCGCAAAGAGTTTTTTCGGCATGATGCTTTAATTATGACGGCAGCTGTTTGTGATTACCGACCGATTCAGGTAAAAGCATCTAAAATCCGTCGCGGGGGAAAACTCCGGATTGATTTACGGCCGACTGAAGATATTGTCGCAGGATTAGCCTCTCGCAAGGGGGACCGGCTGGTCATCGGGTTTTGTCTCGAGACACAGGATTGGCTTCGGCGCGCCGCACAGAAATGCCGACGAAAAAATCTGGATGGCATCGTAGCCAATGAACTGACACCGAAACATATTCCCTTTGGAAGCCGCCGGGTGCAAATTGCTTTGATTCCGGCCGGAGAATCGGCCGTTGTTTTGAAGAAAACCGGAAAGAGTGTTTTGGCAAAAAAAATCCTGAAATGGATGGAAACGCTGGCAAAAAAACGGTACCGTCAGGATTAAAAATTGCTATAATAAATTTTGATGTTTTTATATAAAAAAATGAACAGCTTCGGCTGAGGAGGAAAAAATGGATCGTTTTTTTAATTTAGTGGCGGCAGGATTGATTATTTCCGTGGCCTTTACAGGATGTGCCACCGAGGTAGGAGGACTTTCCGAACGTGAAACGGGTGCACTGAGTGGCGGTGCTCTCGGCGCGGGCTTGGGAGCCATCATCGGAAATCAAACCGGTCATGCCGGAGCAGGGACGGCGATTGGCGCCGGTGCCGGAGCTCTGGCCGGGGCGCTGATGGGAGAATCGGCCCGCCGACAGAAAGAATCCGTAAAACAGGAACTGCGGCAGGAGATGATGCAGCAGCAGTACCAGGGGCAGTATGCGCCGCAACCAGCCGGTTATCAGGCTCAACAGGCCTATACGCCGCCGCCGCAGGCCCGTCAGGAAATCCATACCAAATACAATCCCCGAACAGGTCAAACCTTTCCGGAACGCTATCAGTACGATCCGGCGACTGGGGAAGAACTTCAATATTTACGCTGATTCGCGGGTTTCAGGGCGCGATAGCAAAGTGGTAATGCACGGGTCTGCAAAACCTGTATCGGCGGTTCGATTCCGCCTCGCGCCTCCACTTATCCCTCCAATCCTGCCCGGATGGCGGAATCGGCAGACGCAACGGACTTAAAATCCGTCGGGAATTTAACCTCCTGTGCCAGTTCAAGTCTGGCTCCGGGCATTTTCTTTTATCTTTAAATAGCAGCGATTAGTAAAAACTTGCTTTTAGGCCGTCTTACTAAATTTTTTAACTAAGACCTATCTCCTTGTGTGTACTGGAGTTAGATGGGCCCGTCCCGGCTTGACTTTAGGTGAATGGAATGGTAACTTTTAAACACTCCTGACAGAAAGTCCTTTTTTGTCCGGAAAATGACCTCAGGGAGATACCGGCCGGATGCTCATCAAGCAACCTATCGTACGCCGTTTTCTAGCCTCTCTCACCGTTTGCATCTTTCTTGCCACGCAGTGCCTGCCTCATGGGTACAGCGCGGTCGATTCCTGGCCGCAGGAAGACCCGGCAGCACTTTCCGCCGCCCAGCCTGAAATTTCGTCTGAAAATTTTTCGGGCATCATTGGACCGATCGAAAATTATCCGGACGAAGAAACGGCCAGCGAGCAGTTCCTGGAAGATTCCCTCCATCTGGAAGCTTCTGAACACCGGGAACTGGATGCGGAAGAATATGATTTCGAAGATGCCGTGGCGCACTTATCTCCGGATTATGCTTCGGCGGTTCTTGTCAAAAATTTATCCGATCAAAATCTGAAGCGTCTGTTGGATCTCGACTTCGAGGTCGGGATTGCCATTGTGCGTGGCAAAACAGTTCTCTTTACCAGTGGCGATAAAAAGGAAATTCGCGTGATTCCGCCGGTGAAATCCCTTTTGGAAGAAGCGGAATTAATCGCCCATACCCATCCTCGAGGCGAGGCGCTGCTGCCAAGTACGCTGGATTATCAGCAGGCGGGAGAGGCCACAGAATATTTGATCAGTGAGGACGGCATTTACGCCTACAGCCGTCAGGGACTTCAGAATACCGAGCCTTTTAATTTTTCGCGGCTGACCGAAGAAATTGCTTCCCGCTACGACGCCGATATGTCTTCAAAAGAGGCTCGTGATTTGCTGAACCGGTTTATTGCTCTTATGGATGAGCAAAATCGGCGGGATGACGATACTATTTTTCGTTCCTCCTCGCCGACGGTTTTTCCCGGCCATCCGGTTCTGGGGTTTTTCAATGGCGGCGGAGCACCTTTTCTTTCCCAGTGGAATGACCAGCCCCAATCGACCTCGTATTTCCGTTTTGATTTCAATGTGTCCGGAGGAGGTTATCAGGGCGCCGTCATTAACTTTGGTGCCAGTCCCGAGGGGCCCCAGAACCTGAACGGTTTTTCTGCCTTCACCTTTCAAATTCGTTCCAATTCGCGCTGTGATGCGCTTTGCTGCGGCGCGCAATGTTTTACTTCCGTGGACGTCGAATTTAAAGATGTCAATAATTTCGCCGTGAAAAAGACCATTAATGTTTTTTCTTCCTATAATTACTATACGTTCAGCAAATCAGATTTCCCCGGCGTAAATTTTTCCGCTATCAAAGAAATTGTTTTTTCCGGCTCCCAGCAACCGACACATCCCGGGACTGGATATTTTGACATTATTACCGGCGGGTTGGAATTTAATCCGAAGCTGGAAGCGGTTTCGAATCCTTCCTCCTTTCCGATTACTCCGATTCCTAACAATAGTACAGGGGAACGGGTAACGCCACTTCCTTTCTCGAATAATGCCTCTTTTACGGTCAATCAGTTTTCTTCCACTTTTATCCGGTTGAACTATTCTTCGGGCTCATCCGGGTATGGCGGGATCGCTTTGGATTATCACAATGGAAATACGCCTGCTATAGAAACGATTAATTTTAATACGCTATTCAGCACGGGGTTGAATCTGCGGCTGGATAACGGCGGGACCGGCATTAACGAAATCGTTTTCGAAATGACGGATATTAACGGGAACAAGGATAAAGTTTATCTTCAGAATATTCAGAATTTTGGAAAAGTGTGGCATATCAAGTCGACTCACTTCGATAAAATTGATCTGACTCGCATCCGTTCGTTTGCACTTGTTATTGAGGGAAATAAGAATGGTTATGTGAATGTCGACTGGGGAAATTTCTACTTTGAGCCGCAGGTACCTGCGGTTTCCAATCCCTCGAGTTATACCATTACGCCTTTGCCTAAAACAGCGGCGAACCGGCGTGTTGAGGCCGTTGGTTTTGCGAGTACGGACGGCACCAGTACAAACGTGGATGTGATTTCATCGACCTTTGTCTCCGTCCGCTATGACGGCGCCGGTGCCAATTCTTTCGGCGGTATTTTTATGAACTATGACAACCCGGACACGGGAACGGCGGAGACAATAAACATTGAATCGCTTTTTCCGGATCCGAATGGACTTGTGCTTCAGTTAGATAATGGCGGAACCAGCCTGTCGGAAGCGTTTCTGGAATTTACGGATGCGTCGAACCGCAAAGGGAAGATCCGTTTGACGGGAATTCAGAATTTCGGAAAAAAGTGGGTCATCACGCGCGCTGTAATGGATGAACTGGAGGCCAACAACGGAATTAATATGACGCAGATCAAAACCGTCGCGCTGGTTCTGACCGGCTCAGGTTTTGGAAAGCGGCTGAATGTGGATTGGGGAAATTTCCTGAAAGATCCCGACGTGCTCGCCGTGCCGAATCCGGACAGCTTTGCGATTACACCTTTGCCGGAGACCAGTTCGGGCGGCCGCGTGACGCCGACGGGTTTTGCCAGTTCGGACGGATCCAGTACGACGGTCAATCAGCCTTCGGCTACTTTCTTCACGTCGACCTATAACGGTGCCGGTTCGGCGTCTTTCGGCGGCGTTTTTATGAATTATGATGACGACAATACGGGCGCCGTGGAAAGCATTAATGTGAAGTCGACTTTTCCGGATCCAAACGGCATGGTATTTCGCCTGGATAACGGTGGCAGCAGCGTGTCGGAAGTATTCCTGGAATTCACCGATCATCTGGATCGAAAAGCGAAAGTGCGGTTGCAGGGAATTCAGAATTTTGGAAAAAAATGGTCGCTGAATCAGGCGATTTTTAATGAATTGGAAACCGTCTTTGGTATCGATCTGACACGGATTAAAGTGATCGCCTTTTTACACAAGGGGGCCGGCAGTAATCAGCGGTTGAACGTCGACTGGGGAAATTTTTCGTTTGTTCCTGAAGCGCCTGTGACAGCATCCGCTGTGACGTCTTTTGCTTCCCGGCAGCCGACTCTGGGAGAACTGGAGCCCTGTTCCGATCCCACCAAGACGCCCTGCCCGGGTACCTTGAATACGGTCAAGCGGCTGTTGCAATACAGTCATGCGCAGGCGCTGGTGGATTTTGATTTGTCGCAGGGGGCCGATGACAATCGCCGTTTTGGCGGTGCGTTGTTGAACTTTGAGAATAACCCGCTGGATACGACGAACGGTGTTGTGTTGGGATTTAAGGCTACCGGAACGAGTAAGCTGTTTCTTGATTTCGTCGATGTGAATGACAAGAAGGTGACAGTCGCAGTCACGAACTTGAGCGCTTCGGTCACTCGCAATTATTCAATTAATAAAGCGCTTCTTGATCTCGTGAACGTGCCGGGGTTCGACGGGACCCGGATCAAAGCGATCGCCATTGTGATCAATGACCAGGCGACAGGAAGCCCTTTATCTGTCGGCTCTTTTGAATTGTTCACTTCCGGATTGCATTATGAGCCGATTGCGCCGGTCACCACGGGGCCGGCCACCGATGTAACGACTCTGCGTCCAAGTGCCGGGGAGTTAGAGCCCTGTGCTGTGATTGGCCAGGATCCGTGTCAATCCACTTTGAATACGGTGACTTCCTTTTCAGTCCCCAACGACGACACGATTGCGCTTAATTTTAATCTTGGCAATGGCAGTGATGCCGGTTTTCGCCGATTCGGCGGGGCGCTGCTGAATTTTGAAAACAATAACCTGAATGCGGACTCTGGTTTCAAGCTGGGGCTTACGGCTACCGGGACAAGCGAAATCAAGCTGGATTTTGTGGATGTGAATGACCGCAAAGTAACGGTTCGCGTTCAGGGGCTCTCGAGTACACTTCGCTACTATCTTTTCAATAAATCGCTTTTTGAGCTGGCAGGTGTTCCGGGATTCGACGGCACACGAATCAAGGCCGTCGCCATTGTCGTCAATGATCAAGTCACAGCGCCAACGGCCGCCGGCAGCATCGGGATTCTGACAAATGGGCTTAAGGTCGATCCCGTGGCGCCGCAAACAGGTTCTGCGGTAACGGACTTCCGTGACTTTGGTGTTCAGCCCAGCGTCGGTGAACTGGAACCGTGCGCTGTAATCGGCCAGGATCCTTGTCAGGGAACCTTGAATACCGTTACGTCTTTTAATCAGGCGGACCACACGCAAGTGGCGTTTAATTACAACCTTGGAAACGGATCGGACAGCGGGTTCCGCCGTTTCGGAGGCAGTCTCATAAATTTTGGTGACGATGCGCTCAATCTTTCATCCGCCGATCTAATTTTGGGTTTCAAAGTTTCCGGCACGGCGACAATCAATGTTGAATTTGTGGATGGCAATGATAACAAGGTAACCACGCGAGTGACCGGCCTGAGTGCCGCAGCCTTTCAGCATTATCGCTTCAGTGCGGCTTTGCTTAATTCAGCCGGAATTGCCGGATTTAATGTGGCTAACATCAAAGCCATTGCTATTGTGGTGAATGACAATGTGGCCGGTTCCACCACGGCGTCCGGAACCGTAGAAATGCGGACCGCGGGCCTTGCTTATATCCCGGTTGCTCAGACTACCATTGCCTCCGTTACGGACCTGGCGTCTTTCCGGCCTTCGGCCGGCGAACTTGAGCCTTGTGCCGTTATTAATCAGACTCCATGTCAGGGGACTTTGAATACAATTACTTCATTCAGCCAGCCCGACCGCAACACCATCAACATGAATTTCAATCTCGGAAATGGTTCGGATACGGGATTTCGCCGGTTCGGCGGAACTCTCTTTAATTTTGAAAATGCCCCATTCACATTGAATACCCATGCGCTGGTTCTGGGATTCAAGGGGTCGGGGACTTCACAGCTTTTCGTGGATTTTGTGGACGTAAATGACAAGAAGATTACCGTGCGTATTCCCGCCATTAATGGATCTAGTTATACAAATTATTTGTTCAGTCCGTCGCTGCTGCAGCAGTCGGGTATTCTGGGGTTTGATTATTCTCAGGTAAAGGCCGTTGCCATCGTGGTCAATGACACGGCAGCCGGTTCTAAAACAGCGTCCGGCTCCATATCAATTAAAACGGCAAATATTGCATTTACTCCGGTGGCAGCGACCACGACAGATCCGGTCACAGATTTGAGTTTTTACCGTCCAACGGCTGGAGCCCTGGAGCCTTGTGCGGTGATCAATCAGACGCCTTGTCAGGGGACTTTGGATACCGTTACTTCCTTCAGCCAGCCGGACAAGGATACGGTGAATCTTAATTTTAATCTTGGCAATGGCTCCGATACGGGATTTCGGCGTTTTGGCGGAACGCTTTTGAATTTTGAAAACCAGCCGCTCAATCTGAATGGGGGAGCGCAGATCGTGCTTGGATTCAAGGGAAGCGGCACATCAGCGCTGAGTGTTGATTTCGTGGATGTTAATGACAAAAAAATTACGGTTCGTGTTCCCGCAATCAATGCCTCGTCATTTACCCGCTACCTTTTCAATACGCAGCTTCTCACACAAGCCGGCATTTCCGGATTCGACTATTCCAACATCAAAGCCATTGCGATTGTGGTGAATGATGTGACGGCCGGTTCTGCGACGGCTTCCGGTTCACTGAGTCTTCAAACCAGTAATATCTTTTTTATTCCCGTGGCGTCGACGACGGTTGCGGCGCCAACGGACCTTTCGGCTTCGCGTCCCGGGGTAGGTGAACTGGAGCCATGTGCGGTGATCAATCAGGATCCCTGTCAGGGAACATTGAACACAATCACGGCATTTAATCAGGTGAATTCGGATAATTTTAATTTCACCTATAACCTGGGAAATGGATCGGATACGGGCTTCCGGCGTTTCGGCGGGGCCTTGCTGAATTTTGAAAACAGCCCGTTTAATATTCAGAATAATCCTTTGATTCTGGGTCTCAAGTCCAATAATTCTCCCAATCTTTTTGTCGATTTCGTAGACGTCAATGACAAGAAAATTACGGTTCAGGTCAATTCCATGGTATCCGGCAGTTTCCGGAACTATTTATTCTCCAAAGCGCTGCTGGAATCGGCGGGGATAACCGGGTTTGATTTTAGTCAAATAAAAGCGGTGGCATTGGTGGTCAATGATATTACAGCAGGTTCTGCTTCGGCCACGGGACGCATCGACGTTTTGACACGGGGCACGGCTTATGTTCCCGTTGCCACGGAGACCACCCAGGCGGTTACAAACCTGGCCGCTCAGCGGCCGCCGGTGGGTGAACTGGAACCGTGCGCGGTAATTAATCAAAATCCTTGTCAGGCGACTTTAAATACCGTGAGCTCGTTTACTCAGCCAAACAAGGATGAAGTCATTTTTAATTTCAATTTGGCGAATGGCTCGGATGCAGGCTTCCGGCGTTTTGGCGGCGCTTTGTTCAATTTTGAAAGCAGTCCCTTCAATATGAACAATTCCAGCCTGGTCCTTGGATTCCGCTCAGCCGGGACATCAACCCTCTTTCTCGATTTTGTGGACGTGAACAATAAACAGATTACCGTGCGTGTGAATGGCTTAAGCAGTGCTTCCTTCAAAAAATTTCTGTTCAATAAATCGCTTCTTGAACAGGCGGGAGTAACAGGCTTTGACTTTACGCAAATTACTGCCGTTTCTGTTGTGGTGAATGATATTGCTACCGGATCGGTCAATGCGACCGGCACGGTGGAGATGCAGACGCAAAATATTTTCTTCATTCCGTCGGCTTCCAAAATCAGTCTGGAGCCCACCGATCTTTCCGCGTACCGTCCAACGGCCGGACCGCTGGAACCGTGTGCCGTGATTAATCAGGATCCTTGCAGCGGCACGCTGGATACGGTTCCTGTTTTTGTTCAGAGCGGGTCGGGCAGTGTCCGGTTTGATTACAACCTTGCGAATGGGGCCGACACCGGATTCCGCCGCTTCGGCGGCGCTCTGCTGAACTTTGAGACAAACCCGTTCAATATGGAATCTGAATTCATGGTGCTCGGCTTTAAATCGACAGGAACCAGCACCATGTATCTGGATTTCGTGGATACGAGCGACCGCAAAATTACCGTCCAGGTCAATGATTTGACGGCGGGCTTCAGTAACTATCTTTTTTCAAAAGGATTTCTTCTTACTTCTGGAATCACCAATTTCGATTTTTCCAGCATTAAAGCCGTTGCCATTGTGGTGAATGATCAGGCGACGGGCTCGAAGACAGCCACGGGTCGTATCGATATTAATACCAAGGGGCTCTCGTTTGTCCCTGTGGCAACTGTGACGACGAATCCTGTTACGGATTTAAGCGCTCATCGGCCGACGGCCGGAGCTCTCGAACCTTGCGCTGTGATTAATCAGGACCCCTGCCAGGGAACGCTCGATACGGTGCCCAGTTTTAATCAGCCCAGCAAAGATCAGATCGATCTGACTTTTAATCTGGGCAACGGATCCGACAGCGGTTTTCGTCGTTTTGGCGGTTCGCTGCTGAATTTTGAACAGGCTCCGTTTAATCTGGATAACAGCTCTCTGGTCCTTGGTTTTAAAGGTGCGGGGACCAGCCAGCTTTTTGTTGATTTTGTGGACGTCAATGATAGGAAGATTACCGTCAATATCCCGTCGGTAAACGGGACTTCCTTCACCAAATATCTGTTTAACCGGACCTTGCTGGAACAGGGGGGTATTTCCGGTTTTGACTTTTCCCAAATCAAGGCCGTCGCGGTTGTGGTGAATGATAATGCGACGGGATCCAGCACGGCTTCCGGATCTCTGTCCATCCAAACCATGAATATTGAGTTCAAACCGATTGCGACGACAACTGCCTCGTCCCCGACCAACTTGGCGCATCTTCAGCCTTCGGCCGGAGAACTTGAACCTTGTTCTGCCATTGGCCAGAGCCCATGTACCTCCGGTACCTTGAACACGATTACACGGTATGAACAGACGAGTAAGGATTTTATTGATCTTGATTTTAATCTGGCGAATGGTCAGGCCTCCGGCGGCCGTCGTTTCGGCGGTGCCTTGCTGACTTTCGAAGATGACAAGCTTTTGAATCTGGCCGGCTCTGATCTTGTGATGGCGTTTGAGGGGGCTGGCCTCAACAACCGGATTCACGTGGATTTTGTGGATGTCGATGGCCGCAAGATCACGGTGCAGGTAATCGGTATCTTGTCGCAGGCGCATCGCGGCTGGCTCTTCAATAAAGCGTTGCTTGACTCCGCCGGAGTGTCCGGATTCAAGGTGGACCAGATCAAAAATATTGCTTTTGTCATCAGCGATCAAACGACAGGTTCTGCTACGGCTTCCGGAACTCTGAATATCTGGACCGGTGGTATGCGATTCTTTCCGGTGGCCGATGAAACCACCATTGGTGTTACGGATTTGAGTTCACGCCGTCCTCCGGTGGGTGTGCTGGAACCCTGTGCTGTGATCGGGCAGGATCCCTGTCAGGCGACTTTGAACACGGTTCCTTCCTTTAATCAGACCTCGAGAAATGAATTTAATTTTGATTTTAATCTGGCGAATGGTTCAGATGACGGGTTCCGGCGTTTTGGAGGGACGCTTTTGAATTTTGAAAACAATCCGCTGGATCTTCTCAATAATCATCTGGTGATGGGGTTCAAAGCGAGCGGCACCTCGGAAATGAGAATGGATTTTGTCGACGTCAATAACAAGAAGGTGACGGTTCGGGTTACAAATCTTAGTTCCAGTGCTTTCAAAAAATATTTCTTTCACTGGACACTGCTGGAGAAAGCGGGAATTCCCGGATTTGACTTCACTCAAATCAAATCCATTGCCTTGGTAATGAACGATCAGGCGGCAGGTTCCAAAACCGCAGCGGGAAATATTGCGGTTCAAACCATGGGGTTGGCCTTTGATCCGATTGCTCCGGAAACAAGCGAGCCTCTGACGGATCTCGGAGCGAAGCGGCCGGCGGCCGGCGAACTGGAGCCGTGTGCGGTGATCGGGCAATCACCCTGTCAGGCAACACTCAATACCGTGACGAGCTTCAATCAGCCCACCAAAGATGCTTTTGACTTTACCTATAATCTGGCGAACGGCTCCGATACCGGTTTCCGGCGCTTCGGTGGCGCGCTGCTGAATTTTGAAAATAATCTGCTTGATACGACGACTGGACTGGTCCTCGGGTTCCGCGCTTCGGCTGCGACGTCATTAAACCTGGATTTTGTCGACGTGAATGACCGGAAGGTGACAGTCCGAATTTTGAACCTTTCTGGTTCCTCGATTAAGAAATTCAAGATCACGAAAGCGCTGTTGGATGCCTCCGGGATTGCAGGATTTGATGGAACGCGGATCAAAGCCATTGCGATCGTCATTAATGACACCGTGACCGGATCGGCAAGTGCCACCGGCAATGTCGAAGTGTTTACCCAGAATATTGCTTTTACACCGGCGGCTCCGGTGACAAGTCTGGCGGAGACGGATCTCAGTCCTTATCGTCCGAATGCTGGCGAATTGGAGCCTTGTGCCGTAATTGGTCAGGACCCGTGCCAGGGAACTTTGAATACGGTTCCGGCATTTCTGCAGACGTCCAAAGATGCTTTTCAATTTGATTATAACTTGAGCAATGGCTCCGATGCCGGATTCCGGCGCTTTGGAGGGGCCTTGCTGAATTTTGACGGCAGTCCGTTGGACACGACGAGCGGGCTGGTACTGGGCTTTCGGGCCACTGGGACAAATGCACTGGCTGTTGATTTTGTGGACGTCAATGACCGCAAGGTGACGGTGCGCGTACTGAATCTAAACGGGAGCAGCTTTACGAAATATTTGTTTTCGAAAACGCTGCTGGATTCGGCAGGCGTATCCGGATTTGATGCGACGCAAATCAAGGCGGTTGCGATCGTCGTGAACGATGGGACGGCAGGTTCGACAGCCGCTGCGGGCCGGGTAGAAGTGCGAACGATGAATATTGCCTATGTGCCCGTGGCCACGTCGACCGCTTCTTCCGTGACGGATCTCGGAACCTACCGGCCTTCTGCCGGTGAATTGGAACCCTGCGCTGTGATCGGGCAAGATCCTTGTCAGGGAACTCTCAATACCATTCCTTCTTTCAGCCAGCCGACAAAGGATCAGATTGATTTGACGTTTAATTTGTCGAATGGTTCCGATAATGGCTTCCGGCGTTTTGGCGGTTCTCTTTTGAATTTTGAAAACGCGCCATTTAATATGAATACCGGCAATTTGATACTTGGTTTTAAAGGAACAGGCACCAGTCAACTGTTTCTGGATTTTGTGGATGCGAATGGCCGCAAGATTACGGTTAAGGTTCCTGCTGTCAACGGAAGCACCTTTACCAGGTACCTTTTCAATAAGACGCTGCTTGATCAGGCCGGTGTTTCCGGTTTTGATTTCAGTCAGATTGAAGCCGTCGCGATCGTGGTGAATGACACAGCCGCCGGTTCTTCGACGGCCAGTGGAAGTCTATCGATTCAAACGAGCAATTTGCCGTTTGATCCCGTGGCCGAAATTACCAGTGATTCCGTTACGGATTTCTCGGCGTATGAACTGTCGATTGGCGAACTGGAACCTTGCTCGATTCCGGGACTGGACCCTTGTGTTGCCGGTACACTGAATACCGTTCCTGATTTGACTCAGGTATCTGCAAATCAGCTGACATTTGATTTCGATTTAAGTAATGGTTCGGATATTGAATTCCGGCGTTTTGGCGGCGCGTTGCTGAATTTTAGCAGCCAGACTTATGATACGACCGTGCCTTTTGTTGTGGGACTCAGCGGAACGGGAACAACGGGCGGTCGTATGAAAATGGATTTTGTGGATATCAATAATCGTAAAGTGACCATCCGGATCGAAAGCCTGGGGGTGGCGGCAAGCAAGTATAAGGTTACAAAAGCATTGCTTGAATCAGCCGGTATTGCAGGTTTTGACGCAACACGGATTCAGGCGGTGACGCTGGTCAGTGATACGGTCACGACAGGCTCCAGTTCCGCTTCCGGTACGATTGTCATGGATGCGATCGGTCTTCCATTTACGAGCACATCAAACGGCGATGCTTACAATGCTGCGCTGCATACCGTTTTACCCGATGCACCGGGATTGCTGGCGGGAGGCGGTAATACATTCCCGAACCGTTTGCCGGGCTTTATTACGCAAACCCAGTCCTCGGAACGGGATTATGAGTTCATTTATGATCTACGGCATTCCGGTACGGCATTTGTTTTCAGCCAGATTCAGTGGGATACGGCGGGCATTGCCTTGCCGGCCAATGTGGTGCTGGGGCTAAACGGTCCGGCGGGTGTGACGGTGAAAGTGGAAATTGAGGATATCAATGGAAACAAACTGACGCGTCGGCTGAATCTTCAGGGGGCGAACCGGAATTATACGCTGGATTTAACGGGCGATGCCTCATTCGATCGGAATCATGTTCGTCATCTGACACTTGTTCTGGACCGGGAACTGGTGAACGGCAATTTCCGGGACACGATTCAAGTGCATACCGCCGGGCTCGATTTTATTCCTGAAATTCAAGCGGCAGTTTTTGACACAGGAAGACATACGGCATTGCCGGCGCAGCCTGGTTTGCTGGCTGCCGGTGGGAATACCTCGTCGAACCGGTTGCCAGGTTTTATTACCCAGACGCAACATTCAGCCAGCCACTATGAATTCATCTATGATCTTCGCAGTTCTCAAACGGCATTTACGTTCAGCCAGATTGTTTTTCCGTCTCCTCAAAATCTGCCTTCGTTGCTGGAATTGGGACTTCAAGGACCGGCAGGAAGCCGGCTTAAAGTCGAGGTGCAGGATATCGCCGGAAATAAAGCGCTTTATGAAGTGCTTTTAACCGGAACTCCGGGAAATTATGTTTTCAATCTGGATGCGTCTCATGTGCCGGCGGGATTTGACCGGTCGCAGGTGAAATTTGTAACGTTGGTGATGGACCGGAATTCCGCTGCCGGAAATTTGCGCGATACGATTCAAGTTTATACGTCCGGTCTCGGCTATATACCGGTTTTGTCCGGTGATCCTTACAACACGGCATCACATACACTTCTTCCAAATGAACCGCGACTTAAAGCCGCGGGCGCCAATACGGTTGCATTTCGCGTTCCAGGCTTCATCACCCAGACGCAGATTTCACAAGAAGAATATAAATTTTTATATGACTTGAAGGGGTCGCAGACGGCTTTCGTTTTTAGTCAGCTGGATTTTACGCAGGGATTAGGTAGTTTGCCGGCCAATGTCACGCTTGGTTTGTCGGGACCGGCCGGCAGCCGCGTCAAAGTTGAAGTTCAGGATGTCGACGGTAAAAAGGCTTTCTTTTATCTGGATTTACAGGGAAGCCTGAGAAATTACAGCTTGGATCTCACGGCGTCCCACGTGCCGGCGGGATTTGACCGCTCACGTGTGCAATTTATTACGATAGTTATGGACAGGGAACTGGCTGGGCCGCATCTTCGCGATTTGATCACGGTCCGGACGCAGGGAATCGATCCATCTCACTTGATATCGCCGGATGGCTCGCTTTCGAGCGGGGATGTCACCGTGTTACCCGGGAATCCGCAAGTCACTGTTGTCAGTCCTCAGGGAGGAAGCACGTTGACGCCGCTCAGTGCCACTCAGTATCGCATTGGATTCAATTTGGGGCAGGACGCGCAGACGGGGATTGCGATTCAGTTTCAGCCTGCGGGTCAAGACTTATCCAGTCTCGACCGCCTGGTCTTTGGAATCCATTCTTCTCACGAAGGGGCCATTCGGCTTGTATTGACCGACGTGAGTGGCCGCAATGAGACTTTTTATTTAAGCCAGATGGATTCAACGCAGCGTTATTACGAATTTTTGACTTCGCTATTGTCTTCGAACTTTGATAAGACGAAGGTCCGCCGTCTGGAGATGATTTTGCATCCGACGGGGATCACATCGGGCGGCCAGCAAGGGGCTTTTGAAGTCGAAATCGGGGGAACGCACCCCTGACGTGTCTTTCGGGAAAATCCTGATGACAAATAGGGCCTGAGTTTGCTAGCATGTAAGCGCTTACATGCAGGGGAAGTGTTATACTTCACGTAGGCATCTACGTAAGAAATCATGAATTTTCCCTGCAGAACCAACCTTCAATGGGGCGGGATTAAGGGATGAAGGGCATCAATCCAGAAAATCTTCTTCTTGTAGCATCGCAGCCCCTCTATCAATTTATATCAATAGATTCTAAAAATCGTCAAAAATTAACAGGAAATATAACTTATTTAAAATCAAAATAAAGTCTTAAATAATGTTTATCAAATAATTTAGTAAGACTTGTAATGCGGTAAAGTGCATGTTATATTTTGGCATCCTGAACAAAATCAGCTTTTCTCTTAAGAGAGTGGCTCTCTCAAATCTAATGAAAGGGTGGTAAAGATTCGTGAAAACTCCTGAATCGTTTTTCCTCCAGTTTCGCAAGACAATTTCGTTTTTTGCAGCGTGTGCATTAGTTTTTAATCAGGTGATGCCTCCGGCCTGGTCACAAAATCCGGAGGAGCAGTGGCTTTACAATCAGCCTCTTGTTCAGGAGCAGGGAGCCGAAGACGGGTTTTCAGGAGTGATTAGTCCCGTCAATAAGTACGAAGAAGACACCACCCAGACTTTCCTCACTGACGATTTAGCTCTTGAAGTTTCCGATCATGTGGAGCGGGCTCAGGACGAATATGAGTTCGAAGATGCCTTGGCGCACTTATCGGAAGATTTCACCTATCCCGTGCTCGTTAAGGATCTGAGCCGTGAAAATCTTCAGAAGCTTCTGTCTCTTGATTTTGAAGTGGCTGTTGCCGTAGTGGCCGGAAAGATTGCGCTCTTTTCCAGCGGTGACAAGGGCGAAATCCGCGCGAACGCGACCGTTAAAAGCTGGATCGAAGAAGGTACGCGTAGCGGAGATATTACCGTTTTCTTTCATACCCATCCTTCAGGTGGACGTTTGCTGCCGAGTTTGAGTGATTATGAAGGGGCGGGCACTTTTGTGGAAGAGGTTCTGACCGAAGACGGTGTTTATGCATACACGAGTGAAGGTTTAGTGAATTCCGATCCGTATGATGTGGATTATCTCGTTCAAAAAGTGGAGGCGGCCTATGTAGACGGCACCTCTA
>CAZGID010000045.1:0-15417 GCA_964526065.1 uncultured bacterium
GGACTTGTCGCAGAAAATTACCGTCGATGCGAAAGGCGAAATTCTGGAACTGAAGTCGACCATCAATACCATGGTGGATCAGCTCTCTTCCTTCGCGGACGAAGTGACGCGTGTGGCCCGTGAAGTGGGTACGGAAGGAAAGCTCGGCGGTCAGGCCTATGTGAAAGGTGTGTCGGGAACCTGGAAGGACTTGACCGATAACGTGAACGTTATGGCGAGTAACCTGACCCAGCAGGTGCGCGGTATCGTCAAGGTTGTGACGGCGGTCGCGACCGGCGACCTGAGCCAGAAATTCGTCATTCAGGCGAAAGGTGAAGTCGCTGCTCTGGCAGAAACGATTAACAGCATGACCGATACGCTGGCGACCTTTGCCGATCAGGTGACCACGGTGGCCCGTGAAGTGGGTATTGAAGGAAAGCTGGGCGGCCAGGCGAAAGTGCCCGGCGCTTCGGGTATCTGGAAAGACTTGACCGACAACGTGAACGATATGGCGAGTAACCTGACGCATCAGGTGCGCAGTATTATTAAAGTTGTGACGGCGGTCGCGAACGGTGACTTGGGGCAGAAGTTCGTCATTCAGGCAAAAGGTGAAGTGGCCGCTCTGGCGGAAACGATCAATAACATGATCGACACTCTCGGAACCTTTGCCGATCAGGTGACCACGGTGGCCCGTGAGGTAGGAATTGAAGGAAAACTGGGCGGTCAGGCCAAAGTGCCCGGTGCCGCCGGTACCTGGAAAGATTTGACCGGTAACGTGAACCAGCTGGCCGACAACCTGACCCGTCAGGTGCGCGCGATTGCCGAGGTGTCCACGGCCGTGACGCAGGGTGACTTGACCCGGTCGATTACGGTCGAAGCGCAAGGGGAAGTGGCCGCGCTGAAAGATAACATTAACCAGATGATCGCGAATCTGAAAGAAACCACGCAAAAGAATATGGAAGAGGACTGGCTGAAAACCAACCTCGCCAAATTTTCCCGCATGATGCAGGGGCAGCGTGGTATCCAGCAGGTGTCACAGATGATTATGTCGGAATTGACGCCGCTGGTAAATGCCCAGCACGGAACTTTCTTCATGGTCGGAGAAGAAGAGGAAGAACCGGTTCTGAGCTTGATTGCCAGTTACGGCTTTACGGAAAGAAAGAATCTTTCCAACCGCTACAAATTAAAAGAAGGCCTGGTCGGTCAGTGTGCGTTTGAAAAGAAGAAAATTCTGCTGACCAAGGTTCCGGAAGATTACATTCATATCAATTCCAGTCTGGGAGAAACACGCCCGGCCAACGTGCTGGTGCTGCCGGTCAATTTCGAAGGGCAGATCAAGGCCGTGATCGAACTGGCATCGCTGGAAACATTCAGCGCCAACCATTTGAACTTCCTGGATCAGCTGGCCGACGGTATCGGCGTTATCATCAATATGATTTCGTCGACCACCCGAACGGAAGAGCTGCTGCAGGAGGTTAAGCGTTCCAATGCGGAACTGGAAGCGCAGGCCAACGAACTGGAAGAAAAAGCCAAGCTGCTCGAACTGAAAAATCGCGAAGTCGAGCTGGCCAGCCAGTCGCTGGAAGAGAAAGCTGAGCAGCTTTCTTTGATTTCAAAGTACAAGTCCGAGTTCCTGGCCAATATGTCGCATGAACTCCGGACACCGCTTAACAGTTTGCTGATTCTTTCCAAGATTCTTTCTGAAAATAAAGAAAAGAATCTCTCGCCCGAACAGGTCAAGTTCGCCCAGACCGTCTATGCCGCGGGCTGCGATCTGTTGACGCTGATTAATGAAATTCTGGATCTCTCCAAAGTTGAAGCCGGCCGGATGAAAATCGAGCCGCGCAATACGTTTATCGGTGAGATCCGCGAACAGTTGCAGCAGTCTTTCCAGCCGGTGGCAGAAAGCAAGTCGCTGGAATTCCGCGTGACGACCGGAGTGGAATTGCCGTCCTTCCTGTATACGGACCCCAACCGGCTGCAGCAAATTCTCAAAAACCTGCTGTCCAACGCCTTTAAATTTACAGAAAAGGGACATGTTTCTTTCAAAATTGAAGAAGCGCGTCCGGAAGAGATTGTGGATTTTGAAACTCTGGACAAGCGGGAAAAAATTCTTGCCTTTACGGTGCAGGATACCGGTATCGGGATTCCGGAAGACAAAAAGGACATTATTTTTGAAGCCTTCCAGCAGGGCGATGGAACCACCAGCCGTAAATATGGAGGAACGGGGCTTGGGTTGACCATCAGCCGTGAAATTGCGAACCTTCTGGGTGGCGTGATTGCCGTTTCCAGTGAAGAAGGCCGGGGAAGTGCCTTTACGCTCTTCCTGCCGCTGCGTTATCCTGGAGTTGCCGATATGAGCAAGCGGGATGAGAAGTGGGAAGACGAGAATGATGTGCCCGCACTTCCGGCAGATGTGGATTTTTCCGGAGTTAAAATTTTGCTGGTCGATGATGACAAGCGGAATACGTTTGCCATCCGGCAGGTGCTGGAGCCGCGCGGAATTCAGCTTAGCAGCGCCGAAAACGGAAAGGAAGGAATCCGGGTATTGCGCGAAAATCCGGATATTGATCTTGTCTTGATGGATACGATGATGCCGGAAATGGACGGATTGGAAGCGACACGTATTATCCGCCGGACCCCGGATTTTGAAAATTTGCCGATTCTTTTCCTGACTGCAAAAGCGATGCGGGAAGACCGGGAGCAGAGTATCGAAGCGGGTGCGACCGGGTATGTCGCCAAGCCCGTGGATCCGGAAAAACTGCTCAGCTATATCGGAGTGGCGCTCGGGAAAATTGCGGATCACTAATCAAGCATTATGCCGATAACGGAACCCACAACAGGACAGTCTCCCGGACTAAAGGAAGAAAGAATCAAGAAGGTTCATATCCTTCTGGTCGATGATAATCCCGCCGGATTGATCACACTGGAAGCTGTCCTGGACTCTCCGGAATACCAGCTGATTAAAGCATCGTCCGGAGTGGAAGCGCTGAAACTCGTCAATGAGTATGATTTTGCGCTCATCCTCATGGATGTGCAGATGCCCGGCATGGACGGTTTTCAGGCGGCCAAAAATCTTAAAAAAGACCCGCGCTATTCGCTGATCCCCATTATCTTCATTACGGCCATCCACAAGGAATATTCCCAGATTCATGAAGGATATCAGACGGGCGCAGTGGACTATCTTTTCAAGCCGTTTGAGCCGCATATCCTTCGCTCCAAGGTGCATGTTTTTGTCGATCTGTACCGCAAGTCCCAGAAAATCCGCGAGCAGGGAGAGCGGCTTCTCGAGGCTGAGCAGAAAGAACATGAAAAGCGCTTGCTGGAAACCGAGCTCAAAGGGCTTTACCGCTACCGCTTTCTGGCCAATGCGATTCCACATATTATCTGGAAATCCGACAGCGAGGGCCGCGTCAATTATTTGAATCATTTCTGGAGCCTGTATTCCGGGATGTCGATTCAGCAGAGTACAGGCGATGGATGGTGTCAGGCTTTTTATCCTGCTGACTACGATGTCTTTCGCCAGGTATGGGAAAAAGCACGCGCCAAGGAGTGCGAGGCGCATGCCGAATGCCGGCTGCGGCGTGCCAGTGATCAAAGCTACCGCTGGCACATTATCCGTATTGTGCCGGAAATTGGATATGGCGGGAAAATAACGGGATGGCTGGGGACGTGCTCCGATATTCATGACCGGAAAATCATGGAAGAACAGCTGCGGGATTCCCAGAGACAGCTGGAAGAAAAAGTGCAGGAACGCACCGCGCAGCTTTCCCATACGGTAGAAGCTCTGGAAAGAGAAATGACGGAACGGCAGCGGATTCAAAAGCAAATTCTGGAAATCAGCGAGCGTGAACAGCGACGTCTGGGCATTGATCTGCATGACAGTCTTGCGCAAAAGCTTGTGGGTGTTTCTCTGCTGATGAATGGATTTTTGCGGCGCTCGAGTTCCGAAAAAGAAGAGGAAGAAGTCCGGGAAATTATCGATTATTTGAGAAAAGCCATTGAGGAAGCCAAGCGGTTGTCACGGGTTTCCTATCCGGTCGAACTGGAACGGCATGGACTTTTCTCGGCATTGCGCGAACTAACTGGCAATATTGAGAAAGTTTTTTCCATCAAATGCCAGTTCTTCCACGAGAAAGGAATGAAGCCTGAAGATTTTTCCGTGGAATCCGCTTCCCATTTGTACCGGATCGTTCAGGAAGCCATGCACAATGCCGCCCGGCATGCCAAGCCGCAGCAGATTGATGTGATGCTGCGAAAAGTGGAAGGCGGATATGAGGTGGTTGTGGAAGATAACGGCGGCGGTATGGACTCCAGCCAGGTTTCTTCGGGCATGGGCATCGAAACCATGCGGTACCGTGCGGAGCTGATCGGTGCGCAGTTCAAAATCGAGCCCCGGGAAGCAGGCGGTACACGGATTCAGGTGGAGTTCGCCGGTTTCGAAAGCTAGAACAGCACGAGCAACTGGGCGGCGAGCGTCGTTAGCAGGACGGCGAGCGGATAAATAGCGGTATAACCCAGAGCGGGAATATCGGATCGGGTCCCCGAAGTCAAAACGCCCAAAGCCGGCGTGCTGGTCATCCCTCCCGTAATCATTCCGAGTAGCAGCAGCAGATTCATGCGGAAGAGAAAGTGACCGGTCAGCGCTGCCATCCAGACCGGAAACACCGTAATTAAAAATCCACAGAGGATAAAACGCCAGCCTTCATTCTGCAATACCGCAAGAAAGTGCTCACCCGCCGCACAGCCCGCCGCAGCGAGAAACAAAAAAAGCCCCAGCTCTCCGACGACAAATTTGGCAGCTTTCGGCATGCGGGCCGTCAAATGACCAAACCGGCCGAAATAGCCCAGCAGGAGCCCGATAATGAGGGGCCCTCCGGCGATGCCAAAACTGAGGCTGAGTTCCGGAAGAACTGGAATGCGGACCAATCCCAGCAGGACGCCCAAAGCCAGCCCCGCGGCAAACGAAAAAATGTCCGTTTCCTCCAGAGATTCCCGGTCCCGGCCGGTCAGTGATTCAAAGCGGGCGAGATCGGCCGGTATTCCCGAAATGCGGACTTCATCGCCGGCTTCCAGCACGAAGTTGCTGTGCGGGACAAATTCAATGCCGCTGCGCCGTACGCGGGTCAGAATCACCCCGTACAGATGGCTGATTTCGAGATTTCCGATCCGTCGTCCGGAAAACTGCCGTGACGAAATCAGAATCCAGCGTGAACGCGCGGCATCCGATTCCGGAATTTCGAGGGCAACTTCTTCGCCGATCAGCACCTTCATGGTTTCCATGTCGGTCGCAGGTCCGACCACAAGCACCAGATCCTGAAGTTTCAGCGCTTCGTCAGCATGCGGCGTGAGGATTTCCTGGCCGCGTTTGATGCGCACGATGCGGAATTTTTCTCCGGCAAAAACCGGGTTTTCTGCCAGCGATGCGCGGGTCAGGTTTTCATTGGTCACGCGGAAACACCGCCGGGTGATTTGGGATGTGTTCATTTCCTCGCGCCCACGGCGGTCTTCCTGGGCTAAATTGATTTTGAATAATACAGGAAGCAGCTGAACCATGAGAATGACACCCAGGATGCCGAGGGGATAAGCCAGTCCGAATCCCACCGATGCCAGCGAGTCCGGTGCGGTTTCCATGGCGGCGGCCAGGGCCGGTGTGCTCGTCATGGCTCCGGCGAAGATACCGGCACTCATGGAAGCGGGAATGGAAAACCAGTTTTTAAACAAAAAGGCCAGACCGCCTGCCGACAGGATGATGACGAGAGCCAGAAAAAAGAAGCTGCCCCGGGATTTGCGGATAGCCGTGACAAAATAGGGACCGGCACGCAGCCCGAGCGTGTAGACGAAAAGAACGACGCCGATGGTTTGAATCTCAGCCGGCAGTTGATAGCCGTAATGCCCGAAAACAAGTCCGGCCAGCAAGACCCCGGATCCCCCAAGACGGACAGGACCGAAAGGAATTTGTCCCAGGGCGACGCCGAGCGCCACGATGGTGAAGAGAAGACCGACGGGGTGATGAAGCAGACTGCTGAGAAGCTCCATAGGACGGAGGCGCGATTACGGCCGGCCGCCGGTGGTCAACTCGTTTGCAGGAGAATTGGAGAACTGCGAATGAAACGGATCGGCGCCGATGGTGCCGTTCAGTTTTTTGAGATAATCCGTTGAAGCCGCCAGGGCCAGCTGTTCCTTGGCTCGAAGCAGCCGGTCATGAATGCCCAAGTGGACGATTTCATCGGTATGGCTTACTTTTTCCAGGAATTCTTCCAACTGCCAGATGTGACGTTTCCATAAAGTCACGTCGCGTGCCTGCTTGACCCGGAGCCGTTCTTCATACCATTCGCTGTGGAGCAGGTAGTCGCGTGAAAACATTTTACGGATATCGGGATGTTCCAGATCCTTTCCTTCATAATGGCCGTGGACCATAATATGAAGCAGGGCCCGCAGCGGGGGACAAGCCGAGTCAATGCTGCCGTCCTCAAAGTAGTTCTCGGCTACCCGCTTTTGTGTTTTGACCAGATTGGTAATTCCTTCCGCAAAAAGAGACGGGTCCTGCTTTTCGGGTTTCAGCATTTCTTCACTGAAAACCGCATGCGGATTGTTGAAAATGCGTCCGAGGAAATGATGTACGAAACGGATGGTGATCCGGTAGCCAAGCCGGCTGGCGCGGATCTTTTTTCCGTCAAAATCGAAATCTTCCAGCTTTTCCAGATAACCGTTATCGATCAGGAAGCGCGGCTCCCGTTCTTTCACCGTCATGCGGCACCAGATTTCGGGAATGAGCAGGCTGATGTCGTGATCCACCCGCATATTGGGGCCCACGTAGCCGGCCGCTGAAGTGAATCCGTGATAACCGGTCAGAATATAAGAAACCAGCGCATTGTTCAGATCTGCCGTCGGCCACAGGGCGTTGAACGGCCCTTTCGTCAAAGCGCCTTCCGATCCGAATCCGGTGGTGGAAGGGGATTTGCCGGTCACGCTGCAGATAAAATCCATGAAAAATTCGGGCAGCTGCTGGTAATGAATCGGATTGTAAACGGCAAGGGCCGGAATGCCCGCATCATAATCAGGCGGATTATTACGGCGGCCCGGAAGCACTGCATTGACCGGAGAGTAAACCGGCTGCTCCATCGGTGCCCGGCGGAAAAGACGGGTGCCGACTTCGGAAATGTATTTTTCGCGGTGATGAATCAGATCCGGCCGGTCCTGCAGGTAACGCGGATTCTTGGTCGGCTTCCCATTCACAATGCGCGGATGAGCGGAAGAAACTACAAAGGTGGGTTTCTTTTCGTCGGTAAATTCCTGAAACAGCTTTTTAACCGGTTCGGAATACTGATCAAAGCCGATCGCATCTTCAATGATGCGCCGGGCGGTTTCCTGTCCCATGGGTTCGAAATTGGAAAGGAAGACATTCGGTCCGGCAATGTCCGATTCGGCCTGCTTGTCGTATCCCCGGTGGATGGCATCGTCCGGCCGCTGGAAAAGGCGGTATTCGCAATTGGTGACAATTTTGACGCTTTTATTCTGGTAATCCGGATTCAGCCCTTTTTCGAGGGCTTCCCGCGCAACGACGACGGAAGCGGAAATGTCGTCTTCCACCTGAATTTTGGAGGCCGGGTAATAATCCTGACGAAGTTTGTAAATACGCCAGGAACCGTCGCGTTCGTGGCCGACGCGCAGATAATTGGCAACGAGCTTTTTGTTTTCGTATTTCAATTCATGCCCGAGGTAGCCGTTGATGACGTCCACGCCGAAATGCTCTTTCCAGTTATCGCCCCATTCGGGTTTGTAATGCCGTTTGACGACGTAAATCATCTCCTTGATGGGATGCGGGATGGATTCGAGCCAGCGGTTGTATTCATCCGTATATTCCACCGAGGGGGTAAACAGCTTGATGACCGATCCGAGCGAGCGCTTGGAGCTCAGAATCGGCCGGCTTGGGCGCGGACGCTCAAAATTTTTCTTGAAGCGGTCGCTGTAATCGCGCGCCATGATCTGGGCGATGGTTTCGAAGTCGCGGTGAAAATCGGCGGTAAAAATTGAGCCCTGAATCATGGCATCGGCAATCGACTTCGAAATTTCCGACTTTCCGCCGCCCGAAACGGTGCAAGGCTTATGGCAGAGCGTTCCTTCCGCCACCGTGCCGATCAAATGCCAGTAAGGGCCGCCCTTTTGTTTGGCCATCTGGATCTTGTAACCCGAGGGAAGGATGTACGTATGGAAGGCCCTTAATTCGATCGTCTGCTCCTGCCCGTCGCGTTTCCAGGTAATGATGCGCTTCGGCAGATTGAAGTGCGCATCTTCGGGCACATAGAAAATCTCGGGGTAGCGCCGGTCGACCGCGTACCCTTCGGGACGCAGTTCCATCAGAGAACCATACATCCGGATCATTTCAGAAAAACTGAGATTGTTACTTGGCAAATTATCATCGAGATGAAATTCTTCTCCGAGGTCATAGCTGGGGAAGGCCGTGGCTCCGCCGGCATGCTCTTCTTCGCTCAAGCCGAATAGATTGGATGAAAAACTGATCTGGGTCTTGACCTCTTTTTTGCAGTATCCGAAATAGTTGTCGGCGATCAGCGTCACCATGACGCCGCGTTCGTCCCGGCAGGTGATCTTGAAGGGTTTGCCGCCATTGTATTTTTCGGTTTCTTTTTTCCAGCACATGCCATCACGGCGTTGACGCTCGGTGGCTTCGTCCCAGGCTGGAAGCCCTAATTCTTTTTTGGTCAGATGAACCAGATGCGGAGCCAGCACCACATAGCCGGAGTGGCCCGTCCAGTGATCCGTATCCAGCGCTGCGTCATTTTCCGGCAGGTAGGGGTCGCCGGCATTACCGAAAATCGATTCTACAAAATCCAGATTCGAAACCAGCGAACCGGGTACGAGAAAACGGACTTCCAGGGATTTGGCTTCCGTGAATCCCAGAATTTCCGGGCAGACCGTCGGGCGCAGCAGTAAAGAAACAAAGGCTTCCGCATGCTCTTTTTGGCTGGCTGTAAAGGGCAGCCGGAGCAGCGCTTTGGGCGGGCGAAATGCTTGAGCCAGCAGCCGGGAAAAAGCGATTTTGGGGACGGCCTTCTTTTCATACGGAACGGGCAGGCCGCCTTCGGCGATGTGAAACACGCCCTGGGTGGTCCGGCGGTCGCTGCGCGGATTATGGAGAATACCCTGGCGGACCCGGTAGCTTTCTACGTATTCGGAAACAAAACGGTCGTTGTCCGGCGGCAGCGACAGGACGCGCGCCAGGCCGTGCCGGTCCAGCGTAAAGGTGCTGACGGGAAGGCGGATCGGATGTTTATGTTCGATATCTTTGAAATAATCTTCCAGGAAACTCTGGATGCGCCAGTCGGCCGGGCAGAGATAATCGGAAAGAAGACGGTTTTTTTCCTGATGGGTTTTGAGAAAGGGCCGCGTGATTTCAAGAAATTCCGAGTCATTATTGCGGCCGTAAATCGGCTGGCCCAAAGCGGCCAGCTTCAGATTGATATACCGGATGGCTCGTTCATCGTCCAGGGCAGCGCGCTTTTTTTTGTCCGGGTCAAATCCCAAAGCTGTCTTGAAATCCATCGAATTCTCTTTCGAAAAGGAGCTGTTCGAGTTTTTGGGTTCTGTGGAAGAATCCAAGGCGGCGTTAACCGCCCTTATTGTAGCGGAAACGGCTCAGGCGGTAAAGGCGGGAATGGCGAGGACTTCGATGGTCCTCGCACTTTCCCGTGCCGGTTTATTGAAACCTGCCGGGAATGGCGAGGACTTCGATGGTCCTCGCACTTTCCCGTGCCGGTTTATTGAAACCGGCCTGGAATCGGCGTAAATACGTGATTTTTTGAGGGTTACAAAGTATACTGAAAACCGATGAACCGCGTGCAAAACTGGCTGGGCGGCTTCTGCGCCGCCTCTTTTTTGGCTGTCTTGATTCTGGTCTTGCCGGATATTCTGGCGGGCCATTTGAATACGGTCCGGCGCTTCCTCGAGGAGTACCGCGGCATTGAACCTTTCCTGATATTTTTGCTGCCTGTCGTTCTGGTGGCCGGACCGGCCTGGCTGCTTCAGAAGGCCGGCCTGTTGAGGTCCCGGGATGAAGGCAAGAAATCCGATGAGAAGCTGGATTCGAACTGAAAAGTTGCTCTGGATACTGCTATTGCCGTTAATGGTGACTGGCTGCGGTTCCCAAAAACAGGCGGTGGAATGGGAGCCTTATTCGGATGCCCGGATGGAAGAAGCCCGGGCCGCCGGAAAACCGGTTGTCCTCTATTTTTATGCGGCCTGGTGCCGACCCTGCCATCAGCTGCAGCGCTGGACCTTTACCGACCCGCAGGTGATCGAGGCGCTGGCGCCGTTCGTCCGTCTCAAAGCCGATATGACGGTGCAGATGTCGCCCGATGTCCGCCGCATGGGCCGCCAGTACGGTATCCGCGCGCTGCCAACGCTTCTGTTTTTTAATCAGCAGGGAGAGCGCATCGCCCGTCAGTATGTAGGGTTTATCCCGGCCGAAACCCTTTTGAAGCTGGGCCGCCAGCGGTGAGGCATCCTCCGCAAGAGCCAAAGGATGACGCGCGAAAGGTCTTGAGGTATTCTATTGAATCTCAGAGCAAACCGAGGAGGTATTTGTGAAGAAGCTTACCGTGGTCGCCCGCATTGAAGCGCGGCCGGAACATCAGGAAACGATTAAACAGCATCTGCTTGATTTGATTCCACCGACGCTTCTGGAGGACGGCTGTTTGCAGTATGATCTGCACCAGTCCCGGGAAAATCCGGCCGAATTTTTATTTTATGAAAACTGGACCGGCCGCGCGGAGCTGGATGCGCATTTACAGACCGAGCATTTGAAAAATTTTGCGGAAAAGAGCCGGGGTTTGCTGGCGCGTCCTGTCGAGATCCGCTTTTATGAACCGCTTGAAACAGGAGTCCGCTCATGAAAAGAAAATGGATCGCCTCGTTGTGTCTGATAGCCTTTCTCCCCGGTTGTGCGACCATTTATGGCCGCCAGAATGATATGGAAAATGTTTTTTTTGAATCCAACGTGGAAGAGGTCGAGGTGATCTGTTCCGGAGAAAGTGTCCGGACGCCGGGGAACCTGAAGCTGCGTCAGAGCCGGGATCATAACTGTAAAGCGCTGAAAGAAGGCTATGAAAGCCGCTACTTTCGTATTTCGTCAAGCACCTCACGCGAAGGCTTCCGGTATTCAACCCGCATCAATACCGCCAAGTGGGGCTGGTGGACACTCGGAATCGGTACTTTGACCGGATGGGCTGTGGATTTCGTCTCGGGTGCCATGCGTGATTTGAACCAGGACCGGTATTATCTTCAGCTGCAGCCGCGCGGGTCCACGGGTACGGCCAAGCGTTTGCTGGAACGTACGGTTGATGTCGGTGAAACCATTGTCGCGATGCCGAAAAACCTGGTGGATAACACGGCCGAGACGGTTTTGAATTCGACCGTGCGTGCCGGCAGTCAGCCGCTGGGTCTCGGAGATCCGGAGGCCCGGCGTGAAACCGAGCAGATTCTTGAAGGGGAGAAAGAAGCGGAACGGCTCGAAACTCTGCGCGAAGAGGAAGGCCCGGCCAGCCCGCTGCCGGAGGTTGAGGGATGAGCGCCCCAAAAAACAAGAAGCCCGCCGCCCAGGCTTTTCTGCTGCATTTACGGGACCGCATTTTTCAGGGCTTTCTGGCGGTCATTCCGATCGCCATCACCTTTTTTGTCCTGCGCTTCTTATATCTATTCATTAATGAAACCATTATGGGCCGCGTCAGCGACCGGCTCGGGATGGATTTACCCGGACTTGGCATTGTTATTCTTCTGGCCGGACTTTATTTTTTGGGGCTGGCAGCGACCAATGTGGCCGGCCGGCAGTTGCTGCATTTGTTTGACCGGATTTCGATCCGGATTCCTGTGGTCAAGACGCTGTACCAGGCAGGCAAGCAGGTGGCGACGACACTGGCGCTTTCCGAGAAGCGGATTTTTCAGCGGGTGGTGCTGGTCCGTCTGCCGGGTTCCGAACAATGGACTCCGGCTTTTGTCATCGGCGACCTCGAAGATCTGTCGGCTCCGCAGGGCCGCCTTCAAAAAGTTCTGGTCCCCATTGCGCCCAATCCCGCTTCCGGCTTTGTTCTGCTGGTTCCCGATTATGATCTTCGGGATCCGGGCTGGACCGTGGAAGAGGGGTTGAAAATGATTGTGACCGATGGACTCGTTGCCCCCGACGCTATTATTTCTCCCCGTCCCTCCAAAGATTGATTTTTTCCCATAATTTATTTTCATATTGATCTCTCAGGGAAGATGCCGTAACTCCTGTCAGGACAATCCTTTTTGTCATTGGACCGGGTAGCATTTTAGTTATCGGTCGTGTACACTAATATTAATTGCATGGATTGGGCCGAACTGAATTAAAAAATAGGAATACATTTATGATGAAACATTATATTTTTGGCTCAGTTTGGGGGCTTTTGGTGCTCATTTCGCTGGGAGGGTGTGCCTCCCGCGGCGGACCGGGGGCGGAATTGCTTTCCACGCTGCCGGAAGGCGAAGAAATCTATCTGGATTCCGAAGTGGAACGGGAAAAGCGGATTCATGAATTTTTGCAGAATACAGCCAATATTACCGAACAGGAAAAAATCCAGTTTTTACTGCATTCTGTAAAAACCTCCGGCGCCACATTTTTCCGGAATGGGGGCCGTTATGATAGCACGATTGCCTTTCGCTGGCTGCGCTGGAAAATGACGCTGCAACCTTATCGGGAAGTGCCGCTGGCGGATGCCGGCGATTTTATTCTGCGGGTCTGCCGCCGTTCGGAAGCAACAGGCGTTCCTTATCAAATTCAGTTGAATGGCGGCAAAGTGGTGAATCTTGGCGATGTGCTGCGCTGCGAACTGGATGCCCTGGAAATGGCCATTCAGGAACATATGGCCCGCAAGTCGCTCAATGCGGAAATGCGGATCAAACGTTCCAAACAGACGGCTGTTCCTGTGGCGCCGCTCCTGCCGGCCACAACCTGAGCTTGCCGCTGATTGTTTCTTCAGTTAGGATATCGCCATGGTATTTTCCAATCCTCCTCAGTTTGTTTCGTTTCGATTTCTGACCGCCCTTTTATTGGGGTTCATCCTTTCTTTTCCTGCCGCCGCCGAGGGGAAAAACTGGGATCTTTCGGGTTTTGAAGAGATGCCCAATGCTGTGCTGCTTGAAGAAGATCTGGTCGGGGGCGGTCCGCCGACAGAATCCGCCCTGGAATATGCGGCCCGCCACGGCTTCAAGACGGTCATTGATTTACGCCTTCCCGAAGAAGGCACGGCGGAAACGCAGGCACAGGCGGAAGCTCTCGGCTTGGAGTATCATTCTGTCAGGGTAACGCCGCGCACGCTGGGGATGTGGCAGGCGGATGAGATAGCTGAAATTTTGCGGCGTCCAAAAAACCGCCCCGCGATTCTGCATTGTGGTTCCGGAAACCGGGTCGGAGCGGTTTGGGCATTGTATTCATATAAATACCGGAATATGAAACCGGATGGCGCTCTGGAAGAAGGAACACGGGCCGGCTTGCGGGGGCCTTCACTGAAAGAAACGGTGCGAAATTTGATGGAGAAAGAGTGAAGTTTTTGAATCCGGAAGCCGATCAAAAAACGAAAGGAATCCTCAAACCTGTGCGGCACTTTTTTTCTTTTTTGATTCTATCCGGTTTTCTTCTGGGAATGACGGGCGGCATGCACGAAGCGGCTGCTTATCTGTTTGCCTACCCGGAAAAAGATCAGACTCCGGAACAGCAGACGCTGGATGATGAAGCATGCCAGAAGGAAGCGCGGAAAAAGACTAATTTTGATCCGAGTGTTTCCATTTCGCGGGTTGCCCAGTCCGCGGAAGAAATAGCCAAGAAGAGAAAGGAAGAACAGTCCCGCGAACGGCAGCTCCAAAAATTCGAAAAGATTTACTCCGATTGCATGAAAAAGCGCGGATATGCCGTTCCCAAGCCGGCCGCTTGATGGCGGCGGGTCTTTCCTTCGTTTTTGATTTTTCTGAATTTTATCAGCAACAATTGAGGTTACCGTAATGACTAAACCCCGCCGGATTCCTGTTCATCTCAAGAATTACCGCAAGCCGGATTACCGCATTGATACGGTCCGTCTGCAATTTGACTTGTATGAAGAAAAAACGCGGGTTCGCTCGCGGCTTGAAGTACGCCGGGAAGGGGCTGAGGCATCGCCGCTTGTGCTTAATGGAGAGCGGCTGAAACTGATTCGTGTTGCGCTGGACGGCCGGCCGTTGAAAGAGAATGAATATGAATTGACGGCGACCCACCTGACGCTTTCGGTTCCGGCGGAACACTTCATTCTGGAAATTGAAACGGAAATTGATCCGGCCAATAACAAGGCATTAGAAGGCCTGTATCGTTCCCGCGGCATTTTTTGCACGCAGAATGAATCCGAGGGATTCCGCAAAATCACCTATTATCCCGATCGTCCCGATGTCCTGGCGCGATTTACCACGACGATTACAGCAGAAAAAAAACGTTATCCCGTGCTGCTTTCCAACGGGAATCCGGTGGCGTCCCGGGATCTGGATGAAGGCCGGCATGAAGTAACGTGGGAAGATCCCTTTCCGAAACCCTGCTACCTGTTTGCATTAGTGGCGGGCGATCTGGCGGTGGTTCGAGATACGTACCGGACGGCTTCGGGACGCGATCTGGATCTGCGTATTTACGTGGAAAAAGGCAAAGAGGATCAATGCGGGCATGCGATGCGGTCCCTGAAAAAGGCGATGGAATGGGATGAAAAAACTTTCGGCCTGGAATGCGATCTGGATACGTACATGCTGGTGGCCGTGGATGATTTTAATTTCGGCGCCATGGAAAACAAGGGGCTGAATATTTTTAATTCGCAATGCATCCTTGCCCGTCCCGACATTGCAACGGACGGTAATTATGAAGCGATCGAAAGCGTCGTCGGGCATGAATACTTTCACAACTGGACGGGAAACCGGGTCACCTGCCGCGACTGGTTCCAGATTACGTTGAAGGAAGGCCTGACGGTTTTCCGGGAACAGGAATTTTCGGCGGATATGGGAGCGCGGGAAGTCAAACGCATCGGAGAAATCCGTCTTTTGCGGGACTATCAGTTTGTCGAGGATGCAGGGCCGAATGCGCATGCGATCCGCCCCGAATCTTATATCGAAATTAACAACTTTTATACCTCAACCGTCTATAACAAAGGGACCGAAGTCATCCGCATGATTGATACGCTGATCGGCCGGGATGCTTTCGTGCGGGGGATCCGGAAATATTTCGAGCTTTTTGACGGTCAGGCCGTACGGACGGAAGATTTTGTTCATGCGATGGAACTGGCTTCGGGCCAGGATCTCGCCTTGTTCCGCCGTTGGTACCATCAGGCCGGTACGCCGGTTTGCCGCGTTCGGGGAACATGGGATGCCAAAACAAGAACTTACCGGCTGGATGTCGAA
>CAZGID010000046.1:0-15404 GCA_964526065.1 uncultured bacterium
ACGATAATCATTTGCGTCTATCTCCTTTACACCCTAATTTTGAAATGAGTTCAACTGGATTTCTTCAGGCAGACCTTCAACTGACGGCAGAAAAGCGCATTCTGGCTTCTGCGGCCGATCGACACCCGGACCCAGGACGGCAGGCCATAAGATACCATAGACCGCACGATAATGCCTTTTTTTAGTAGGGCCTCGCAAACCGCAGCCCCGTCGCCGCCGGTATCAAACAAAACAAAATTGGCCTGGCTCGGGATATAACGTAATCCCATTCGTTTCAAGTGTTTATAAAAATAAAGGCGCCCATGAACTGCGAGTTTTTTTGTCCGCCACAGAAAAAAACTGTCATCCAGCGCGGCTGTCGCTCCTGCCTGGGCAATGGAATTCACATTAAACGGCTGCCGGATTTTATGCAGATAGGCAATCACATCCGGGCTGCCGACGGCATAACCCACCCGCAGTCCCGCCAGCCCATATGCTTTTGAAAACGTGCGAAGAATGACGACATTAGGCCGGTTCGACTTGATATAAAAAAGCATGTGCGGAAAATCAGCCGCTTCCACAAAATCCACATAGGCTTCATCAAAGCAAACCAGAACATGCGGCGGCACCCGCGCCAGAAAATCCTGCACTTCCTGTTCGGTGACATAAGTCCCCGTCGGATTATTCGGGTTGGCGATAAAGATGATCTTCGTCCGTTCGGTCACGGCATCCGCCAGCGCCCGAAGATCGAAACGAAAATCTTTCATCGGGACGGAAACATATTTGGCTCCGCATGCCTGCGCCAGAATCGGATAAACCAGAAAAGAGGTTTCCGACGAAAGCACTTCATCGCCTTCCGACAAATAACCGCGCGCCAGCAATTCGATAATTTCGTTCGAACCGTTTCCAATCAAAAGCTGGGATTCCGATACTCCCAGTTCCTGCGCCAGCCGGCGCACCAGATAAAAACAGGAGCCTTCCGGATACAAATGCGATTCCTGCAACGCTCGCCGCATCGCACGCAGCGCTTTGCCCGAAGGCCCAAGCGGATTTTCGTTGGACGCCAGCTTCACGACATGCCGCAATCCGAGTTCCCGCTCAACTTCCCGAATCGGCTTGCCGGGCTGGTAGGGACGGATGGAGTGGATATAGCTTTTGCGATTATCGCGCGTGTCTCGGGAAACCATAGTCATTTAATGTTGAATCAGCTTTCTTTCTTGGCGGATGCAGGGTAAGAACCGAGAATCTTGAGAAACTTCACTTTATTCTCGATTTCCCGGATCATCTTCTTAACGCGGGGTTCTTCCACATGCCCTTCGAAATCGATGTAGAAATAATAATCCCAGGCCTTCTTCTTGGACGGACGGGACTCAATTTTCGTCATGTTGATGCGATATTTTTTAAAGGGCGACAGCATTTCATAAAGCGCTCCAACCTTGTCTTTAACGGACAAAACAAGCGACGTTTTGTCGCGGCCCGTCTTGCCGGCGATCTTGCGGCCGATGACCAGAAAGCGCGTCATGTTCTGCGCAAAATCCTGAATCCCTTCTGCCAGAATCGGCAGATTGTAAATGGTGGCGGCCAGTTTTGAGCCGATCGCCGCGGACCCGTCTTCCTGGACGGCGCGCTTGGCAGCCGCCGTTGTGCTCGAGGTATCAATAAGCTCGGCATGATGCAAATGCCGCTCCAGCCAGTGCCGGCACTGCCCGAAAACCTGGGGATTGGAATAAACCCGCTTGATATGCTTGATGTCGGAATTCGACATCAGGTTATGAGAAATTCCAAAAAGAATTTCGGCACAGATCTGCATGTCGGAATCAATAAACATGTCCAGCGAATGGCTGACCGCTCCCTCAATGGAATTTTCCACCGGGACCACACCGTAATCCGCGCGCTTCTGGGCCACTTCCGTGAAAACATCATTGATGTTGGACACCGGAGCATAGCGGACACTCGAACCGAATTTGGAAATCGATGCCAAATGCGTGAACGACGCTTCAGGCCCCAGATAAGCAATGGCCAGCGGTTTTTCGAGCGCCAGAGAAGCCGACATGATTTCGCGGTAAATCGCTTTCAGGGCATCGGGCGATAACGGACCGTCGGGATCAAAACTTTCGAGCTTCTGGTAAATCGCGCTTTCCCGGTCCGGCGCGTAGATTTCGCCGCCGGTCGCGTTTTTGGACTTACCGACTTCCAGCACATACTTCGTGCGGTCGTTCAACAGTTTGATGATCTTGGCGTCGAGATCGTCAATCTTTTTTCTCAGTTGATTCAGATCCAAGGTCTTCCTCCGCTTCCATGGCTGTTTCGGCATCCTGATTTTCAGTTTCACCGGATTCTGTAAAATCTTCACTCGAAGCTTCCGGAGCCGCTTCCCCGGATTCTTCCGGTGCTTCACGAGTCTCTTCTTCGGCGGTCTCTTCCGCCACTGCACCTTCGGCAGATTCCGCTTCGGCCGCTGCTTCAGCTTCTGCATTCTCCTGAGGCACGTCGACAATCTGGCTTTTCCCGAGCAATTCTTCCTTGCGAACCGATTGTTCGACAATCGTGCGGATCTCGTCAATACTCGGCAGGGCTTCAAGTGATTTCAATCCGAAGTGCTCCAGAAATTTCTCGGTTGTTCCATACAGAAACGGACGCCCCGGCACTTCCTTTTTGCCGACGATTTTAATAAAACCGCGCTCCGAAAGCGTGTTCATCACCCCGCTGACGTCCACGCCGCGGTAGCCTTCGATTTCCGCCCGGGTAATCGGCTGTTTGTAGGCCAGAATGGCGAGTGTCTCGAGCGCCGACTGCGTGGCCTGCCTCACCTTTTTTGCGAGTTCGACCTTCATAATCCACGGCGCAAATTCTTTACGCGTCGACATTTCATAGCCGCCTGCGATTTCCAGAATTTCAAAACTGCGGCCGTTGGCCTGATAGGACTCGCGAAGCTCATTAATCAAGCCCTCAATCTGCTTCGGCGTAAAACCGCGTGCTACCCGGCGCAATTCCGCAATCGTCATCGGCTTGGAAGCCGCAAAGAGAACGGCCTCGATGACCTGCCGCGCGCGATCCGGAGTCATTTCCACCGCCGAAGATTCCTCATGCACCTCGACTTTGGGGTCTCGGTTTTCTTCCGCGCGGGAAAGCTGCTCTTCGAGCTCCGCCTCGAGTTCGCGGCGAAGTGCTTTCATCTTTTCGAGTTTTTCCTTTTCTTTGGCTTCGGCTTCTTTAGCTTTCATCCTGTCTCCTGTCGCTTCAGATTTTTTCAATCAGAATATCGCCAAACTGCTGTTCCTGAACTACACGCGCAAATTTTGTACGGACAATTTCAAGCACCGCCAGAAAAGTAGCAATCAGCTCATTGCGTGTGCGGCGGGCGCTGAACAAACGCGAAAACAAAATCTTGCGGCTATCGATCAAGAGCGCCTGAATCTCGGTCATCTTCTCCTCGATCGACACCATTTCTTCATACACTTCATGCATCGTTTCGCGGCCGGCACGTGAAAGCACCTGCTGGAAAGCGGAAAGCAAATCGTAAAGGTTGGCACTGAAGGCATCGATACTGGACTCTTCCGGATCCAGTTCCGCCAGATAGTAATCCGAAATTTGACGCGTAAAAGTCTTCCCGCGTTCCGACTCGAGAAATCCGAGTTCCCGGGCCGCTTCTTTGAACGCCTGATATTCAAGCAGGCGCTGCACGAGCTCGGCGCGCGGGTCGCCCCCGCCTTCCTCGTCTTCTTCTTCGGTTTCAGTCGGCAGCAGCATCTTGGATTTGATATAAATCAGCGTCGCTGCAAGCACCAGAAACTCACCCGCAATTTCAAGATCGAGCTGTTTCATGCGCGCCAGATGATCCAGATACTGGCTTGTAATGGCCGAAATCTGGATATCATAAATATCCATCTCATTTTTTTTGATCAGCTCCAGAAGCAAATCCAGCGGCCCGTCATAAGCCTGAATTTTCACATGAAGAGGATTTTCTTCCGGAGGCGTTCCTCCCTTGACGATGGCAATCGCGGGTTCATCTTCCACCACGGCCACAAATTCTTCAGGCTCAGTGGGCGCCGGTTCTCCGGCCGCTACCCCCTCGGCATCCGCTTCCGGCAGGTTCTCCGGTTGAGAAGCCTGCGGTGCCGCTTCCGGCATCGCCTCGGATGGCTGGCTTTCTGCCGTCACTTCCGGCTGATTTTCTTCAGGAACTTTATTTTCTTCTTCGTTCATGCGCGTAACCCCACCGCCTGCATGGCTTCATCCAGCGTTTCAGAAGCCACTTCCCGGGCTTTCTGTCCGCCTGCGTTAAGAATCATTCGCACTTCATCTTTCCGCGAAGTCCAGTATTCGCGGCGCGTGCGGATCGGATCCATAAATTCATTCAATTTTTCCGCCATTTCCTTTTTGCAATCCACGCAGCCGCGAAGCGCTTCGCTGCATTCTTTTGCCACCGTGGCCGAATTTTCTTTATTGAACATGCGGTGGTAATAATACACAGGACAGACATCGGGATGCCCCTTGTCCTGCCGCCGCTTGCGGGCCGGATCGGTGACCATGGTTTTCACCTTGGTGGTCACTTCTTCGGAGGAATCCGCAATATAAATACAGTTGTCATAACTTTTGCTCATCTTGCGCCCGTCCAGTCCCGGCACACGGGGCGTGGCAGTGAGCACCGCTTCGGGCTCCGGAAAAACTTCGGTTTTATACAAATGATGAAAACGGCGGACCAGTTCGCGTGCCAGTTCCAGGTGCGGCTTCTGGTCTTCTCCCACCGGCACCTGGGTCGCTTTATAAAGCACAATGTCCGCCGTCTGCAAAACCGGATCCCCCAGAAAACCGTGGGTATGCAGTTCGCGTCCCTTAAGCTCTCGCAGCTGATCTTTATATGTGGGATTCCGTTCCAGCCATCCCAGCGACGTAATCATGGAAAACAGAAGCGCCATTTCGGCATGCTGCGGCACTTCGCTCTGAATAAACAGCGTGCACTTTTCGGGATTCAAACCGCTGGCCAGATAATCCAGGATGACTTCCTGGACATTATTGGCGATTTCAGTATGGGATTCGTACTCCGTCGTCAGGGCGTGCCAGTCGGCAATCATGAAGAAGGATTCCTGTCCTTCCAGCGCGCGGTAGTTTTCCAAAGCGCCAAGGAGATTACCAAGATGAAGCTTGCCTGTCGGGCGGGTACCACTAAGAACACGGGCGGTCATGAACGTGCGTTTATTCTCCGTAAACCCAGAATTTGACTCATATTACAGGAAGCACCGCAGGCTGTCAATCGACGCGCCTGAAAGGAGAAAAAAGTCACAAAAAAGGATAAAAAAGAGGCTGTTCTCAAGTGCCACGTGGCACCTGAACGGGGCTGCAAGTGCCACGGTGGCACCTGGACAGCCCCGATTCCCGGATTCGAGCCTCAGGAAGGCCGGGGCATTTTCCCCTGCAATTGAAAACCGGTCCGGCGGACCGCCTTCACCATGCGTTCAAAGGCCTGGGCCGCCGAGGCCCCTTCCGTCAGATTCTGCTGACAAATGGCGGCATAACCGCGGCGGTTGCGGATCTTGAAAATACGAACCTGCGAAGCGCGAAGGCTCTTTAACGTTTTAGCAGCCATACGAGAAACCTCCTGGTTGGTTGAACGGGCCCATGGGCCCTCATGCTAAATATCGGCTGCCGGCAGGAAAATTTGTGGGATTTATACAAACCGGGGCTTCGGACGCCCCGTGTTTTCTAGTTCAGCTGAACGACTTCGCGCACTTCGGGGACAAATTCACAAAGCATGCGTTCCACGCCCTGCTTCAGGGTGGCAATGGAACTCGGGCAGGTGGAGCAGGCGCCCTGCAGATACAGGGTCACCACTCCGTCCCGGTATCCGTAGAAAATGATGTCACCGCCGTCACGGGCAATGGCCGGACGCACGCGGGAATCCAGCACTTGCACAATGCGTTTTTCAACATCCGTTTGCGGTTCCCGGCCCCGGGTGGAAACCCGCGCGCCGGCTTTCAACACGGGCTCGCCGGCATTCAAATGCTCGCGCAGCGCCTGGGACACGGGTTCAATCAACGGCCCCCAGGTATCCAGTCCGGCCGCCCGGTTAATCGTGACAAAACTTTGGCCAATCAAAACGCCTTCCACGTGAGGAATGCCAAAAAGACGCGCCGCCAGCGGCGATGAAGCTTCAGCCTCCCGGACATCCTCAAAATAGAGACTGCCCTTTTCCAGCAGCGGGCGATTGATATTAAATTTCAGCGACTGCGGATTCGGCGTGAACTCGGTCTGGATTTGAATTGTTTCCATAGTTTTTTATTTTAACACAAAAAGCGCGGGCGCATCACCGCGGAAAAGCTTCCCGGACACCGCCGTCGACGGTCAAAATACAGCCGGTTGTTTTCGAGGAGCGGGAAGAAATCAGAAAGGCCACGGATTCGGCCACATCTTCGGGCAGGATCCGGGTCTTCATCAAATTGCGTTTCAGGTAATGCTGTTCCAGCTTCGCCGCCGGAATGCCGTAGCTGCGGGCACGCTCGGGGCCGATCTGACGCCACAAGCCGGAATCTTCAAACACGCCGTCGGGATTGACAATATTCACGCGGATACCGGCTTCCCCGTTCTCGATCGCCAGAATGCGGGCAAGCTGCGATTCGGCAGCCTTGGCGGCACTGTAGGCTCCGAAATCCTTGCCGGGGGCCAGCACATTTTTTGATGCCACAAAAACGAGGCTGCCGGCTTGCCCCTGGCGCTTCAAGAGCCGTACGGTTTCACGGGCCACAAGAAAATGACCCGTGGCATTCACAGCCATGCTCTTTTCCCAATCTTTCAGTTCCAGATTTTCGATCGCGGCCACATGGGCAATCCCGGCATTGGAAACAAGAAAGTCCAACCCTCCGCAGGTCCGGATGATGGCTTCAAAACCCTGCCTCACATTTTCAGAACGCGTCACATCCATCGGCAGCGGAAAAACGCGGCCGTTTTTTATTTTCGCATTTATTTCATCACAAACCTTTTGAAGGCCCTTGCCGTCCAGATCAGCAAGAAAAACATGCGCCCCTCCGGCCGAAAGCCTCTCGGCCACCGCCCGCCCAATACCGCGCGCGGCCCCGGTCACCAGCCCCACCTGACGCGAAAACTCCGCCTCGGGCGGTGCCAACGAAAGCTTGTAAAGCTCCATCGGCCAATAATCCATTTCAAACGCCAGCTTTTCAGAGCGCGACACATAACGGTCAATTCGCGTTGCCGCCTTCATCACCGACACCGAATGCTCATAGATTTCTGCAACAATCTTCGCACTCTTCAAATCCTTGCCTGCCGTCACCATGCCGATCCCCGGAATCAGGATCACTTTCGGATACGGATTCAACATCCGCGTCGATTCCGCATCCGGCAAATACCGGCGGTACTTTTCAAAATAGCGGCGATGCGCCGCTGCATAATTTCTTAATTGCCGTTCGAGACCCGCTTCCGTCAGCCCCGTTGTCTTGCCGCCCGGCAGCCGTATATAAAGCGGCACCCGTTTGGTTCGCAGCATATGATCCGGCGTGGCCGGGCCCTGCTGGGACACATGCGCCGCGTCGCGGGCATTGATGAAATCCATCACTTCCGATGCAGCGGAAAAATGCAGAATACTTTTTTCTTCTTCTCCCAGCACGCGGCGGATGACGGGCAGAAACCGCACTTGCCACGCGGCTTTTTCATTCCCGGATGCCTCTCGATACTGCCGGGGGCTCCAGAATTTTTTGCGTTTGCGCGCCTGTTCCAGATAACGTTCCGCCCGCGTGACCATTTCAATGGTCCGCGCATAACTGGTCCGGGCATCCGGTCCCCACGTAATCAGCCCGTGCTTTTCCAGAATAGCGCCTTTCGCCTGCGGATTTTCCTGATACGCGCGCCCCATCCATTTAGCCAGGGTAAAACCGGGTTTCACATATGGAATCCAGAGCAGTTCATCGCCAAATATTTTCCGGGCAATCTGACGATTTCGCTGGGTATTGGTAATCGAGAGAATCGCGTCCGCATGGGTGTGATGAATGTCCGGCTGATCCACGAAGGCGTGCAGCAGAACTTCGATGGAAGGACGCGGCGCCTTGGGCTCCAGCAGACAGCGGGAAACAAAGTCCACCATCGCTTCATCCGTCATGTTTTCAAACTTGTAAGCTTCGAGCAACTCATCCAGCGCCACCGGCGGATAATCGCGGCGAACCGAGGTTTTCAAATCCGACCCGCTGCCTTTAATATGAAGAACGCGAATGGTCCGGCCCAGATGATCCTGGCCCACTTTTTTTGTCGAGGTATTGCCGCCGCCCCAGACACAGAGCCGCGGTTCCTGACCAATCAGGCGTGAAGAATAAACAAGCAAATCGACCTTGTCACGGGCCTTGGCGGCTTCGCGGGCATTCCAGAGATTTTTCATTTACCTTCCAGGGTTCGAGGTGAGCAGAAGCGCACGTTGAAACGTGCCGAGAAAGGGAAAATTTAACATTAAATGGAATGGGACGCAACCGCTTCCGGCGGATTATTCGGCAGGGATGATATCGCGTTCCAGCCAGTCAAACTGACCGTCCAGAACCTTCTGGGCCACACGGTAGCCAAAAGCATCGTGATTGCAGTAAAGCCCTTTGAACTGCTTGCGGACCCGACCCTTGGCCAGGCGGCAGAAATGGTCGGCCAGCACCAGCGGACCTTCGTCCGACGGGTTGTCGCGGTACCGCGAAACGGCCAGACCGCAAGTGGCAGCCATGGAAAATAAATCCGTTCCGATATTGACGAATCGCGTCATCAACTGCTGCTTGCGTTCGAGTTTCTGCTGGTAAAGCGACATCGCGATGAACAGATGCCGGGCCAGCCGGTGTGCCGAATGACTGATAAATTTCATGTGCGGACGCAGCCGGGACGGCACATCCCCTTCCGGCATACTGACACGATAGAGATATTGAGCCGGAAACCACCGGCCATAAAAAGCCGTCGCCTCTCCGATTTTTTTAAACCGGTCGCCCCAGGACGTTTTGGGCGACATGATCGGCATAATCCGGCGCACATGCGAATCCATCGCTTCACGCGCAATAAAAAGCCGCATGATCTGACTGGTCCCTTCGATAATCGTGTTGATGCGGGCATCGCGCATCATGCGCTCCAGCGCATAGCCCTTTTCACCGCGGGCACGCAGCGAAGGCGCTGTTTCATAACCACGGCCCCCGCGAATCTGAATCGCGCCGTCAATAATGCGCCAACTGGCTTCCGTGCAGCAGAGTTTCGCCATGGCAGCTTCCAGCCGGATATCGGTCTTTTTGGCATCCGCCATGTGCGCTGAGAGACTGGCCACGGCTTCCATCGCAAAAACCGTGGACGCCATCGTCGCAATTTTCTGAGCCACCGCTTCGTGTTTTCCGATCTTGGCGCCCCATTGTTCCCGCTCATTGGCCCAGTGCCGGGTGATCTGCAGACACCATTTGGAAGCGCCGGTCACGGCGGCTGGCATTGTCAAGCGGCCGGTATTCAACGTCGTTAAGGCAAGTTTCAGCCCCTTGCCTTCTCCAAGAATAATATTTTCGCGCGGAACGCGCACATCGGTAAACTTGAGCAGCCCGTTCTGAATACCGTTGAGTCCCATAAAGCGGCAGCGATGCACCACTTCGATTCCGGGTGTCGACCGCTCGACAATAAAAGCCGTAATCTGTTTTTTCTCCCGTCCTTTGACCATTTGCGGCGGCGTCTCGGCCATGACAACCAGAAGATCCGCAACGGGACCGTTGGTGCACCACAGTTTTTGACCATTAATCAAGAATGCCTTGCCGTCTTCAATGGGTTTGGCCGTCGTCTTCATTTTCGCCGGATCACTGCCCACGTCGGGTTCTGTCAAAGCAAAAGCAGAAATCGCCCCTTCCCGGAATCGCGGCAGATATTTGCGTTTTTGCTCTTCGGTTCCGAAAAGCACAAGCGGCTGCGGCACGCCGATCGACTGGTGCGCGGAAAGCCAGACGGCTGTGGAAGAACAATAGCTGGCCACCAAATGAATGGCCCGGTTGTAATTCACCTGGGAAAGCCCGAGACAGTTGTACTGAGCCGGAATCTTCATGGCAAAACAACCGATGGAAGCCAGCGCCTTGACGGCCTTCTCGGGCAGGACACCCGTTTCATCGACTTTGTCCGGATCGATATGTTCGCGCAGGACCTTTTCCAGTTCGGCCAGAAAAGTGTCCCCTTTTTTGCGGTCTTCCTCGCTCTGCCGCGGGAAGGGAAGCACCATATCCCATTTCACCCGGCCCTGAAAAAGCTCCGCGACAAAACTGGGCAGAGTCCAGTCTTTCTCGCGCGACTCTTCCGCCAGTTCGAGCGCTTTAAGCTTTCCTTCGCTTGCGTTTTTTTCGTTTAGAAGATCCATAATGGCAGGCCTTTATCTACATTATACCTCATACATCGACGATTCGCCGGAGAAACTGAATTTTTCAGGTCAAAAGACAAACCAGTCCTTTCAAATAGGCGCCTTCAGGATGGTAAATGTTGATGGGATGATCGAAAGCCTGTGAAGTTTTAGCCAGGATGCGGACATTGCGCCCGGCATCACGTGCCGCGCCAAAAACGATTTTCTGAAACAAGTCTTCATCAATATAAGAAGAGCAGGAATCAGTGAAGAGAAGGCCCTGGGTTTCCAGCCGCTTGAAGGCCTGAAGATTAATATCTTTATATCCTTTGGCGGCCTGCTGGACCTGATGCTTGTTTTTGCAAAAGGCCGGCGGGTCCAGCACGATCAGATCAAACGTCTGGCGCGTCGCACGCAGGTATTCAAACACATCTTCCCGGACAAACTGGTACGCATCGCCCGTAAATCCGTTTTTCTCATAATTAACGCGCGCCGTATTCAAGGCCGGTTCCGAAGTATCCACGCAAACCGTTTCCGTCGCCCCGCCCCGAGCCGCGTACACTCCAAACCCGCCCGTGTAAGCAAAACAGTTCAGCACGCGGCGGCCCCGGCTGTGGATTTCGACATGGCGCCGGTTATCCCGCTGGTCGAGAAAAAAACCGGTCTTCTGCCCATGGTGAATATCCACCACAAAGCGAATGCCCTGCTCCGTAATTTCAACATAATCCGGCGGCTCCTCTCCCGCCAGACGCCCCACCCCGGGGCCCAGCCCTTCGTACCCGCGCATTTCGGCGTCATCCTTTTCAAAAATACCGCGGGCGCCTGTCTCTTCCATCAGAATCTTGGTCAGCATGGGCTTCCACTGATCCATGGCGGCTGTCTGAAATTGCGCCACGAGATATTCCCCGTAACGGTCCACAATGAATCCGGGGAGAAAATCCCCTTCGGAATGGATCAGGCGGCAGGCGTCGGTATGCGGCGGTAGAAAAAGTCGGCGCATTTCAAGAGCTTCCAGAATGCGCCGGCGAAAAAAACCTTCATCAATCATCACATCCGAAAACTCCAGCATCCGGATGGCAATTTGGGAACGCGGGTTCAGATAACCGATTCCGAGAAATTTCTGATCCGCCGAATAAACGCGAATCAGATCGCCGGTCTTGAATTCTTCATCAATGCTTTCGATGGCCCCCGAAAAAATCCAGGGATGCCGCGCCTCGATCGGCTTTTCCTTACCCTTCTTCAGGACACAGCGAATGACTTTCATGCAGACAACGACGTCCAGAGAACATACCCTAACGCAACCGCCGACATCACAAGACAATAATAACCAAACAGATAGAAACGGCCGCTGCGGATCAAACGCACCAGGAGCGCCAGCGCAATGTAGCCTACCACTGCGGCCACGACAAACCCCACCAGCATGGGAATTCCCGCCGTCTGCGCAAAAGCCACGCCTTCCCGGAATTTTAGAATCCCGGCTCCGATAATAGCCGGCACGGAAATGAGGAATGAAAACCGGGCGGCTTCGCGGCGGTCCAGACCGGCAATCATGCCGGTAAAAATTGTGAGCCCGGAACGGGAAATCCCGGGAAAGACCGCCAGGCCCTGTGCCGTGCCGATTAAAAACGCATCAAACTGATTCATGGAATCCAAAGTCCGGTCGCCTTTTTGAAAGCGTACGCTGAGCAAAAGCAAAATTCCCATGACCAGCCAGGCAATGCCCACCGATACGACGGACTGAAAAAAATGCTCCAGAATATCTTGAAAGAAAAGCACGATGATGACGGTTGTTGCGGTGGAAACCAGCACGAATCCCGCAATCAAAGCATACGGGTACTGCTGCAGCAACTCCTCGCTGGGCCGCCGGAATCCCGATTTGATGACCACGTGAAAGGTATCCACGATCATGCGGTAAAAGTCCTTCATAAAATAAGCGGCCACCGCCGACAGTGTCCCCCAGTGAACGGCAATATCAAAGGCGATCATCGGATCGCGGAGCCCCATCAAATGCTGAAAGAAAACCAGATGTCCGGAGCTGGAAATCGGAAGAAACTCGGTAAGCCCCTGAAGAATTCCCAAAATCACCGCATCAATAATGGTCATGGAAACAGGCTCCTTTTAAATGAACGCTTATAAATAATGATTCCATTCTTTTCGCTCTAATTCGGAGGTAATGGAACGCACCGCCTCCGCCTTTTCAAGCGGACAAATCAGTAATGCATCCGGCGTATCAATAACCGCCAGATCCCGGACGCCGATTAAAGCCACCAGCCGGTGCCGGTTGCGCACCAAATTTCCGCCGGCATCCACCAGCACCGCTTTGCCTTCAACGATATTCCCTTGCCGGTCCCGCTTGCCCAGTTTGGCCAGGGCCTGCCAGCCGCCGACATCGCTCCAGTCAAAGCCGGCCGGCAATGTCCAGATCCGGTTCTTCAATTTTTCCATCAACCCGTAGTCGAGAGAAACCGAAGGCATTTTCAAAAACCGGGGCCGCATCTCGGGCCGCGCCGATTGGGCAATGGCTTGCGCCAGCCGGTGAACGGCCGGCAGTTCGCGCAGGCAGACGTCCAGCAAAGCGGCCGCCTTCCAGACAAACATGCCGCTATTCCACAAAAAGTTTCCCGACCGGTAGTAACGCACCGCGGTACGCGCATCCGGTTTTTCATGAAATCGTTTGAGCGGATAAAAACGTTCGCGGGAAGAAGCGCGCTTGCGATTCAACTCGAGATAGCCATACCCCGTATGCGGGTAAGCCGGACGAATGCCGAAGGTCACCGGCCAGCCGGTTTCTGCGGCTTTCTTTGCCGCCTCCCGGAGTTCACGTCGAAACACCCCTTCGCGGCCAATCCGGTGATCCGCGGGAAGCAAAGCCAGCACCCCCTTGGCATCACGACGTGCCACCATGGCAGCCGCTACGGCGGCGCACGGCGCCGTATTCCGGCCGGCGGGTTCTCCGATGATCTGGGCCGCCGGAATGGAAGGCAGCATCCGGCGAATCCGGGCCACCTTATCTTCCTGGCAGAAAATCAGAATCCGGGATGGCGGCACAACACCGGACAAACGTTTGACGGTATCTTCAAGAAGGGAACGACGGCCTAATAAAGGAAGGAACTGCTTGGGGTTGTTACGCCGGCTCTCCGGCCAGAAACGGCTTCCGACGCCGCCGGCCATGATGACGGCCCAGAGCATTAGACGGCTCCGCTGAGTTCTTTGATCTTGTTCTCGACAATCTGCCGGATTTTTTCCAAATGCTCCTCGCTTTCCGCTTCAAAGCGCATCACGAGCACGGGTTGGGTATTGGAAGCCCGCACCAGTCCCCAGCCTCCATCGAATTCCACACGGGCGCCGTCGATATCAATCACGCGGTATTCTTTCTTGAAATCCGCAACGGCCTGTTTGACGATACCAAATTTCAGTTCATCCGGGCAATCGATGCGAATCTCCGGCGTGGATACCAGGGATGGAACATCCGTTAAATGCTTGGAAAGCGGCCGGGCATCTTTATCCAGAATTTCCAGCAAACGACACGCCGCATAAAGCGCGTCATCAAACCCGAACCAGCGGTCCTGAAAAAACATATGGCCGCTCATCTCGCCCGCCATCTCCGCATGAGTTTCCTTAAGCTTGGCTTTAATCAGTGAATGACCGGTTTTCCACATGACCGGCTTTCCGCCCCGGCGTTCGATATCCTCATAAACCACTTTGGAGCATTTCACATCGCCGATAATCACGGATCCCGGTTTGCGCGCCAGAATTTCACGGGCATAGAGCAGCAGCAATTTGTCGCCAAAAATAATACTCCCTTTTTCATCGACGGCCCCGATGCGGTCCGCATCCCCGTCGAAACCGATGCCGACATCGGTTCCGGTCTGCACCACTTTCTCCTGCAGATCTTTCAGATTTTCGGGAACCGTCGGATCGGGATGATGCGCCGGGAAAGAGGAATCCAGACGGGAATATAATTCGATGACTTCATGGCCGAAGCCTTTGATCAGGCGCGGCGCCACCAGCCCCGCCATGGCATGACCGGAATCAATGACCACTTTGAGCTTTTTCTTGAAACGGAAAAGACCCGAAACATAACGGACATAATCATCAATGATTTCGGCGCGGCGGGTGCTGCCTTTGCCGCTTTCATAATCTTCTTTCTCAATCATGTGCTTGAGAGATTGAATCTGCTGGCCAAACACAGGCTGGTCGGCCAGATGCAGCTTAAAGCCATTGAACTCGGGAGGATTATGCGAACCAGTGACCGAAATGCCGGCATCGGTTTTAAGATGAGAAACGGCGAAGTAAACCAGCGGCGTCGGCACCAGGTCCAGATCCAGAACATCCAGGCCGGTGGAAACCAGCCCTTCAATCAGCGCTTTCGAAATGCGCTGGCCGCTGGTCCGGAGATCATGGCCGACACAAATCGTCTTTTTGCCCTGGCGTCTTAAAAAAGAGCCGAAAGCGCGTCCGACGCCGAGACAAACATCATCCCGCAATTCGGAGTCCGCCAGCCCCCGGATGTCATATTCTCTGAAAATGTGATGAGGAAGCATGTTTTGGTATTAGTGCTATGGTGCGAGCGAGAGGACTTGAACCTCCACGGGGGTTACCCACAAGATCCTTAGTCTTGCGTGTCTGCCAGTTCCACCACGCTCGCATCAACTGTTCCGGACCGTACACCCCTTTCGAGCGTAAACGATTCCGGCAAATTAGGTTATATATGAAAGTGGCTGGGGGACCTGGATTCGAACCAAGACTGGGTGCTCCAGAGGCACCTGTGCTACCGTTACACAATCCCCCAGCGATATCCGGAGATTATAACCATCCCTCCCCTTAAGCACAAGGCTTTAACCGGGAGGCCACTTCATCGGGCGGCCGCTGAGGAGATGCAGATGGATATGAAAGACCGATTGTCCGGCCTCTTCACCGTTATTAAACAAGATCCGGTAGTCTTCCCATTCTTTTTTCCGGGCAATCTCCTTGGCGCCGTAAATCATCGTTCCGATCAGCTCCCGGTCGGACGATTCCAGATCGGCAATACGGGCAATATGCTTTTTGGGAATAATTAAAATATGTGTAGGCGCTTTTGGGTTTATATCACGGAATG
>CAZGID010000047.1:0-15299 GCA_964526065.1 uncultured bacterium
ACAAGTATGGATTTTATCCAGAGCCGTTTCAAACCGGAGGTGAAGCGGCAAAGCGAGGAAGCAACGGATTTTATCGCCGGCCTGAGGGGCCACGCAATAACTCCCATACATAGAACATCGATTTTAAGGCGGCCTTTGTCTGAATCTGTCGTCTGCTTCCAAAAAACAAGTGCTTCTCGACGCGGCAGCCATTTTTTGACGCTAAAGCCACATACACGAGACCGACGGGTTTCTTCGGCGATCCGCCCCCCGGCCCCGCCACACCGGTGATACCAATTCCAAAATGGGTTTCTGCAGAAAGACGCGCCTGGCAGGCCAGTTGTTCCGCAACCGCCGAAGACACCGCCCCGAATTGACGAATTAAGCCGGCTGGCACTCCAAGTCTTTCTTTTAACTCATTGCTGTAGACGACCCATCCGCCTTTAAAAAAACGGGACGATCCCGGCAATTCAGTCAACATGGAAGCCAGTAATCCTCCGGTGCAGCTTTCTGCAACCGCCAGGGTTCGCTTGCTTTTTAAAAGCAGTGCCGAAACAACATGCGAAAAAGGGATTTCCTCGTAGGCATAGACGCGGTCCCCCAAGCGTTTTTTGACTTTACGCTCAGCCCGGCTCAAAATAGCGCGCTTATCAGCATACAGACGAAGCGACACTTCACCGGCCGCAGGATAGATACCAAAATCAAAAGGCTCCGAAAAGAAATCCTTGCCGAGTCTTTCCATGACATCGGGTTCCGACAACCCCAGCGTTTTGACCACCAATTGGGGCCGCGGGCGTAAGGCGCCGTATGTTTTTCGAAGTAACGGCTGAACGGAATCGACATACATACGCTCGAGCTCTCGCGGCACGCCGGGAAGCACGATGATCATTTTCCGCGCTTCGAGAGGAATGTAAAATCCGATGGCGATGCCGTGGCGGTTGATCAGAGGCTTTGCATTTCGCGGATATTCCGCCTCACGGCGCACCATGGCAGGAATTTTCGAACCATAGCGGCGGTAATGCCTGCGAATCTGAGCATATTGCCGATCAGAAAATTTCAGAGGGACACCAAAAAAACCGGCCAATGCCTCCCGGGTTACATCATCCGGCGTTGGACCCAGCCCGCCGGAAAGGAAAACAACATCGGCTTTCGCCAGGATACGCCCAAGGGAAGAACGGATTGCGTTTTCCTGATCGTCGCAGGTCTCATGAGAAACAATCTGAAAACCGGAAGCTGTCAAACAGCGGCTCAAAAAATGGCTGTTTGTATCCAGAACGCTTCCTTTCAGAAGCTCGGTACCGATTGTGATAATGCCACAGGTAGGCGCCGGCTTCATACAAAGACCAGATGAAGAATCAGCCAGACATAAACGCCCGCCGCAAGATCATCCGCCATAATCCCCCAGTATCCTGGCAGTCTTTCAAAATACCGGATCGGAAACGGCTTAAAAATGTCGAAGAGGCGAAAAAGGATAAAACCGGCAACCGCTGTCTGCCACGTAAAGGGGATCAATGCAAAAGCCAGCAGCATACCGCATGTCTCATCAACAACAACAAATCCCGGGTCTTTCTCGCGACTTAAATCGAGTTGGGATACCGCCCACCAACCCATCAAAAACAGAAGGACAAAAACCAAAACATATCCCCCAATAGAATGATGGAACCATGCAATGAGCGGAAGCGCCAGAGCACTTCCCCATGTTCCGGGCGCAAAAGGGATCAATCCGACTCCCAGGGCGCTCACGAATTTTGCAAAGGGCTGTTTGCGGAAAAGCGCACGATTCTTCACACAAACATCGATACCGGAATAAACCGTCAATATCACCATCGCCCAGAAAAGCACCGGCACAATGATTCCCAGAACGGCAAGAATCCCCGTTGAGCCTGCATACTGGAACAATAAATAAAGAAATGAAAAACCGATGGTCGTCACCTGCAATACCAGTTTTCTTTTCCCCAGCCTTTCGGCCGCAATCACGGCGCCTTCCATCAACCAGATGATCCGTAAAACGGTGATCCCGATTTCCCGAATAAAAACCGGAATGAGACCAAACAAAGGATAGTAACCCAGTTCAGAAAACGCCCAGAGCGGTAAAAGCGTGATCATCTTATCCGTAATCGGGTCTGCAATTTTTCCGAACGAACTGATGAGGTGATATCGGCGGGCCAGATAGCCATCCACGAAATCTGAAATGGCTCCGATGGTAAAAAGCGCTGCTGCCAGGGAGTGAGCGGCAAGTGTATTCTTAAAAATCAGGTAGGGAAGAAAAATTGCAATAATGCCCCGGGAAAGCGTGAGAAAATTCGGGACTTGCGCCAACCAAGATTTAAACGATTCCGACAAGATCGTATTCCTGGGTTTCGGTGATACGAACATCGTAAAAATTTCCGGGAAGAAGCTTTTTCTTCGAATTCACGAAAACGCTTCCATCTACTTCCGGAGCATCCAGATAACTGCGGCCGATCCATTGTCCCGGCTTATTGTCAGCCGGCTCATCGATTAAAACCCTCAGTGTCTTCCCCGTGTACTTTTTATTCAACTCCCGGGAAATTTCCTGCTGAACAAGCATCGCCTTTTCCAGTCTTTCTCGTTTGACTTCATCCGGAACCTGATTGTCCAGTGCTGCGGCGGGCGTTCCCTCTTCCTGCGAATAGGTGAATATCCCCAACCGATCGAAGCGGGACTCCCGCATAAAATCCAGCAATTCTTCGAAATCATCATCGGTTTCACCCGGAAATCCCACAATGAAAGTCGTTCGAATGCCTAAGTCTGGAATTTCTTCACGAAGGCGGCGAATCAGGGATTGCGTTCGTCTTTTAGTGATCCCGCGTTTCATCGCCGTCAGCATCGCATCACTGGCATGCTGTAGCGGCATGTCGAGATACCGGCAAATCCGTTTTGCTTTTGCGATCGCGCCAATCATTTCCGGCGTCAGGCAGGATGGATAAGCGTAAAGCAGCCGAATCCATTCGGCATTCGAGCGCTCATCCAGCGCCTTGAGAAGTTCGGGAAGTTCATATTTCCCATGACGGTCGCGCCCAAAATAAGTCGTGTCCTGTCCCGTTAAGATAATTTCGCGAGCCCCGGCAGCCGTTAATGCCGCGGCCTCCGAAACGATATCGTCAATTGTGCGGGACCGGTGCTTTCCGCGAAATGACGGAATCGTGCAAAAGGCGCAAATGTGATCACAACCTTCCGAAATTTTGATATACCGGTAATGGCGAGGGGTCAATGCCACCCGCGGTTCATCGGCCGTCGCAAGGTAACCCGGCTGTTCCACCGAAACAATGCGATCTCCCCCATGGACCCGGCCGACAATATCCGGAATTTTGTGGTATTCACCGGATCCCACAAACGCATCGACTTCGGAAAGCTCTTTTTGGAGTTCTTTGGGATAGCGCTGGACCAGACAGCCCATGACAATCACAGCCCCGATCCGTTTTTCCTTTTTAAGTTCGATCAATTCAAGAATTTTATCGACAGATTCTTCCTGCGCATCCCGAATGAAGGCACACGTGTTCAGGAGAGCCACATCACAATCGGTAACCGAAGGCACCAGCGAAAATTGCCCTTGAGGCAGTTTCCCCAAAATCGTCTCGCTGTCGACGAGGGTTTTGGGGCAGCCTAAAGAGAGCATTCCGATGCGGACGGGTTGAGAAGCGAGAGGGTTTAAAGACATCCGGATATTATAGACGAAAACCGGGCGGGATTCAAACGCTTGAAATCAATCTAACTCGATTAAAACCAATTACTTACGATTTTCCACCGGAAGCCAGCATAAATTCATCCACCTGCTCCCGGGATGAAATGCTGATCACGAGTCCCGAAATATCCGGATTGGAAAGCACCCACTTCAGGGAAGCCTGCCGATAGGTGGTTTTTTCGCCCTGGAAGGGCTTTAAATCCGCATGGCGGGCCCCGGAAAGGGTCTTCATCACCGTCATCCCAAGTCCCTTGGCACGGACCTGCTGGAAGAATTCAGGCTGCCCTGGATAGGCCCGGAAATTAATCCGGTTCAAAAACACGGAAAATTCAGGAATCGTAACGGCATAATTCATCACAGCCATCAAATCTTCGTCATGCCCACTGCAGCCAAAAAAACGGACTTTTCCCTGCCGTTTCGCCAATTCCATCGCTTTAAACAGCTCCTGATTTTGAAGCCGCTCGACCGCCTCTCCCCCCGAAGCTTTACCCACTTGATGCACCAGCAGGCAATCCACATAATCCGTTTTAAGACGCCGAAGCGAGGTATTCAACATTTCCATCATCTCTGGTACTTTTGTGTAGGACCATGGGTGCCATTTCGTCGTAATCACGGCGGCATCCCGGCGCCCCTCAAGCCCTGCTCCAATTGCTTCTTCACTCAAACCATTCCGGTAATCCCATGCGGTATCAAAATAATTAATTCCCTGATCCAGCGCGTAACGCACCACATCCGGATCACTGATTGGATATCCGCCAAAACCCACTTCAGAGATTTTTAATCCAGTACGGCCCAACTCTCGATACTGCATATTGGAAGAAGGGGTCGCCCGAGGCGCCATACGGACAAAACGCGGTGCAAAAAATCCAAGATAGGCGCCTGTCAGCAGAGAAGCTCCACGCTTGAGAAATTTTCGGCGATCATGTCGAAAATCAATCCTGATCGGAGATTTCTTTTTCATGTCAGACGTCCTTTCTCTTTTCCAGTGCTTTTCTAGTACCACGAAGAAGCAGCCAGACAAAAAGACCAAAGAAATAGAGTATCAGCAACAGTTTATTCCAAAACCATAACTGGTGCCAGATATCCCAAACCGGATCGTTCAAGAAAAGAACAAATTTCACACCAATGATGATGATTTCTGCCACGGCCAGAAGCATGGCCCAGACCCAGATACCCGCCCGCATCCGGGTTAAATGATAACCAACGATGGCATGAAAGAGCCACCAGACATCCCAGAAATAAACGTAATGAAACCAGGGCATTCCTTCCTTGAAAGCCGCGCTAACCGGAATCACATATTTAATCGTCACGGTATAAACAGCAAAGAAATATAACAGCCGCCCAAAAACCAGACATTGCTGTTTCAAGGTCATGACGCTCCTCCTTCCGGCGGAATCGCCCGCAGCTTCATGCGACGCCCCCAAGCCATCAGCACGCTAAACACAAAGAATGGGGCCGCTATTTCCAGCCAATAAAAATCATCGGAAGCGGAAGAGAAAAAATAAAACGTATCCAGAGAACTCTGAACATCATTCATAAAAACAAACCGGCCTAAATTATAGACGGCATGAAAAAACGCTGTTATCCCAACCCTGCCGATTCGCAGATACAGCACTCCCCATATCCCTTGCAGGATAAATTCCAGCAGGGCAAACCGGAAATATCCCAATCCCCCCGGACGAAACCCGACAGCGAGCCCCAGCAAAACCGCTATCAATGCGGCCAGCGCCATATGAAACAAAAGAGCACGAGCACCTGATAATCGCTTGATTAAAACGACCAGGAGCCCCCGCCTGAACACGATCTCCCAGAACCACGTCGCAAAAAAAATAATGGCAAAATACACCGGCAGCCATTGGCGGCTATCCGGATTCAGCCCTTTATCCCCATAAGTAAAATTGACGAGAGAAAACCTGAAGCCGAGAGGGAAATAAAGAAATAACGCAGGGACAATCAGCATCCCCAGCAGAACGCCTTCAAAAATTGCGCTGCGCCAGGAGCCAGAGATCACGGTATCAATTCCCTGTCATTTTTCCTGCGGAAGAGGCGGAAGTTTTGCTGGATGAGCTGCTCTTTTTTTCCTTAACAGAAAAGATACGGCTATAGGAAAAGATCATGAGGCCGGCAATAAACAACCAGCTGCAAAGCATGAACACCCACCCTTGCGGCGTCATGAGGGCACCTTGCGTCGAATATAATGACGTCGTTGCCAGGCAATATGCACCAGACCAATCATTGAAATCAACATCCCGGCCAGTAAAAACCGCGCGAACCAGATATAAGGATAATCCTGTTCCGCCACACCCCGGAGAAGCATGACATTAATGCCATCTTGAAAAAACCAGACACCCAGCAATATGGCCAGATAAACCGGTGTGACATACTTCATAATCGGAAAGAAGAATCTCGGCAGCTTGATATCGGCGCCGGCCATAATTTCCTTCCAGGCATTCCGGGGGCCAAAGACCCAGATAAAGAGAATCACTTCCAGAATCGCAAATACCACCAATCCCAAAGTTCCGATCCAGAAATCCATTTCATTCAAAAAACCATGTTTTAAAAACAAAATTACCGGCTGCGTGAGAAACAGCATCAACACCCCAATCAGAAGAGCGGCAGCCTTACGCTTCAATTTGAACTCCTCCTGCAAAAAAGCCATGAGTGGCTGAGCCATCGCCACCGACGATGAAATTCCGGCGAGAAAGAGAAGCAAAAACCAGAGGGTGCCGAACAACTGCCCCATCGGCATTTGCTGAAATATGATCGGCATTGCAAAGAAACCGAGATCAAACGCGCCTCCGGCTGCAATCTCCTGTGTCCGCGCAATACCAAAAAATGCCACCGTAACAGGAATTGCAATGGAACCACCCAAAATCACTTCCACGAATCCATTGGTGGAACTGGTACCGAGACCGGAAAGCACCACATCATCCTTTTCGGAAAGATAGCTGGCATATGTCTGTATCGCTCCAAATCCGACACTCAACGTAAAGAAAATTTGCCCGGTGGCGGCCAGCCAGACGCGGCTTTCAGTCAACATGGAGAAATCGGGATTCCAAACAAAACCAAATCCATTTGCGATATTCCAATCCGGCATCGCGGGATCCGGCGTCCCCAAAGTCACGACCCGAATAACGAGAATGATACCGAAGACAATAATCAGTGGAATGGCAATTTTGCACAGCCATTCAATCCCTTGACTGATCCCCCGGGAGAGAACCCAGACGACAAGGATCAACGTAATGCCAAAAAAGAGATAGGCGGAGCCGAGACTGCTAAAAAAATCATTCTCAACTTTCCCCTGATAGGCGGCAAGAAAATCAACCATCCCCTGATAATTATTGATTTCCACAAATCGGCCCGTCAACGAGAATACACTGTACCCGAGGGTCCAGGAAACAATATAGGTATAGTAAATCACCAGGCCGAAGGGAATCACGATGCCAATCGCGCCGATATACTTGGCCAAAGGATGATTCCAGAGATAATGAAACATACCGGGCGTCGTTCCGTGGCCATATTTACCGCCGAACCGGCCGATCCCCCATTCAATCCACATCAGAGGAATCCCAAGCAGGAGAAATGCGACAAAGTAAGGAATCATGAAGGCGCCGCCGCCATTGGCAGCACATTGCACCGGAAAGCGGAGGAAATTCCCAAGTCCGACGGCATTGGCCGACATGGCCAAAACAACCCCTAACCGCGTTCCCCAGCGCTCCCTCGATCCCGGACTCAACGCTTTACCCTTTCTTCCACTTGATGGAGCATCCCATCGAAGGCGTCTGTTCCTGTGATGGCGCATCACCAGCCAGCAACGAATCTACAGCTTCCCGCAAATCGCGACGGCTGACTTTAGACGGTTCTTTCCAATTGTCATCCAACTGCCCATGATAAGCCAAGCGCCGATCCGGGCCATAAACATAAAACTCAGGCGTGCAAACTGCCCCGAAACGTTTTGCGACTTCCTGATTTTCATCGACCAGATAAGGGAAACGGTAATCCTTTTCTTTCGCCCGGCGCGCCAGACTCTGCGGCGCGTCATCCGGGTAGTCTGTCGGATCATTCGCACAAATACCGATCAACTGGACACTCTTGGAAGCATAATCCCGCTGCAATTGGATCAACCGGTCTTCGACGGCCTGCACATAAGGACAATGATTACAAATAAACATCACCACTAGTACCTTCTTGTCTTTAAAGGTCTCGGATGAATAGGACCGGCCATCCACTCCCGCCAATTCGAAATCAGGAAGCGTGCCCCCCAGCTTTTTTATTTCAGAATGAAGCAAAACCATATCATCCTCCTTTTTTCATGCATTTTAGTCGGGACGGTGAGACCGGGCAAGAAAAAGCAATCAGCAGACACGCATCATGCGGAAACGCTTTTTAATATGGCGATTAAGAAACATCTCCTGGGCGCGTGATGCCAACAGGTCATGAAAAATCCAGACAGGGACATTCATGTAGCGGCATACGGAATGGTCTGAATACTCCACCTGGAGCATTCCGCCTTCCGGCTCGTACCCGATCCATTCAATTGCTGTTTTCTGCACCTGCTGGACTTTCATGAATCCCGGCCAAAAATGAATGTCAGGACCGTGGCAGTAATCAGCAAAAGAAGGAACAGGATAATGCCCATATAAAGCGGGGCATTAATAAGAAATACGTGGAAAATCTCTATTTTCTGCATAGCTGCGCCTCTACCATATTATCGGCGCAACCCTTTGAAACTAAACCGGCTTAACCCTTTGTTTGTGGCGGCAATTCCACCCGCCCCAAGGCCTGTAAATGGCCAAAACTGTAAATTCCTGTCGAATGCCCATCACTCCAAGTAAAGCGAATCGCATAGCGTCCTACGGGCGAAATTTCGCGGATCGACAGATTTTCCGGTATCTGCTCAAGACGAATTACCCGCTTTCCCGTTCTCTCATCAACGCATTCGGCACAAGGACAATGATAACGGAGATCCCGGCAGCTGAATAAATTACGCGTTTGGTCCTCCCACAAAATGAGGACTTCGTTACTCCCGACGGGACGAATATCGATCGGTGCCGGCATACTCAGTCCGTCGCCGATTCGAGCATTTCCCGGGCATGTTCTCGGGAAATTTCTGAGGTTTTTTCACCGCTCATCATCTGCGCTAATTCCCGCACTTTGTCTTCCCCTTCCAGAACCCGGTAGCGGGCGACTGTTCGACATTCAACAACGGATTTTTCGACTTTAATGTGGCGTTCTGCGAATGAAGCTATCTGGGGTAGATGTGTAATCGCCATCACCTGCCGTTCGGCAGCAATCGCCTTCATTTTCTGGCCGACCACCTTTCCAAGCCTTCCGCCGACATTGGCGTCAATTTCATCAAAAATCAGCGTCGGAATGGTATCCGTTCGAGCCAGCACTTTTTTAATCGCCAGCATCACGCGCGCCGCTTCACCGCCCGAAGCGGTTGCCGCTAAAGGCTTCGGCATTTCACCCGCATTAGAAGAAAAAAAGAATTCAACCCGCTCTGCTCCCTGCACGCTTGCTTCTTCCAACACTGTGAAACGACATTCAAATCGGCCATGGCGAATGCCGAGATCGGTTAATTCCTTCTCAATAAGTTCCGCGATCAGGGTTCCGGCTTTTTTGCGAAGCAATGTAAGTGCCGCCGCCGCTTTAGCCAGTGTTTTCTGGCGCCTCGCCAGCTCTGCTTCCAGGTCTTTCCCCAAGGTTTCTGCATCCAGTAGAAACTTCAATCTCTCCCGGGATTGCTCCAGAAATTCCAAAACCGCAGGAATCTCTCCCCCGTATTTACGTTTAAGCCGGTCCATACGCTCCATTCGTTCTTCGATTTCACGAAGACGGCCTTCCTCAAAACTCAAATTCTCCCGATAGTCCCGCACGGAGCGGATGATTTCTTCCAAACCGGTCTGCAGGGATTCTGCCTCCTGTTTCAATCTGGCAACCGAATCGTCAATCCGCGCCCAGTCGTTCCAGTCCCGGAAACAGCGTGAAAGAAGCGCCGAAGCAGAAGGATCGCCTTCATCTAGATATTCAAGAATACGGGTCGTATTCTCATACAGCTTTTCGGCATGCGCCAATCGGATATGCTCTTCTTTAAGCTCCAGGTCTTCCCCCGGCTTCGGCATAATGTCTTCAATCTCTTTCACCTGAAATTGAAGTAAATCAATTTCTCTTTCCCGCCCTTCTTCGGCTTCAAGCAAACTGCGCCTTTTGGCAACTGCCGCGGCATACGGGGCATAGGCATCACGAAAGGCTTCCAGCGCTTCCAAAAACTTTTTTCCGCCGGGGTTTTGACCGGCCGCAAAACGATCCAGAATCTCCTGCTGGGAAGCCGTATCCAGAATTCCCTGCTGATCGTTTTGTCCATGAATATTCACCAGGCGCAAACCGATCGCTTTCATCTGTGACAGATTGACCATTTTTCCATTAATTGAGTTTCGCGAACGGCCGTCCGGTGAAAACTCACGCTTTAAAAAGACAAGATCATCGCCCGGTTCCAGAAAAGAAGAAACAAGCTCTTTTAAACCGGCTGAGGGGTAGATATGAAATGCAGCTTCAATCGTACACGCGGAGGAGGGATCACGGAACTGACGGGAATCAAAACGCCCTCCCAGGACCAGGTTAAGAGCGTCAATAAGAATGGACTTTCCGGCCCCGGTTTCGCCCGTCAGAACATTCATACCCGGGCTGAATTCCAGGAGCACCTGGTCGATCAGTGCAAAATTCTGCACCGCTATCTGGGCTAACATGACTCCATCGTAACAGAAAGGAAGGCAAAAGGCAAAACGGAGTCAACGTTGCGTTGCCAACTACAACCTACTGCAAAAACAACAAACTACCACTAAGCTTACTTACGCTTAGCTTTTTTCTTCGTGGCTTTCTTTTTCGCAGCTTTCTTGGTTGCGCGCTTTTTCGCCATCACAACCCTCCTTTCTTGTTTTGCCCTCTGCCTTCCTTAAAGACGGTTTTTAAATTGGCCCCAGGGAAAGTGATTGCCGGGACATTCCGTATTCTTGCCCGGCACATCCCTGTGACCGATCACGCGGTCATCCGGTATCCCGTAATAGTCTTGCAGGGTCTTGACGAGGTAAACAAGTGCTTCCAACTGATCCTGATCGACCCAGGCTTCACTGAAATTTCCGACTAAAGCAATTCCAATGCCTACCTGATTCATATTGTCCGCATTGGCATGAGCCCCATCCATTTGCTTGACCCAGCGAGGGCCAACTTCGATTTGCCCCTGCTTTTTGCCCAGCGTGCCGTTTCCGATTAAAAAGTGATACCCCAACCCGTTCCAGAAACCCCGGTCATGGTGAAGCTTGTCAATGCTGAGGGCATTCCCCTCGTGGGTAGCCGTGTGATGGATCACAATATGAGTCCAGCGGCGGCTGGGATACAAAGGAATAACAGGACGTGCTCCAAAGGTCTGCGGAATAATCAGCTTCTGCCCCTTTTTCAAATTGTCAGGATCCTGAATATTATTCACTTCAATTAATGTTGCCATATCCACATCGTATATCTTGCTGATCCGCCAGAGCGTTTCCATGGGACCGACGATATGTTCAATCGTTTGGGCATGGGTAAAAGGCGTAAAGAAATTTGTATCCTGATAAAAAGGACTGTCGGGACGTAACGGAAGAGAAGATGCAGGAGGCGTCGTCGCACAACCGGCGAAGACGATCAGAAATGTGACAAGAAAATAATTTGTAATGCGTTTCAACGAGGGCATCGTTTAATTTGATTTAGTAACGCCCCTTTTTTTAAATACTTTACATGAATTTTAACAAGAACACAAACGACAAATGCATAGACAGACGAATTCTGTCACATTTTTTTGAAATGACAAAGGAAGGATTCGCCCGCTTTAAAGTTTGGAAACTGCCTGCTCCAGCTGCGCAAATGCCGAATCCACATTGCGGCCGAGTTGAAGCACGACGACGGGCAAGTTTTTATCGACGATCGCCTCGAGATCACCGAGCGCCTGGGCTTTTTTCAGCGCACCAAAACTGAAATGCGCCTGCGGCACCTTAAAATCGACTCGGTCTTCAATCAAGAGCTGGATAAATCCGCCTGTGCGCGGCCCGCCCTTATAGAGCTGACCGATAGAATGCAGATAGCGCGGGCCAAAACCATAAAGAACCGGTTTACCCAATACCGCCTGCAACTTTTGGCAAATACGGTTCAACTTCTTTTCGTTGACTGAATTTCGGGCCAAATAAGCCAAAATGGCAACATAGCCCCGTTCCGGCAAAGACGCCGTTAACTGAGCCAGTTCATTTTTGAGTTTCACCGCCCGCCCATTTTTCTTGGCGCTACGCCCCTGAAGCCTGACCGTTCCGGCAGGGTCCGCCAAACGCCGCGTCTTGCGGAGCTTATCGAGAAGCCGCGCCGTCGCCTCTTTGCTTTCGCGGACATTCGGCTCATCAAATGGATTGATTCCAAGCACCGCCCCCGCCATGGACGTCACAATTTCCCACCGAAGAAATTCCGCTCCGATTTGCTCCGGATTCCCCCATTCCATTTCCATAAAGGGATTACCCGCCCGCTTCAACTTCTCCCATTTGGGAAGCCATCCGGGTTTTTTTTCGCCTTTCATACGAATCAAAACGAAAGCCGCATCCTTCCCATATTGCTCGGGAGAAGCCGGCAGCCCCGTCGTCAGAGGCAGAATCCCTTTTTCCTCCTTGCCGGTGCTCTCGGCAATTAATTGCTCCAGCCAGGCTCCAAACGAGGCAAGTGCGGGCGAAAGAAAGAAAAAGACTTTATTCCGGCCTTCCTGTGCCCATTCTCCGAGCACAATTCCAGGAAGAAACGCGGAGTTTTGATTGAGACTGGTTTCTTCCTGTGCCTGATGCAGATAACAGATCGCCCCATGCAGAATTTCCCGCACGGGTAAACCGGCTAAAGCGGCCGGAACCATTCCAAAATAGGAAAGCGCCGAAAAACGGCCGCCGATATCGGAAGGATTCACAAACGTGCGTCGAAAAGCCAGCTGCCGAGAGGTGCTGTCAAGCCAGGATCCCTCGTCCGTAATGGCCAGGAACTGCCGTCCCGCCTTTTTTAAAATCTCGGCGGGCTTTCCCCTTCCTGCCACTTTCTTTTTGATCTGTTCGTGAAAATAGCGGAATTGCGATACCGTTTCAGCCGTCGTGCCCGACTTACTGGCCACAATAAATACCGTTTTCTTCAAATTCAGCCGCTTTTCCAGCTCGCGCAAACTTCCGGGATCGGTCGTATCGACAATGTGAAGCTTCGGGAAACGGCCTTTGCGGGGTTTACAAATTGAAAACAACACCTCCGGAGCGAGGCTGGAGCCTCCCATCCCAAGCAAAACCACATCACGAACCCCTTCGCGCGCACATTCAATCGTCAATTCCTCCAGCTCATAAAGCCTCCCGAGCATCCACTCCGCGGCATGCAGCCAGCCCAGCCGGTTATTAATGATAGCCTGATGCTTTGGGTCCTCTTTCCAGACAATCGGATCGCGGGCAAAAAAACGCTCATGAACGCCGCGATGTTCCCATTCGGATATGGTCTCCAGCAGCGATTCACTCTGCGCCGTCTGCCGGTCCAGACGCACAGCAAAAGACCGCGGAGCCTTAAGACGCTTGTGCTCAATATATTTACGTTCCAGACTGTGCATCAGAGAATCAAACGACTCGCAGAACATACGGGCCCCATCGCGCTGCAACTGATCTCCGATAGCCTCAAGGTTGAATCCCAATTCATTCAGCTCCTGTACCGCTGCCTGCGCTTCGGCCAGATTTTCCGTAATTGTGTTGGGCTGAATCATGCCGTGGTCGAGCAGTGCTTCCAGCGTTGCCTGCGGCATAGTGTTCACGGTATCCGGGCCGACGAGGTTCTCGACATAATAAAGATCCGAAAAGGCCGGATTTTTGGCGCTGGTACTGCCCCAAAGGACTTTCTGCACCCAGGCGCCCTTCGCCTTCAGCTTCTTGAAAGCAGCCGATTCAAAAAGACGCGTAAACTCTTCATAGATCAGACGGCTGTTCGAGATCGCCGCTTTGCCGATCAAGGCCTCGATTCGCGCCCGGCGGGCGGGATCAGCCGTATCCTGAGCAATTAAAGGAAGCTGTTTATCAATAAAGCTGTCGATTCGGCTGACAAAAACGCTGGCCACCGAATGAACGCGGGAAACATCACCGCCGGCCTTGGCATAATCCTGAAGCCCGGCAATATAGGCTTGCGCCACCTCACGGTAATGCCGCAGAGAAAACATCAGCGTAATGTTGACATTAATCCCTTTGCCGATTAACCGCCGCACGGCCGGAATGCCTTCCGGCGTGGCGGGTACCTTGATCATGACATTGGGCCGCTTCACCGCGCGAAATAACCGTTCGGCTTCAAGCACAGTTTCATCCTCGTAATAAGCCAGTCCCGGAATTACCTCCAGGCTGACAAAACCATGCTCCCCGCCCGATGCCTTATAAACCGGCATCAATTCATCACAAGCTTCGCGGATATCCGACTGGGTTAAATGATCATAGATCTCAAAGGTGCGTTTTCCCGCCTTCAGCAGCCGGCGGATATCCTGATCATAACCGCCTCCTTGCTGATTAATCGCCTTTTCAAAGATAGAAGGATTGGATGTGACTCCCAGAATTCCCGTTTCCCGCACCAGCGAACGGAGTTTGCCCGAATGAATAAGATCCCGGCTGATATAGTCCAGCCAGGGGCTCTGGCCGCATTTCGCTAATTCATGGGTAGGCAATCCTGCCGTCATCGTCTTCATCCTTCCGTTCCTTCCCCGGGGAATACCGGTCTTTGTTTTTAAGAACAACAGCCGTCCGTTTACAAACAGACGGCTGTTCGGCAGCCCCCGCGGACTGCCGGATTGATTTATACTAATTGAGGAGGCCGGAAATCTCCGGCCCTGTCAGAAAACCAGGTTGGCTGAAAGCTGTCTTACCGGCGAGAAGTCTCTCCCGACTGAACGCCTCCGGTACGCACCACGTTTACGGCCTGATCGCCTTTTTCCCCTTTGGTAATTTCAAACTCGACCTCTTCTCCTTCGCGCAGGGTCTTGTAGCCATCCCCTGTCACGGCAGAAAAGTGGACGAATATGTCCTTACCGTCGGACGTACCGCCGTCCGGCGTAATGAACCCGTAACCTTTTTGATTGCTGAACCACTTCACAATCCCTTTAGCCATGCTGCTTTCTCCTTCGTGACCGAACCGCCGGAAACAAAAAAAGACCAAAACGCCTTATGCGTTCTGGTCTTTTGTCCGTACGATCCTTTTTCCTGCGTTCATAGCAAACTTCTTTTTCTTGAGACGTTCCGCAATGGAACGCGAAAAAAATTATAGCACAGGTGCATTTCGTGTCAATTTGTTTCAAGTGAAAGCAAGGCTTGGATTAAGCCGCAGCACTCACCAGTTCTTCCGCCAGTTTGGCCACCACCGAGGCAATAATCGTATCTTTGAGCAACTGGCTGACCTGGTTCTTATCGCCATAGATATCCCGGAACTTATTAATACCAATCCATGCGGCCAGACGTCCCACGTGATAGGCTTCCACCGTCTGGTTACTTTGGAACACGAAGAAGCCGAATTCTTTATTGCGGAACTGACTGGTCGCCTTCAGCCGCTCAAGTTC
>CAZGID010000048.1:0-14729 GCA_964526065.1 uncultured bacterium
CAACGGCGGGTCCTTCTGCAGAATCTCTTTCAAAACGAATAAAATACTGGGAGATGACATATTCCCGAAGTGTTCAAAAATCTGCCGAGATGTTCCCAGTTGTCCTTGAAAAGCAGGAATTCCCTTTTCAATTTCATCCAGAATTTTCTGACCTCCCGGATGAATCCCGACCCGATCCCAGGTCTTGGGGAAAAAACGCTGTCCCAGATTTTCTTTCAGCTCGCGGACCGCCCGCACCACCAAAGCCGGCACCTCGGGGCTGATCACATTACTCAACCGGGAATTCCGCTGGCGGAAGCGAAGTTCATCGCGATGTTCCGGCCATAATAAGGATTCAAAGCCTTCCAAAGAAGGCCCGGCAGCCTCCGGCCGGTTGGTCAACAAAGCGCATGCTGCTCCGTCGGCAAAAATGGAATTCGAAAGGATGAGTTCGATCGCATCACCCCAATCCATCGCAGCCGAACAAACTTCCACGCACAAAACAGCAACCGTTGAGTTCGGGTGAGCATCCAGAAACTGAGCGCCCGCACGAAGCGCCGGAATGGCGGCCCCGCAGCCAATGCCGGTCAGATCGAGTCCAAAAATATCGGTTCGTGCCTGAATTTGTTCGGCGAGATAGGAAGTAAGACCGGGACACAAATAGCCGGTGCAGGTAGCGATGATGAGGCCATCGAGTTCCGAGGCATTTTTTCCTGCAGATTCCAGCGCCTGCCGAAGTGTACGGGCAGCCATTTCAACTGCCACCTTTTCAAAGCGGCGGTGGGCTTCATCTCCCGATTCCCGCAACACCTGGTCCAGAGAAGACAGGCCGAAATACCGGCTATGAATTCCCTTTCCCATCAAAAAACGCTCATACCATCGAGAAGTCTTTTCCGACAAGCCGGGAATGGATTGCACATATTGCCATACTTCTTCCTGAAGAACCCGAAATTCCGGATTGGCAGTCTCCAGTGCAATCATTCTTGTGCGGTTCTTCATCCGGCAACTCCGCTTCCTGCCCTGTCGGGGACAGAGCGAAAACAAAACAGGCCGCTTTCCCTCGCGGTTGGCGGCCTTGTTTCGTTTTTTTAAAAATTAAATCTGAACCTTAGAAATATCTCCTCCGGCTTTTTTCAGCTGGCTCACGTATATTTCGTAACGCTGTGTCAGGGCCGAAACTTCCTTGGCCACTTCTCCGGCACGATCCTTGATATCCTTTGCCTTCTCACTCATCAGTTCCGTCGGCTTCAGGGAGCTCAGTTCGCTCTTGATCTTATCCGCTTCCGAACGCTTGGAGGCAATTTCATCGGCATAGGCTTTTGCCTTTTGTTCCAGCTGCGCAACGGACATGGTCTGCGCTTCCGCGCGGACTTCCTCAATCGGCTTCTGGGAATCGGCTTTCTGGCCGCATCCGGCAACAAGAATGGTTAAGAGAAAAAATACGGAAATCTGGGAAAGAAACTTCATGAAACGTCTCCTCTGACTGAAAAGCTTGGAAGAAATGGGATCGAAAGAAATCTCGTAGAAATCTTAGCGTTCGGGAGGGAGGGTGTAAAGGGAAAAAGCGGCGGCCTAACGGCGTCCGCGAAAACCCCGGGCCTGACGGCGGATGCCGCCGGAAGAAGAACCGAAGCGGCGCGGGCCAAATGAATAGGACCGAGTCATAAATTTCTCGATCGGAATATCGGGATGCTCGGAAATTGGCAGCGCGGTCCGGATGACGCTTTCAATCATCACCACTTCGCCTTTCTGGTCCGGTGTCGCAAACGAAATGGCATGTCCCGGGTGGTTGGCGCGTCCCGTACGCCCAATCCGGTGAACATAATTTTCCGGGTCTTCCGGCAAATCGTAGTTAATGACCAATTCAATCCCCACGACGTCAATCCCCCGCGCCGCGATGTCCGTGGCCACCAGAACGCGATAACGTCCGTTTTTAAATCCCTCCAGCGCTTCGGTACGCTGACTCAAAGAGCGGTCCGAATGAAGTTCCGCTGCCGTATGCCCCATACTGCGGATATCCTGGACGATTCGCCCGGCACTGGCTTTGGTCCGGATAAAAACCAAAACGCTGCCGTTATATTTTGTCAGAACTTTTCCGAGAATGTCCTTTTTGTTCTCTCTTTTGACAATAAATAATTCCTGCGTCAGTTTCTCCGCCAATGTTCCCGAAGGAGCGATTTCAACATGAATGGGCAAATTCATATAAGCGGAAGCAAGCCGCGAAACTCCGGACGGCATCGTCGCTGAGAAAAGGAGGGTCTGACGGTCTTTGGGAACGAGTTTCAAAATACGGCGAATCTGCGGCTGGAAGCCCATATCCAGCATGCGATCCGCTTCATCCAGCACCAAAATCTGAACCGCGGACAAATCCAGGTTCTTTTGGTCCAGATGGTCAATCAACCGCCCCGGCGTTGCAATTAAAATGTCCGGATGTTTTTTCAGCGCCCGCACCTGCTCATTCATCGAGGCCCCGCCAATGATCACAGCCGTCTTCATTCCGAAGGCGGGTGCCAGCTTTTGCACAGTAGCATCTACCTGATAGGCCAGTTCGCGCGTCGGTACCAGGACAAGACCTTTCTTGCCGGATTGCGACAACCGCTGCACCATCGGGATGGAAAAGGCCAGCGTCTTTCCCGTTCCGGTCTGTGCAATTCCGATCAAGTCCTTGCCTTCCAGCCCGGGCATAATCGCTTTTTGCTGGATCGGAGTCGGATGCTTGAATTTCAGACGGTCCAGGGTCTCAAGAACTTTGGGGGCAATGCCCAATCCGTCGAAGGTAGCTGAAGAGCGATTTTCTGTCATAACTGAACTATCGGCATATTCATGCAGAGATTTGAATTCTTCATCCGCGGGCGGCCGCACGCGCTCGGGTTTTGCGTTCGTTTTCCGTTAAATATTTCTTACGCAGACGGATGTTTTTTGGAGTCACTTCCACCAGTTCATCCGCCTCAATAAATTCCAGCGCAAATTCGAGAGTCATCTCCCGGGGCGGCACAAGACGAATGGCTTCATCCGATCCCGCAGCGCGCATATTGGTCAGCTTTTTTTCCCGGATGGAATTGACCACCAGATCCGGCCCCTTGTTATTAATCCCGACAATCATACCTTCATAAAGCTCATCGCCGGGACGCGCAAAAATTTCTCCGCGCTCCTGCAATCCCCAAAGCGCGTATGAAACGGCTTTGCCGGCCGTCTGCGAAATCAAAACGCCTTTTTGCCGCTCGGGGATTTCGCCCTTGTATTGCTGGTAGTCATGAAAATTCTGATACATGATCCCCGTACCTCGGGTCATCATCAGAAGCTCACTACGGAATCCCAGCAGACCGCGCGATGGAATCAAAAACTCCATCCGGATGGTGCCCACCGCGCTGGTCAGCATATTTTTCATTTCCGCTTTCCGGGTTCCAAGCGCTTCAATGACCGCGCCTTCATAACCCGGGTCGACTTCAATTACCACTTCTTCCACGGGTTCAAGTCTCTCTCCACCTTCTTCCTTAATAATGACTTCCGGACGCGAGACTTCCAGTTCATAACCTTCGCGGCGCATGGTTTCGATCAGGATAGAAAGATGGAGTTCCCCGCGGCCTGAAACCTTGAACCGTTCTTCATCGGGCACTTCTTCCACCCGGATTCCGACGTTCATCATCGCTTCGTGAAGCAGACGTTCGCGGATATGCCGTGAAGTCAGAAAGCGGCCGCCATCTCGTCCCGCCAGAGGGCTCGAATTGTGGGCAAAATTCATTGAAATGGTCGGCTCGTCGATTTTGACCGCCGGAATGGCTTCCGGCTTGTCGGGATGGGCGAGTGTATCAGCGACATGAACTTCCGAGAAACCGGCAATCGTAATAATATCCCCGGCCTCCGCCATTTCGGCTTCCACCCGCTTCAAGCCGTGATATTTGAGAATCTTGGTAACCCGGCCCCGCTCTGTCGTGCCATCGCGTTTAATCACAATCAACGCATCCCCGACCCGCACACGGCCGTGAAAGATGCGGCCGATGGCCATACGGCCGACATAGGAATCATAATCCAGCATCGTCACCAGCATCTGGAAAGGTAAATCCACATCGGCTACCGGCGGCAGAACCCGATGGAGAATCGTATCGAGCAAAGCCTTCATATTATCCGTCTTTTCGTCCACCTCGAGCGTGGCGCGCCCTTCCTTGGCCGAAGCATAAACAATCGGGAAATCCAGCTGTTCATCCGTGGCATTCAGTTCGCAAAATAAATCGAATGTCATATCCACCACTTCGTTCGGCCGGGCATTGGGACGGTCGATTTTGTTGACCACGAGAATCGGCTTCAGATGCAGTTCCAGCGACTTGCGCAGCACGAACTTGGTTTGCGGCATCGGACCGTCAAAGGCATCCACCAGAAGCAGCACCCCGTCCACCATTTTAAGCACACGTTCGACTTCGCTGCCGAAATCCGCGTGACCCGGGGTATCGACGATATTGAAGATGGTGTCTTTGTAAACAAAAGAAGCATTCTTGGAGAAGATGGTAATCCCACGCTCTTTTTCGATCGGGTTGGAATCCATGACGGTGACTTCGCCTTCTTTAAACTCATGCGCGCCGGACTGCCGCAAAAGCGCATCCACCAGCGTCGTTTTGCCGTGGTCGACGTGCGCCACGATGGCGATATTGCGGACATCTTTCCTTCTTTTCGGGGGTATCATAAAAATCCGTTTCTCCTTAAAAAAAATCCGGATCCCGGGGGATCCGGTTTATGACGTTGCTGATAGGGTGAGAGTATAAAGCAAAATGGACGCCACCGCAAATGCGGCGAAAAGCGGTAAGCCTTTGACCTGCCTGCTCCAGATGGGTATAATCGGCCGCAAGTGATGGATCGTCCTGTTAAAAGAATTTTGATGGCCGATGACGACCGGGATTATTTCCAGTTCCTCCAGAGGGCCATAAAGGAATCCGGCTCGACGGCCGAACTGACCGGCGTGGAAGACGGGGAGCAGTGTCTGCGGTATTTGCGACGCGAGCCCCCCTATCAGGACCCGCCGCCCCCCTTCCCTGACCTGCTTCTGCTCGATTTGAATATGCCCAAAAAAAATGGTTTTGAAACACTTCGCGAAATTCGCACGCATCCCTCGATTTCACGATTGCCCGTCATCGTCATGACCATTTCACGGGCGGCCGAGGACATCGCCATGGCTTATGCCCTGGGCGCGACTTCCTTTATCACCAAACCATCGGATTACACTCAGCTTGTCGAAATGGCCCGCGCACTTTCCCGCTACTGGTTCGATACCGTCCTGCTGCCCCGCAAACTCCCGGAATAATCCCACACGGGTTTCATATTCCATCCGACGGACGACAAACCGCTTCCCCGTTAGTCTGAAATGTCAGGAGGAAATCACATGGATTTCATTCGAATCGTTTTGGCAATTCTGCTGCCGCCATTGGGCGTTTTTCTGCAGGTGGGCCTGGGACCGCATTTCTGGCTGAACATTCTTCTGACTTTGCTGGGTTATGTGCCCGGCATCGTGCATGCGGTGTGGATTATTGCCACGCGGCGGTAAATTCAGCGCTCGTCGCTCAGATCGAGATACAAAACGCGGTCACCTTTTTCCAGCTTGAGACTTTTGGAGGGGGTGACAATCTTGAGTTGTCCCCCGCGGAGGAAGAACAAAACCCGCTTGCGGTTATACCACGCCTCGCCGCCGGCCGTAGGATAATCCTGGGTGAGAGTCTCAGTGACAAACCTCGTGTTGCGGTTATACATTCTCTCCAGGAAAGCATAATTAAAACTGCGGTCAAACAGAAAACGCCCGCGAAAATGAGTACCCGCCGTCGCTTCGGAAGATTCATCCGGGGATAATTGAAAGACATTCGTCTTCCCCAATGTCTTTTCAAAATGGACACAGGCAAGAGAATTCACTTCATCGTTGGGAATCATCCCAAGGAAATAACCAATCCCGGTCAGATCCAGACGCTCGTCTGATTCATCGGAAAGAATGTTGGCAGAAACCGCCAGCAGCCCGGCCCGCCGCGCTTCATGAATATGCCGGGCATTCGAATCCACCAGCAGGACTTTAAGGTCCCACTCTTTCAGGCGCGCCGCCAAAACCTGCGCCCAATCGTGGGCGCCCAGCATCAAAACTCCCTGCGGATTCGGACGCGCAACCCCCAGCAAAAATGACAACGGCGTCGCCGCAAGCCCGTAGAACAGCACCGTTCCGACAATCACAAGAAAGGTTACGGCCAGCAATTCTTCGGCATTCGGATAACCCCGTTCTTCCAGAGATAACGAAAACAAAGATGCCGCGGCGGCCGCCACAATACCGCGCGGGGCAACAAACGAAAGAAACATTCTTTCCCGCCATGTCATTTCTGTCCCGATACTGGAAGCCCATACGGAAACCGGACGAACGACGAAAACCATAAAGAGGAAGAAAAAGATAACATCGGCCTGCAGCGGAAAAAGGTAATGCCATTTCAACCGGGCAGCCAAAAGCACAAAAAGCGAAGCAATCAGAAGCACGCGTAGATTTTCTTTGAATTCAACAATCGGTTTGATCGAAACCAGCTTTTGGTTGGCAAGATAAATGCCCATGATGGTCGCCGAAACCAGTCCGGCTTCCGAAAAAAACTGATTGGCCAACGCATACGCCGCCAAAACAAACATCAAGGCGGCCGCACTTTCCAGATAATCCGGAATCCAGTAACGCTTCATCATAAAAACAAAAATCCAGGCCGCAGCCAACCCGATCACCCCGCCGGTCAGAACGCGGATAAAAAAGCCGCCGATCGCCGGAACAGCGGCCCCGCCATGCAGTTCTCCGGCGAGAATCGCTTCAAATGCAAGCACGGCCAGAATAACGCCGATGGGATCGATCATCATCCCTTCCCATTTCAGTGCGGGTCCCACTTTCCCTGAAAGCCGCAGGTGCCGCAGCAGCGGAATAATCACGGTCGGTCCTGTGACGACGAGAATCGCCCCCAGCAAAAGCGAAAGCGCCGGTTCCCAGCCAAGTACCGCATAGGCCCCCCAGGACGCCAGCCCCCAGGTGACCAGCACACCGATACTTAAAAGGTTGCGGACGATTTTCCCGACTTTGCGCCATTCGGTGAATTTCAGCGACAAACCGCCTTCAAACAAAATCACGGCGACGGAGAGCGAAACAAATGGAAGCAGCACCGGACCCAAAAGCTGATCCGGATGCAGCCAGTGCAATACCGGCCCCGCCAGGAAGCCCGCAATAAGAAGCAAAAGAATGGAAGGCACACGAAGAACCCAGGCCAGCCATTGCGCGCTGACACCAAGCACCAGAACAAGCAGCAATTCAATCAGAAGGTTATGCATATATTTTGATGATCCGCCCGATATCTTACGGATTCAACGGTCTCTTTCCAAGGTCTTTCGAAAGAAAAGCGGTCAGGGCATACCCACTGCCGCTTCAGGGAACCACTTCGGGGAATGGGATTCACCCGGATAGGAGTCGGCCGCTTCCTTTTTTATAGTTTTAGACAACTCAAAGGATCAGACATGGCTACTATTTTAGATTCGGTATTAAAGCAACGTTTTACGGAAATCCGCAGGCAGACGGAATTGCTATGCGAACCGCTAGCCCTCGAAGATTATGTGGCGCAGTCCATGCCGGACGCCAGCCCGGTCAAATGGCATCTGGCCCATACCGCCTGGTTTTTTGAAACCTTTCTCTTGAAAAAATGGATTCCGGGCTACACCGAATTTCATTCCGGCTACGCTTATCTCTTTAATTCCTATTATTACCGTATCGGCGGCATGCACACCCGCGCCCGGAGAGGTCTGTTGACGCGCCCCACGGTCGAAGAAACATTCCGCTACCGTAAAGTCATCGAGGAACGGGTGCAGGATTTACTGGCCTCCGCTTCCGGTCATTCGCCTGAAGTCCAGGCCCTGGTGGAGCTGGGCCTTCAGCATGAACAGCAGCACCAGGAATTACTGCTTACCGACTTGAAGCATTTATGGGCCCAGAATCCGCTCTATCCGGCCTATCGGCGGATCAGCCGCCCGGCGGGTCATTCTTCCGCGAAAACCGCGTGGATCCGGATGGAGGGCGGCTGTTATCAGACGGGACACCGGGACAGCGGTTTTGCTTTTGATAACGAATCGCCGGTTCATCCCGAAATTCTAAGATCCTATGCCCTGGCTTCCCGCCCGGTCACCAACAGCGAATTTCTGGCTTTCATGGAGGACGAAGGCTACCAGCGCCCTGAACTCTGGCTCTCGGATGGCTGGCAGACGGTTCAGCAGGAAAAATGGAACGCTCCCCTTTACTGGAAAAAAGAGGAAGACACCTGGTTTTCCTACACCCTTTCGGGATACCGGAAAATTCAGGCGGAAGAACCGGTCTGCCATGTCAGCTATTTTGAAGCGGATGCATTCGCGCGCTGGGCCGGCGCCCGGCTTCCCACGGAAGCAGAATGGGAAGCTGCTGCACGCCCATTGCCGATAAACGGAAATTTTGTGGAATCCGGGATGTATCATCCGGTACCGGATTCGGATTTCAAAATGTTCGGCAATGTATGGGAATGGACGCAAAGCCCGTACACCCCTTATCCCGGCTTCCGCGAAAATCCGCGAGCCCTCGGTGAATACAATGCCAAGTTTATGTGCAATCAGTACGTGCTTCGCGGCGGCTCCTGTGCCAGTCCCGCCTCACACATCCGCGCGACTTATCGCAACTTTTTTGCGCCGGATAAACGCTGGCAGTTCTCCGGTATCCGGCTGGCACGAGGGATGGCATGAGATATTCCCGTGCCCGGACACCGGTCTATTCCCAATTGCATCCCGAAATCCGCGATGCGAAAATGGCGGATGAAGTGCTGAAAGGTCTGCTTCAGTTCCCCAAACAAATTCCGTCGAAATACTTTTATGATGAAACCGGGTCGGCGCTTTTTGATCAAATTTGCGAATTGGATGAATATTATCTTACGCGCACCGAAACCGGAATCCTTGAGCAATACGGCAGCGAGATCGGCTCCCTGCTGGGGCCCAATTGCGCCCTGATTGAACTCGGCAGCGGCAGCAGTTTAAAAACCCGGCTTTTGCTCGACCGCATGGAAGCGCCGGCAGCCTATGTGCCGGTCGACATTTCGGAGAAAGCGCTTTATGAATCCGCCGACCGGTTGAAGAAGATCTACCCCGAACTGGAAGTCATGCCGCTTTGCACCGATTATCAGGAGAATCTGCTGCTTCCCCTTGCCGAGCGTCAACCGGATCGCACGTTCTTTTTCTTCCCGGGATCCACCATCGGGAATTTTCACCCCTGGGAGGCGTGTGCTTTTCTTTCTCGTATTTATAGCCTTTGCAAACCGGGCGACGGGCTGTTGATCGGATTTGATCTAAGAAAGAAGCAGGAAGTGCTGGAAGCCGCCTACAATGACGAGGCCGGAGTCACTGCCGCTTTTAATCTGAACATGCTCCACCATCTCAATGAAAAACTGGGATCCCAGATCCCTGTTTCGCGGTTCCGCCACCACGCGTTTTATCATGGCATTCCATGGCACCGGATTGAAATGCATTTGATCAGTCAGGATAACCAGTTGATCCGCATTGGGAATACTTTCATTGAACTCCGGCAGGAAGAGAGCATTCTGACGGAATGTTCGTACAAGTACACAATTGAAGACATGGCTGAAATGGCCCGATCGGCCGGTTTTATCCCAGGTCCCTGCTGGACCGACCCGAAACAATGGTTCTGTATTGCGTGGGTATTCCGGGAGAGTTGAGATATTTCGATACGATTACGCGCTGGCGGAGAAGAGACGGTCAACGACCGCCGCGAAAGCAAAATCAATCGCCGAGCGCGGCACTTCCAGATGGGTTCCGTTATAAATGATGATCCGCTCGGAAAAAGCCTTCGGAATTTCCCGCAGCAACTCGGGCGTAATGCGGGTGCGCTGACGCGCCGTCAAAAAGCTGGCCGCCGCAAAAACGGGGAACCCTTGAACGGACGTCAAGCCGCTGCCCAATTCCACAAGCCGGCGCTGATCTTCCCGCTTCAGCCGGCTCGAAAATTCCGGCGGCAAATCATAGAGAAGCGCATTGGGAAATTCTTTCAAAAAACTCCCGATGGATTCCTGGGCCGCTAAAGAATCCCGCGCGGATATCGCCTGCAAGGCCTGCGGCATGGCAACTGTTTTGGCGAAGCCTTCATATTCAGGGGTTGCTTCCTCGTTAATCAGCATCCCGATATCAACCGTCAACCGCTCCCCATAGACCGCCTGAAGCTCAAAAATCCGCTCCAGAAACTGACGGATCCATTCTTGCACTTCCGGGTCATCGGAATAAGACATCAGCCAGGCAAAATGAAGTTCCCGGTCCGCTTCGGCGTCCAGATACTGCCGCATCCATTGTGTGAGACGTTCCATATGAACCGGATCGGAATAATCCTGAATCGCACTCCGGCCCAACCGGTTCAAGCGGCTGGCCACCGCCTCTTCCATTACGCGCGGATGCCGGGCCGCCACACGAATCATCAGCGTTGTCGCAGCCGCATCTTCTTCCATCAGAACGGCAAGCCGTTCGGCATGCCCGGCGGGCAGCGATTCTCCGCGGGCCAGAAATGTCACAACAGCCGTCACATCGCCCGCAATGGTTTCCATTTCTTCTTCAAAATCCTGCCGGGCTTCCGACCGCAGTCCTTCCGGAACGCTCAACGCCTTTTCTTCCAGACGATCCGCCAGCCGGTTGCGCGCCGCCGGCGTCCACCGGTGTTCACGGTTGTGTATTTCATCCTGAAGCACATCGGCATTTTCCTGCCAGAAAACAGAAAGCGCCTGCAGCTCGACAGCATCCAGAAAATCTTTTTTATTCAGGGCATGATACAGAGACTGCGTTGAGGCAATTTTTTCAAGCACCGCCGGTCGCAGCGCCGCCGCTCCCGAATCCGGCACGGGCAAATCATCCGGCATGACGGTTTCATCCGCAGCAGTTTCCGCCGCGCCCGTCGTCTCTTCCGGTGCCGGTTCCGCGGATCCACTTTCTCCATTCAACCGGTCCAGCTGATCCTGCGGCAGACGCACCGCCATCGACTGCAGAAATTCCAGCATATTGAGCGACGGAAAGGTTCCCGAAAACTGAACATTCCCCTCCTCATCCACGGTCACCTTGCCGTCGTAGCCCATTTCGCGCAGTAACTTCTGAATCTGGGTTTCTTCCTCCCGGGCCGCTTCTTTGGGACGCACAAAAACTTCCAGCGGTTCGGCGGACAGGCTCTCAAAAAATAACTGCCGCGATTCCAGACCCGGCAGGGTTCGGATCACGGCCCCTTGCGCGGTTTCATGCGTCCGGCCGACCTGCGGATGCCATTCCGGATGATGCTCCCGTATCCAATCTTCCATTTCTCGGGACTTCTCCAGATCGCCGTGCACGATAAAAACCCGGCGAAGCCCTGCCGCCAGCGGCAGCAAGACGTCCTGAACCAGCTGCTCACCTGAAGCATGTCCGGAAAGCTTGAAAGGCTCTACGCGCGCTTGCAGCGGCAGCGGACCCAGCTTTAAAATTTCCTGCCATCCGGCGACAAGATCCTGCACCTGAGCGTCCGTCAGTTTGTCTCCGAATTTCTTTTGATACGCCTGAATCCGGCGGCGGAATGATTCACGCCCATACGTTTCTTCCGCAAACTCAAATGTTTCCGCTCCCTCCCGGACGGCTTTTAACAAACGGCTGGGCACTTCCTCCGGGTCGGAATAGCCCGTGAAGAAAATTGCATTTTGCGGCTGATTGACCAGCCGTGAAGCCCAGTAAAGCGACCGCCCGCGAGAGGCGCTGCCGTCGCTGGAAATAATCGCGGTCGGCTTCTGCCCGAGCCGGTCTTCCAGTTCACCGCGTAAACGCCCGCGCACCCGGAAATCTTCGCTCTCAATAATCACCACATGCTGCTTCATGAATTTTTCAAATTCCCTCAGCCCTTCCTGAGGAGACGCATAGCGGGAATCATTAAACACAGCTTCCGGCTGGCGGCGGATGTATTCCAAATAGAGCCGCGTAAAGACGGCCGCCTGGCCGTCGATGTAAATCTGGAAGTTCTCACGCGCCGCTTCATTCAACTGACGGGCATTCTCAAAAAGAATCATGAGCACGCGTTGAGACCGGCCGTTGGCAAAGGCGGGAAAAAGAGCCGTTCCGCCCTGGCCGAACACCTCCGCTGCGGCAGAAGCCAGCGCACGCTCCTGTTCGTCCTCATCCTCCAGCGACCGCATTTCCATGCCGTACGTCGATTCCGTATGCACCGTATCGATCTGAGAGGCAATATCCTCCGGAATCGGTTCATACGCCGGAACCGGCCCCTGTTTGTGAATCGAAACATCGCCGGTCATCAGCGTATTGCTGTCCGGTGTGGAAATCACCAGAGAACTGGCCGCCAGCAAATGACCGACCGGTCCATGAAAACGCACTTTCATTTTCGGGCTGACGGAAAACCATGCATTCGGCTTCAGGGGCCGGACGCTGCCCATAAAGTTCTCCACGTCCTCCACCGTAAAACGCGTGAGCACTTTCTCGCCAGCCTCATTCTGCTCCTCGATTTCGCCCGCGAGGGTTTTCAGCACTTCCTGCAGCTGCTCCCGCGCCATCGGAAAATCCGGAATATAGAATGGAACGCGGCGCCCCAGTCTTTTCCAAAGAAGAATCGCAGCGCCAACGTGATCAATATGAAAGTGCGTGAGAAAAACCGCTTTCGGCGGCGTGGGGAATTTATCCGGCCACCGCGGAGATCGCAGGGTACCGCCTACCATCACACCGGCATCGACCAGAATGGCGTCCGTTTCCTGCTGCCCCTTTCCTTTATATTCCACAAGCGCCGAACTGGCCCCGATTCCCTGTCCGCGGCGCCCGACACCCTGGGCTCCACCGTAATGCGTCACATGAGTGGCCCGCTCCCGCGCTTCGGCTTCATCAATTCCCTGCGCCGCCTCTTCGCGGGCCCTTTCTTCGAACAAAAGATTGATCAGATAGTCCTGAATCGAAAGCAGCGCCGAAGGATCGGCCGCTCCCGTTTCCAGTTCGCGCTGCGCAATAAAAGCTTCACGAAAAGCCAGAACGCCGCGCTCACCCAGCGCTTCGCCCTGCTTTTTCAAAAACCCGTCGATCTCTTCCTGTAATTCGTCTTTGATAATTTTCAAGCGGTCAAACAATGTCAAAAAATAATTCTCCGGATCACTCAGATCGGGAAAACTGGTTTCTCTGCCAAAAAGCGCCGCCGCCGGCATCAGTACCCGCCGCTGAAATTCATCAAACCGCTCCGCATAATCCTTGTCCCGGACAGAAGGGTCCATTCCAAAATCTGCGTGATATTCATTGAGAATATATTCCAGGTAAAATCCGCCTTCTTCGAGTTTGTTCCGGAGCGACTGCTTGATATTTTTGAGCTGTTTGTAGACGGGCGAAGTTTCAGCCCAGGCGCGGTCCTGTTTTGGTGACGGCGCCGGATTGACGCCTTGACGCAGCAGGTATTCGAAAAGGAGCGCCATCAAAGCATGATTGAGCTCGCGATGTTCGCTGCCCCCGATCCATTTGGATATAAATTCCTGCCGCCCCTGGTTCGGTTCGACAAGAGTGTCGGATTTGGATTCGTTGAAGGCACTCAAAATATAGGATTTCAAAAGCAGCGTATCCGCCTCGTCGGGAAGCCGGATTTCATTCAAAAATTCCGAAAACTGCTGCTTCAAAAGTTCGAGATCGATCGATTGTCCTTCCGGCACAGTTTCTTTCACCAGCGCAAACAGCTCCGTCTCGGCAATGTGAAAACGCGCCTGCTGATCGCGTAAATTTCGCAGCTGTTCCTTGACCAGCTCGCCGGTTTGAGAATCGAAGGTCCGCACCACAACGCGGCCTTCAGAATCAACAAAGCGGATGAAATAATACGGCGTCTCTTCTTTCTTGCTCGAATCACTTCCCAACGTCACTTCACCACTGCGGGCCAGAAAATACCGTTGCGTCGCAATCCCGATGCCCGCCGCACTCTTGGCAATATTGGCCCGGGCCGCTTCCTGATCTTCCAGTTTCTTATACTGCCAGAACGACTCATAGCGGTTCCGGAAATAAAAATAATCGGACGACTCCGGCACCGCGACGGCAATCAATTCCCGGATTTTCGGCCGGAAATTTTCCGGTTTTCGCCACCATGGATCCAGCTGGCTTCCCTGATCGCGCCGGAACCGGTCCAGTTCCCGTTCTACCGTAAGACGCCGGTGCATTTCCCGAGTCTCGTCATACAGCCGCCGGTATTCCCGGTAACCGTAAGCCAGGCCGGCAGCCGCCTTGCCTTCGAGCTTCCAGCCCGTGCGCTTCCAGAATTTGGAAATAATTATCTGAGTTTCTTTTTCCACGGTAAAACCTTCAGTCTTTTTTAAAACGTCGTATTCGCTTACCATGGCCAGGGGCGGCAGCGCCGCAGGCGGCTCGGCCAGATCAAAATGCGCCCCCGTTTTTTGCATCTGCTCCAGCTCATCCCGAAACCGGCGGATGCGGTAGAGTTCGTCTTCGGCCTGCAAATACGCCATGAAGTCTTCTTCCGCATCACGCGCCCGTTCCAGATAATGGCGGGACACGACTACCGTTGCGCCGCTGACATGCAATCCGCGGGATTCCACTTCCGTAATCTCGATATCTGCATAGCCCTGACCAGATTCCATAAGAGGACGCAGACGATTGACCAGCTGACTTACCCGTTCATATTCTGCTGCGGTGGCAGGTTCATAACCATGTACCGGCATGGCAAAGGGCTCCAGCACTTCGACTTGAGAGGA
>CAZGID010000049.1:0-429 GCA_964526065.1 uncultured bacterium
CGAGCCTCTTCGTCGCGGGTAGCCGTCGTAACAAGCGTCACATCCATACCCTGCGTCTTTTTAATTTTGTCGAATTCAAGTTCCGGAAAAATCATCTGCTCCTGAATTCCAAATGTGTAATTCCCGCGGCCGTCAAAACTCGACGTCGGATAACCGCGAAAGTCACGAATACGCGGAAGCGCAATATTGAAAAGCCGTTCCAGAAACTCATACATGCGCCAACGGCGTAAGGTGACTTTCAAACCCACCGGATTTCCTTGGCGAAGCTTGAAAGCCGAAATAGACTTTTTCGCCGAAGTCACCAGAGGTTTCTGCCCCGCAATCATGGAAAGTTCTACAGCAAGGTGCTCCAGAATTTTGATATCTTCCTTGCCCTCTTTTACTCCCATGTTAATGACGACTTTTTCAACACGTGGAACCGCCATCACA
>CAZGID010000049.1:439-14178 GCA_964526065.1 uncultured bacterium
GAGCCTGGGCACCTGCATGACGTTCTTGTAGCTAAACTCCTTCATCAGGGCCGGAGCGATCTCCTGCCGGTAACGAATATACAATGTCGGTTTTGCGTCAACGCCAGCACTCATGATAGCCTCACAGAATTTCCTGCGATTTTTTCGAAAGGCGGTGCTTGGTTCCGTCTTTCAAAATCGCATAACCCACCCGCGTGGGCTTGTTCGTTTTAGGGCAGATCAACTTCACATTGGAGATGTGGATCTTTCCCTCGGACTGCGTAATTCCACCTTTCGGATTCTCCTGAGAACGGCGCAGATAAACCGTGCGGTAATTGACCTTCTCAACCAGCACCCGGCTTTCTCCCGGAAACACTTTCAACACTCTTCCGCTTTTCCCTTTATCTTTGCCGGCAATCACCATCACCTGGTCATTCTTTTTGATTTTCATAATCAAACCACCTCAGGAGCAAGAGAAATAATTTTCATAAACTGCCGGTCGCGCAGCTCACGGGCGACCGGTCCAAAAATTCGGGTCCCACGCGGATTTTTCTGGTTATCGATCAAAACCACCGCGTTGCTCGAGAACTTCACCACGCTGCCATCCTTGCGTTTAATCGGAGAACGAGTGCGAACCACAACAGCTTTCACAACGTCCCCTTTTTTCACGTTGGATTTCGGAAGCGCTTCTTTCACCGAAGCCGTAATCACATCGCCAATTTCGGCACTCAGTTTGCCATGCCGTCCAATGACGCCGATCATTCCGACTTTACGAGCCCCGCTGTTATCTGCAATGTCGAGAATCGAACGAATCTGAATCATGACAACACCTTGATCAAGGTCCAGCGCTTATTGCGAGAAAGGGCCCGGGTTTCAGCGATACGAACTTTATCGCCTTCCTTCGCCACATTCCGCTCATCGTGCGCCATATACCGGATTTTGCTGCGAACCGTCTTTTTGAATTGCGCATGCTGAATAAGCCGCGTCACTTCAACCACGATCGTCTTGTTCATCTTGTTGCTGAGGACGATCCCTTCGCGGACTTTGCCTTTGTGCTGGAATTCCAGCTGCTCCGTCTGCGGCTGCTTTTTCTTCCTGGGTTTTTTAACGGCCTCGCTCACTTCTTTTCTCCCTGTTTTGTCTGCGTCTGCAGGTTCATGGCAGTCATAATCCGGGCAATATCACGCTTTGTCTGACGAATCAATGACTGGCGTTCAAGCTTTCCGGTCTTAAGCTGAAAGCGATATTGCATGAGACTCTTTTTGAGATTCAACAACTTGTCATTGAGCTCATCCTTACCAAGATTCTTAATGTCCTGCATTTTAATTCCTTTTGCCATGACTTTATCCTGCGCTTGAGCGCTTAACAAATTTTGTGCGGAATGGAAGTTTATGCGCGCAAAGCCGCATAGAGGCACGCGCTAATGTCTCGGGAATTCCACCCATTTCAAACAACACGCGTCCCGGCTTAATAACAGCCACATAATATTCCGGAGAGCCTTTTCCTTTTCCCATACGGGTTTCGGCCGGCTTCTTCGTGTAAGGCTTGTCCGGGAAAATGCGAATCCAGAGTTTTCCACCGCGCTTCACGTGGCGCGTCAAGGCAACACGAGCCGCTTCAATCTGAATGGCGGACAACCAGCCGCATTCAAGCGCCTTGAGTCCGTAGTCTCCAAAAGAGAGTTCGCTGCCGCGCACCGCCACTCCATTCATGCGCCCGCGCTGCTGTTTGCGAAATTTAACTCGCTTCGGCATCAACGGCATGATCAGGACCCCTTCCCTTCGTCAGAAGCATCCGAAACGTCCTGGCTCTTTTCTTCGCTTTCTGCAGCAGCCTGCTCCTCCTGAACAGCCGTCACCGACTGGTCAGCCGCAGTTTCCGCATTTTCAGCGTTGAGCCGGGCAGAACGAGCAAGCTGCTTTTCAAATTCGCGCTGCTCTCTCTCCCGTTCACGGCGCTGTTCGGCTTCTTCCTTTTTCACGAGAATATCACCTTTATAAATCCAAACTTTGCAGCCAATCGTTCCATAGGTTGTCTTCGCTTCCGCAAAACCGTAATCGACATTGGCGCGAAAGGTATTCAGAGGCACTTTTCCATCATGATATTTTTCATCCCGGGCGATTTCGGCACCGCCAAGACGTCCTTTGCACTGAATCTTGACGCCTAACGCGCCTTTGCTCATCGCCGTTTGCAATGCCTTTTTCATGGCGCGGCGGAATGCAATACGCTTCTCCAGCTGCATGGCCACGTTCTCAGCAACGAGCTGGGCATCAATCTGGGGATTTTTGACTTCTTTAATGTCAATAAACAATTCTTTCTTGGCAATCTTTGAAAGATCGTCCCGAACCTTGTCAATTTCCTGTCCGCGGCGACCGATAATCACACCGGGCCGGGCCGAAAAAATCCGGATACGAACGCGCCCACTGGAGCGCTCGATTTCAATATTGGCAATCCCGGCATGCCCCAGTTTGCTTTTTACATAGTCCCGGATCCGAAGATCTTCATCGAGCAAATCCGCCAGATTGCGGCTGGAAAACCAGCGGGCTTTCCACGGCTTGATGTATCCTAATCTTAATCCGTACGGATGTCCCTTTTGTCCCACAATTGCCTCCGATTAAGCCTTTGCCGCTGCAGCGGCCTTAGCGGTTTTCTTTTTGGCGCGGGTTTTCTTGCCGCCCTTTTGTTCTTCTGCCGGAGCAGTTTCAATGGTTTTTTTACGGTAGCTTTTTTCGCCCTCGGCTACCTCGATGGATAAATGGCTGGTACGCTTAATGATTCGATCCGCACGCCCCATGGACCGCGCGATAAACCGCTTAAACGTTGGACCACCATCCGCAAAAACTTTGGAAACATAAAGCCGATCAACATCCAGGCCAAGGTCCTTGGCATTCGCCACGGCTGACCGGAGCAGCTTTTCTGTCATGCGGGCACCCTTCTTGCGAATGACCGCCAAAGAAGCGAGTGCTTGCGGGACAGGCTTGCGACGAACTGCGTCGATGACCAAACGAAGCTTGCGCGGCGACACCCGAAGGTACCGGCAAACGGCGCGGGCGGTTTTACGGGAAACCGCTTCCGGTGCTGCTTCTACTTTAGATTCTTTTTTACTACGTGCCATGGGATACTTATGCCTCTACCGGTTATTTAGGAGCCGCAGCAGCAGCCGCTGCCGCACCCTTTTCACCGCTATGTTTACGGAACGTCCGCGTGGGAGAAAATTCACCCAGCTTGTGTCCTACCATGTTTTCAGTCACGAATACATTATGGAAAAGCTTTCCATTGTGAACGGAAAAAGTCATCCCGACAAAATCGGGAAGAACAGTAGAACGGCGCGACCAGGTCTTGATGGGCTTGCGATCCCCTTTATCCCGGGCGGTCTGCACTTTCTTCAAAAGCTTCTCATCAACAAATACGCCTTTTTTCAGAGATCTGCTCATTTTCTTCTATCCTTCACAATGTATTTGCCGGAAGCCTTCTTGCGCCGGCGAGTACGAAGTCCTTTTGCTTTCTGTCCCCAAGGGCTCTGAGGATGATTTCCGCCCTTGGATTTTCCTTCACCGCCACCCATCGGATGGTCAACCGGGTTTTGACACATACCACGTGTCGCCGGCCGCTTTCCAAGCCAGCGCGCGCGTCCCGCCTTGCCCAGCACAACATTCTCATTATCCGTATTCGAACACTGTCCTACGGTGGCGTATGCATCTGTTGAAATCATACGAACTTCACCCGACGGAAGCTTTACGTTGGCAAACTTTTCTTCCTTGGAAAGGATTTGCGCTGCTTCTCCAGCCGCACGCACCAGCTTTCCGCCCAGGCCAGGCACAAGCTCGATATTATGAATCAATGTGCTTTCCGGAATTTTCTTAAGCGGTAAATGATTCCCGGTTTTTACTTCAGCGCTCGGACCGCTCATGATGGTTTCACCCACAGCAAGTCCGTTAGGGCTGAGAATATAGCTTTTCTGACCATCCGCATATTCAATCAACGCAATGCGGGCACTGCGGTTGGGATCATATTCAATCGTCAATACTTTAGCTGACTCCCCATAGCGGTTCCGCTTAAAATCCACAATACGAAACCGGCGGCGATGCCCGCCTCCCCGCCGACGCATTGTCACGTGTCCATGACTGTTGCGGCCACCGCGCTTACGCAGATTTTCAGTGAGCGGCTTATAAGGTTTAGTTTGCGTAATTTCCTGAAAGTCCGAGACGTTTCCGAAGCGTCTTGACGGCGTCACAGGTTTAAATTTAACAAGTCCCATAATTCCTTCCTGATCAGACAGCGACGTCGATCTTCTCTCCCTTTTTCAAGGTCACGACAGCTTTTTTGGTTTTGGCTGTCATGCCAGGTTCACGGCGAATCCGGCGCATTTTACCCTTATGCCGGCTGGTATTCACCTTAACCACATGAACATTGAATATTTTCTCCACAGCTTCACGAATCTGATGCTTGTTGGCCGTAATATGAACCTCAAATGTGTACTTCCCATCCGGCTCCTGCATCCGGGTATATTTTTCCGTAATCGACGGCCGGACAATCACATCATAAAGACTCAATTTCATGACGCCACCGCCTTTTCCTCAGCAAGATTTCGCAGAAGACGCTTTTCAATAACCGGCAGCGCATCCTGGGCAATGATCAGCTTTTCGCGTTGCAAAATATGATATGCATTCAAATCTTGCGCTTCCTGAATATCCACCTGGGTTTTCATATTGCGGCTGGCACGCTTCAATTTCTCATCGATCTTATTGACCACGCAAAGCGCCCGCTTTTTATTCAAAGGCAATCCGCCCAATAAACCGGCCCATTCCTTGGTCTTCGCTTCTTTCAACGAAGCATTTTCAATCAATACAAGATTACTCTCATCGGCACGAAGACTAAGAGCCGAAATAACGGCCTTCAAACGCATCCCCAAGGGCAGATCAACATTGTAGTCCCGCGGATGCGGCCCAAATACGGTACCGCCGCCGCGCCAGATCGGGGAACGAATAGAGCCAACACGCGCACGGCCAGTCCCTTTCTGCTTCCAGGGCTTCTTTCCGCCGCCACGCACTTCTTTACGCGTCTTCGTCGCGGCAGTTCCGCGGCGCAGATTGGCCGCATAAGCTTTACGAACCAGACGAAGAAGCCGCTCATTCACCTTTGCTTCAAAAAGCTCAGGATTCAAATCTATTTCTGCCTTTTTCTTACCATCTTTAGAGTAAACGATAGCCTTCATATTTAACCTTGTCGCTTATAATAACTCAGGATTCCGAAGTTTCAGATTTCGGGGAGGTTCCGGAAGTATCTTCCGCGCCACCTTCCGGCTTTTCCGCTTTTGTATCTTCCGCGGATTTTGCTGCAGACGCCTTAGGCGTCTCGACTTTCCACTTCTTAGGATTACCCCGCTTGAGGGCGCTGCGAATTATAACATAACCGCCTTCTGATCCCGGCACGGCACCGTGCACGACCACAAGGGAATGCTCCGCGTCCACTTTTGCCACCTGGAGATTCTGCACCGTCACGCGCTTATTACCCATTTGCCCCGCCATTCTCCGCCCTTTCGGCACGCGGGAAGGAAAAGCAGAGCCCTGGCCGATGGAACCGGCCTCGCGACCAAACTTGGCTCCGTGCGCCGCCTCTCCACCTTTGAAGTGATGGCGTTTCACCACACCCTGAAAACCCCGGCCGATTGAAACCCCTTCGATATCCACATAATCACCGACTTCAAAGTTTGCAGCCGTCAATTGCGTACCCACTTCCAGGCCTTCAATCTCTTCGGTGCGAATTTCGCGCAAAACTTTCACGGGCTTAATACCGGCTTTTTTCAACTGTCCCAGATGAGGGCGATTGAGCACTTTTTCACGAGCAGCGCCATAGCCGATCTTGACCGCCGAATAACCATCCCGTTCTTTTGTTTTGAGATCCGCCACATAACAATCCCGAACCTCAAGCACGGTGACAGGCCGCTGGTTGCCATCGTTGTCAAATATCTGACTCATGCCAATCTTTTTTCCAAGCAAACCGATCATAACTTAATCTCCACATCGACACCGGCGGGCAAATCCAGTTTCATGAGCGCATCCACCGTCCGCGAGGTCGGCTCTTCAAGAGAAATAAGACGCTTATGCGTCCGCGCTTCAAACTGATCCCGGGCTTTTTTATCGATGGTCGGACCACGAAGCACAGTCGTCTTCCAAATTTGGGTCGGAAGCGGCACCGGCCCAATTACCCGAGCACCTGTGCGCTTGGCCGTATTCACGATTTCCTGAACGGACTGATCCAGAATACGATGATCAAATGCTTTTAATTTAATTCTGATTTTTTCCTTCGAAGTGGTCATATTCATTTCCCCGTCAGGATGCCATGATTTTTTCTGCGATCATTTTGGGAACTTCTGCGTAACTGTGCGGCTCCATCGAATACGTGGCCCGGCCCTGAGAGAGCGAGCGAACGGCCGTGGCGTATCCAAACATTTCACCGAGCGGCACCAAACCGCGAATAACTTTCAAATGACCGCGATCACCCATTTCCTGAATGATACAGCGGCGGGAATTCAAGTCGCCGATGATATCTCCCATATATTCTTCCGGCACGACAACCTCAACCATCATCATCGGCTCTAAAAGTACCGGCTTGGCTCTTTTGAAAGCATCCTTGAAACCCATAATCGCCGCCATTTTGAAAGCGATTTCCGAAGAGTCAACGTCGTGATAGCTTCCATCCGTCACCGTCGCTTTGACGTCGGTCACGGGGTAGCCTGCCAACACGCCATTTGTACATGCATCTTCCACACCCGCCTGAACGGCCGGAATATATTCTCTGGGAATACGGCCGCCGACCACTGCGTTTTCAAACTGGATTCCACCGCCCGGCTCAAGCGGCTCGATCGTCAGATAACAATGCCCGTACTGACCGCGACCACCTGTCTGCTTGATAAATTTTCCTTCCGCGTCTGCCTTAGCGGTAATCGTTTCCTTGTAGGCAACCTGCGGTGCTCCAATATTCAGATCGACTTTATATTCACGGCGCAGAATATCGACTTTAATATCAAGGTGCAATTCTCCCATTCCCCCGATAAGTGTCTGAACCGTTTCCTGATCAGTTTTAACCCGAAAGGTCGGGTCTTCCGCAACCAGGCGCTGCAATGCATCGGACATCTTGTCGCGGTCTGCCTTTGTTTTAGGTTCCACCGCCATCCAGATGACCGGCTCGGGAACAAACAGCGATTCCAGAACAATGGGGGAATTTTCATCGCAATACGTATCCCCGGTTTTCACATCCTTCAGACCGACGGCCGCCACAATGTTTCCAGCTCCCGCTTCTTCAATTTCTTCCCGCTTGTTGGCGTGCATAAGCAGAAGACGACCAAGGCGTTCTTTTTTCTGCGTGCGCGGATTAAAAACATAAGAACCCGATGTCAGCACGCCAGAGTAGATTCGGATAAAGGTAAGCGAACCAACAAATTTATCACTGGCAATCTTGAAGGCAAAACAAGCCAACGGAGCATTTTCGTCTGTCTCACGCTTTACTTCTTCTTCATTAGCAGGATTTATTCCTTTAATCGGGGGCGCTTCAAGGGGAGAGGGCAGGAAATCAACAACGGCATCCAGAAGCATCTGAACACCCTTGTTTTTCAAGGATGAGCCGCAAAGCACTGGTGTCATTTTCAGCCCAATCGTAGCCTTGCGAATAGCCGCCTTCAGTTCTTCAATAGTAGGTTCCTGCCCCTCAATGAACTTTTCCATCAATTTGTCGTCGAATTCGGACACTTTTTCGATCATCGCTTCCCGCATTTTTTTCGCTGTTTCTTTCAGCTCCGCGGGAATTTCAATATCATCAAATTTGGCCCCAAGGGATTCATCGTGAAAAATCCGGGCCTTCATTTCAAGAAGATCGATAATGCCTTTGAAGTTTTCTTCCCGACCAACCGGCAACTGAATCGCAACCGCATTCGCGCCGAGCTGATTGCGCATCTGATCGATATTTCTTTCGAATTCAGCACCGGTGCGGTCCATCTTATTAATGAACGCGACACGCGGAACTTTATAGCGGTCCGCCTGGCGCCAAACCGTTTCAGACTGCGGCTCGACACCTTCTACCGCACCAAAAACGGCAACGCATCCGTCCAGCACACGCATGGAACGCTCTACTTCAATGGTGAAGTCGACGTGACCCGGCGTATCGATAATATTAATCCGGCAATCCTTCCAGAAGCAGGTCGTTGCGGCGGACGTAATCGTAATACCGCGCTCTTGCTCCTGCTCCATCCAGTCCATGACCGCTGTTCCTTCATGCACTTCACCGATTTTATAGCTGACACCGGTATAGTACAAAATACGCTCAGTCGTGGTGGTCTTGCCGGCATCAATATGCGCAGCAATTCCAATATTGCGGATCTTTTCGAGCGGGTAATGAATTTTTGTCGACTTCTCTGTCATAACTTCTTACCACCTATAGTGCGCAAATGCGCGATTCGACTCGGCCATCTTATGAACATCTTCACGCTTTTTAATCGTGGTGCCGGTCTTGTTGTAACTGTCCAGAATTTCCTCAGCCAGCTTCACATGCATGGGACGTCCCTTGCGTTCCCGTGCAAACGTACGAAACCAGCGAAGTGCCAGGGTATTGCCCCGATCCGCCCGGACACTGACAGGCACCTGATAGGTGGCGCCTCCGACGCGGCGGGACTTCGTCTCAAGAAGAGGTCTAGCATTATCCATAGCTTGCTTGAAAACTTCAAGAGGTTCTTTTCCAGTTTTTTCCTGGACGATATCCAGGGCATCATAGACGATGCGCTGGGCCAGGGACTTCTTGCCCCGTTCCATAAGAATATTGATCAATTTCGATATAATCAGATCTCCGTACTTGGGATCCGGATTAATCTTACGCTTTGGTGCTCTCCTGCGCCTCATTTCTTCTCCTTTGGCGTCTTCGCCCCATATTTGGACCGGGACCGGCGGCGGTCATTCACCCCGGTTGTATCCAGCTTCCCGCGCACAATGTGGTAGCGGACACCCGGGAGGTCTTTTACACGGCCTCCACGGACCAGCACAATCGAGTGCTCCTGAAGGTTGTGGCCCTCACCCGGGATATAGGCCGTGACTTCCTGGCCATTGGTCAACCGGACACGGGCAATCTTGCGCAATGCCGAGTTCGGCTTTTTCGGGGTCTGGGTACGGACCAGCAAACAAACGCCTTTTTTGAAGGGGCATGCATCCAGCGCCGGTGATTTTGTAGTATTACGGAATTTTTTCCGCCCATGGCGGATCAACTGATTAATCGTCGGTGCCATTAACTTTTCTCCTCCGAAGCTTGCTCCTCAACGTTCTCGGAAGGCTCCCGAACCGGCAACACTTCCTCTTCCGCGCCTTCGCGGACCAGTTCAATATTCTGGTGCAGCTTGAAACCTGTTCCTGCCGGAATCAGATGCCCCATAATGACGTTTTCCTTCAGGCCGCGGAGATGATCACGCTTGCCGGCAGATGCCGCTTCCGTCAAGACACGGGTCGTTTCCTGGAAACTGGCCGCCGAGATAAAACTCTCGGTGGTCAACGAGGCCTTCGTAATACCCAGCAGAATGGTCGTCGCCTGCGAGGGCTTCTTCCCCTTCTTGAGCATCTTTTTGTTTTCTTCGACAAAACGCATTTTGTCGATATGGGATCCCACAAGGAAGTCGGTATCGCCCGGATCTTCAATGCGAACCTTGCGAAGCATCTGGCGGACAATACATTCAACGTGCTTGTCGTTGATCTTCACACCCTGCAGCCGGTAAACTTCCTGGACTTCATTGACGAGATACTCCTGCAAGCTGCGTTCTCCGGAAACCTTAAGAATATCCTGAGGAACCACCGGGCCATCCACAAGCTGCTGGCCGGCCAGCACCTTATCACCCTTATACACGTTTAAATGCTTTCCGTGCGGAACCAGATATTCCTTTTCCATGCCGGTCTGACTTTTCACAATGATACGACGCTGACCTTTTACCACCTCACCGATTTCCACGATGCCGTCAATTTCAGAAATAACAGCAGGGTTTTTCGGCTTACGCGCTTCGAAAAGCTCGGCCACACGCGGCAGACCCCCTGTAATATCGCGGGTTTTAGCCATTTTACGAGGCGTCTTGGCCAGCAAGGTACCGCTGGAAATCTCCTGACCTTCTTTCACCACAATGTGAGCACCGGTCGCGATCGGATAAAACGCAAGGATTTCATCCTGCGCCCCCACGATCACAATCTGCGGGTGGAGATCTTCTTTATGTTCGATAATCACGCGCTCAGCGAGACCCGTCGTTGCATCCAGCTCTTCATTCATGGTCACGCCGGGGATAATATCTTCAAAACGCACGCGGCCGGAAACTTCCGTCAGAACGGGAACCGTGTACGGATCCCACTTCACAAAAATTTCATCTTTCGTGACCGACTCGCCTTCTTTGGCGCTGATAATGGCACCGGAAGGAATCGTATAGCGCTCCATTTCACGGCCCGTATCGTCATGCAAACTCAGTTGTCCATTACGATTCAAGGCAATAATTTCACCCTTCATCGTCATAACCGTTTTCAGGCCATGGTACTGAAGCTTACCGCCGTAACGGGAACGGAAATAAGACTGTTCGACCGTACGAGAAGCCGTACCACCGATATGGAACGTACGCATGGTCAACTGGGTTCCGGGTTCACCGATCGACTGAGCCGCAATAATACCCACTGCCGTTCCGAGCTCAACCAGCCGGCCGGTCGCAAGGTCACGGCCATAGCATTTGGCACAAATGCCGCGTTCCGTTTCACAAGTCAGCACGGAACGAACGCGGATTTTTTCAATTCCCACTTCTTCAACTTTTTCCACAGCCGGCTCATCAATGATCTCACCGGACTTCACAATCTGCTGGTCCGTAACAACGTCCACGACGTTATCCAATGCCACGCGGCCGAGAATACGGTCACGCAGAGGAACAATAATTTCCTCCCCTTCATAGACCGGCTCAATGAAAATCCCATTCAATGTACCGCAATCAATTTCGTTAATAATCACATCCTGCGCCACGTCGACCAGGCGGCGGGTCAAATACCCGGAGTCGGCGGTCTTCAGAGCGGTATCGGCCAGACCTTTACGCGCACCGTGTGTGGAAATGAAGTACTCCAGCACCGTCAGACCTTCGCGGAAATTAGCGGTAATCGGGCTTTCAATAATTTCACCGGAGGGCTTCGCCATCAAACCGCGCATACCGGCCAGCTGACGGATCTGCTGCTTGGAACCACGCGCACCCGAGTCCGCCATCATGAAAACCGGATTGAAGGTATGCAGCTGGGAAAACATGCTGTCCGACACCCGGTCCGTGATGTGAGTCCAGATATCGATGACTTTATTGTAGCGCTCACCTTCCGTAATCAAACCGTTCTTGTACTGGTTATCGATCGAAGCAACATCTTTGCGAGCTTCATCCAGCAGCTTTTCCTTGTTTTCGGGAATCTGAATGTCTTCGATACCGATCGAAGCGCCCGAAAGCGTGGCCTCTTCAAAGCCCAGCGCTTTAAGCCGGTCAAGCAGGTGAATAACTTCCGTATGGCCAAACTGACGATAGCAATCGGCGATAATTTTCGAAAGCTTGCCCTTGTTCACGGTTTCATTTACGAACCTGTATTCTTTCGGAAGAACGCGGTTGAAAAGAATGCGGCCAACCGTCGTTTCAACCGTATCGCCATTCTCAAGCCGAAGCTTGCACTTCCCAAGCTTTGCAATTTCCCCGTCTTCAAAAGCAAGAACCGCCTCATCAACATCGGCGAACGACATCCCTTCGCCTTTGGCACCATCCTGAAGTTTCGTCAGGTAGTAAATCCCCAGCACGATATCCTGCGACGGAATCGTAATGGGATTTCCATTGGCGGGATTAAAAATGTTATTGGCTGAAAGCATCAGAATCCAGCACTCCATCTGTGCTTCCATGGAAAGCGGAACGTGAACCGCCATCTGGTCACCATCGAAGTCAGCGTTGAAGGCGGCACAAACAAGAGGATGAACCCGGATCGCCTTTCCTTCAATCAGCACTGGCTCAAACGCCTGGATACCAAGACGATGCAGCGTCGGCGCACGGTTCAGCAAAACAGGATGCTCCCGAATCACCTCTTCAAGAATATCCCAAACTTCCGGCTTTACCCGCTCTACCATTTTTTTGGCTGAACGGATGGTATGCACGTGACCGCGCTCTTTGAGTTTACGAATAATGAAAGGCTCGAAAAGCTCCAAAGCCATCTTCTTGGGAAGACCGCACTGATGAATTTTCAGTTCCGGTCCGATGACAATGACGGAACGTCCGGAATAATCGACGCGTTTGCCAAGCAAGTTCTGGCGAAAACGCCCCTGCTTTCCTTTCAACATGTCGCTAAGCGACTTCAGCGGACGGTTTCCGGAACCAAGTACGGGACGTCCGTGCCGGCCATTATCAAAAAGCGCATCCACCGCTTCCTGCAGCATGCGTTTTTCATTGCGGATAATCACGTCCGGCGCCTTCAGATCGAGCAGTTTGCGCAGGCGATTATTCCGGTTAATAACGCGGCGGTAAAGATCGTTCAAATCGCTCGTTGCAAAGCGGCCGCCATCAAGCGCCACCAGCGGACGAAGATCCGGGGGAATCACCGGGACGACATCCAGAATCATCCATTCCGGGTTATTTCCGGAAAGGCGGAAGGAATCGGCAATTTTAAGAATCTTGATGGCCCGCGCACGCGCCTGCTTCGACTTGGACGTCTTGGCCTGACGCTGAAATTTCTGAACCAGCTTTGTCAGGTCCAGCTCGGTCAACAAATCACGCACGGCTTCCGCGCCCATCTTGGCGGAGAAACTTCCGGCACCATACTGCTCTTCCGCTTTGTTGTATTCCTCTTCCGTTAGAAGCTGCGACTTCTTGAGCGGCGTTTCCTTGGGATCAATCACGATGTATTCTTCGTAATACAGAACTTTTTCCAGCGCCCGGACGCTAAGATCAAGGAGATTACCAATGCGGGAAGGCATCGTCTTGAAAAACCAGATGTGCGACACGGGCGTCACCAGCTGAATATGCCCCATGCGCTCACGGCGAACTTTCGACTGCGTGACTTCAACGCCGCACCGGTCACAAACAATCCCTTTGTGCTTGATACGCTTGTACTTACCGCAGCTGCATTCATAATCGCGGGTCGGTCCAAAAATGCGCTCGCAGAACAATCCGTCTTTTTCCGGCTTAAGCGTACGATAGTTAATCGTTTCCGGCTTCTTCACTTCACCCCGAGACATCGAATAAATTGATTCCGGCGAGGCGATATGAATGGAGACCGAGTCGAAAACGTTGATGTCGTAGTTCATACCTTAAGCTTCTCCTTAATTTTCCGTTTGCGGACTTCTTCGTCACTGAGATTTTCTTCTCCCAGCAATCCCGCCACTTTAGACTGATTTTTTTCGGGCGTGATATCAAGAGCAAGCGCCTGCAGTTCCTTCACAAGCACGTTGAAGGATTCCGGCGTTCCGGAATGAAGCGCCGGCTCGCCCTTCACAATCGCTTCATAAACGCGCGTACGGCCCACAACGTCGTCACTCTTTACCGTCAAGAGCTCCTGGAGCGTAAAGGCAGCACCATAAGCCTCAAGCGCCCACACTTCCATTTCACCGAAGCGCTGTCCGCCAAACTGCGCCTTACCACCCAGCGGCTGCTGAGTCACAAGTGAATAGGGTCCAATGGCGCGCGCATGAATCTTGTCATCCGCCAAGTGGGCCAGTTTCAGCATGTAGATGTAGCCGACCGTCACGCGCTG
>CAZGID010000050.1:0-13635 GCA_964526065.1 uncultured bacterium
GCATCACAGGCAAGGGCGGGCACAAGGAATACTATGTGCCGGAGTGGGCAACGCAGAAGGCCGCCGAGCATGCCGGCAATTTCATGTTCAATCGCGAGCGGCAGGTCGAACATTTATTCGGGGCGACCGGCCGGCCGCCGGTGGTGGTCGCGCCGTATGATGCGGAACTCTACGGCCACTGGTGGTATGAAGGCCCGCAGTTCCTGGACTTTCTCATCCGCAAGATTGCCTACGATTCGCCGACGGTGGAACTGATTACGGCGCCCGAGTACCTGTCGCGTCATTCCGAAAACCAGCCCGCCGAACCGGCCTTCTCCAGCTGGGGTTACAAGGGCTATGCTGAACACTGGCTGGACGGTTCCAACGACTGGATTTACCGGCACTTGCATGCGGCGTCCGAGCGGATGCACCGTTTGGCCCGGATGTTCGAGCAGCCCAATGAACTGGAGCGCCGCGCCCTGAATCAGGCGGCCCGGGAACTTTTGCTGGCCGAAGCCAGCGACTGGGCTTTCATCATGAAGACGGGCACTATGGTGGAATATGCCGTCCTCCGCACCCGCCAGCACTTGCAGCGCTTCTTCGAGCTGGAACAGCAACTGATTCAGCACCGCGTTGACCCCGCCTGGCTCGATGACCTGGAAAGCCGGGACGGCATCTTTCCCGGCATTAATTACCGCAATTATGCCTAGCCAACACACGGCGTCCTAAGCCGTGGTTGGCTGTGTCGGCGCATCGGCGCCGGCCTAGCACTAAAGCTCTTCGCACTACCCGCCAATAAAAAAAGCACCTATAATGTGTTACTCTTGAGGTATCTCTGCATGAAAAAAGCCACGGCATCATTTCTGATTTTTTTTACCGCATTTTATTTTGCGGTTCCGGCCACGCAGGTTGAAGCGCGAATTCCCGTTTCCATTTCCGCGCCGTCTGCGGTCCTGCTGGATGCCGCGACCAATCGTGTTGTCTATTCCAAAAGCCCGCGCCAGCGCCGCGCTCCGGCCAGTACCACGAAAATTCTGACAGCCATGGTGGCGATGGATCAGCTTTCGCTGGACCATGTGGTCACCATTCCGGCTTTTGCGGAAGGGATTGAACCTTCCAAAGCCTACTTAAGAGGGGGCGAGCAGTACACTGTGCGGGATCTCGTGCGCGCGACGCTTATCAGTTCCGCCAATGACGCGGCAGAAGTGCTGGCGCATGCGGCCGGCGGCTCGCGCAGTGAATTTGCCAAGCTGATGAATAAAAAGGCGCGCAGTATCGGGGCCCGGAACTCCAATTTTATCCGTGCGAGCGGTCTGCCGGCTAAAGGGCAGACCACAACAGCGTATGATATGGCGCTGGTTGTGAAACACGCGCAGCAGTACAGTTTTATTGTCCAGACATTGAAAGAAAAGACGCGGACGATTCACAGCCGTGCCGGGCGCCGCATTCATTTGCGCAATCACAACAAGATGCTCTGGCGCGTCGGGGACGATGTGGTCGGGAAGACCGGCTGGACACGTCTTGCCCGTCATTGTTTCGTCGGTCATCTGGATGTGAATCAGCGCAAGGTCATGATTTCGGTTCTGGGCAGCCACAGCCTGTGGCGCGATATCCGCAAGCTGCTGGATTATCAGATGGGCTCATCCTATAAGCGGGTGAAGCAGAACCGTAAAATCTGGTCCACCCACGAAGTTCGCCGGATCCAGACGGCCCTCAGAAAAGCCGGCTATAATCCCGGTCCCGTGGATGGCAAATTCGGGCCCCGCACCCTGCGGGCGACCGAGCGGTTTCAGAAGGCCAATGGGCTCCAGGTCGATGGGATTGTAGGAAGTTTGACTTGGAAAAAGCTTTCCGCTTATCTATAATATCTCCTGCCTGACTCCTTTCTCGCATTAACATAAGTCTTTTTAAACGAAAGGGTTGTGACAACTTGAAGAATTTATACCTGCGTCTTTTTATTCTTTTCACTTTCCTCGTATCCCATTTTCCCCAGCCGCTTGCAGCCGAAGAGGCCGCCGGCCCGGCCGAAACCTCCGAAAAGCCCGAAGTGCTGGTCCTGCTCGACTTTGATACGGGCGACATGATGAATTATCTGGGAGGGGCCAGCGGTTCCTGGAATATGGACCCGATGGACATCAATAATTCGTATACCGACGAAGATATTGTGGAAATTCCGGGGCCGGACGGCGAACCCGCTCAGGTGCTGCGCCTTAACTACAGTGTGGAATCGGATGTTCCGTCCCAGAATGGATTCTGGACCAAGCTCGAGAATTTTAATGCGCAAGGTTATGATCATCTGGAATTTGTGGTGAAGGGGGATGCGGAACAGGGATTCACCGAAGTATTTAAGCTGGAGTTGAAGAAGTGTAAAGAATCCCCATGCACGGGCGACCCGAAGGTGGATGAAACCATCAAAGGAAGTTTCCGCGTGCCGGTGACAGCCGAATGGCAGACGGTCAGCATTCCGCTGAACCGCATTACGGGCATCATTGATTTTGCCAATCCCGAGGCCTGGAAAGATCCCGCCGTTGCGCGTCAGGACCTTGATGAACTGGTCATTGTTTTTCACGACCGTATGGTGACGGAAAAGACGGGCACGATTTACATCGATGAAATCCGCTTCCGTCGTACCGGCAATCCCGGACCGACAGCCATTGATTTTCCGCCGCGTACCAAAGAAAAAACGGAGACGCGTCTGGAGGGTCTGGATTTTGCGCGGTTTCTCGCCGGACGGCTCGGCGGGTTTCCTGAGAAAACCGTGGTCAAAAAAGAATTCCCCGAAGATCCGGATGAATTCATTATGGAAATTGCGCGCGATACCTGGCGCTTTTTCGATGAAATCGTCGACCAGGAGCACGGCTTGCCGCTGGATACCATTCAATTGGGTTCCGGGGACAAGGCGCTGGATGAGGGCGCCTGGATCGGCGATTATACCAATGTCACCAATATTGGTGTCTATCTGATGGTGCTCGTATCGGCTTTTGATCTTGGATTTATTACCCGGGAAGAGGCCATCCGGCGGATTCAGCTGACGCTCTCGACAATGGAAAAACTGGAGCATCACGAAAGCGGTTATCCCTATAACTATTACGATACGACGACGGCCGAGCGGACGAGCTATTTTGTTTCGCTGGTCGATAGTGCGTGGCTGGTGGCCGGTTATTATGTCGTGAAAAATGCCTTTCCCGAAGTCGCTGAGCAGGCGCAAGCCCAGCTGGACCGCGGCAGTCTGGGTTTCTTTTATGACCCGGTCGAGCGCCAGATGTTTCACGGTTTTTACGAGCATCTGGATGTTTATTCTGATTACCATTACGGCGCTTTTTACACTGAACCGCGTTCGGCCAGTTATATGGCCATTGCCCGCGGGGAAGTGCCCGAGGAACATTGGTTCAAGGGACTTATCCGCACCTTTCCTTCTTCTTTTGTCTGGCAGAATCAGGAACCGATTAACCGGGTGGAAAAAGAAACGCTTGGGCACACGTATTACGGCGGGTGGTATGAATGGAAGGGGATTCAGTTTGTCCCCAGCTGGGGCGGTTCGGCGTTTGAAGCGTTGATGCCGACCATGATCATGAAGGAAAAAGAACTGGCGCCGGAAGGCCTGGGACTCAACAATGCCCGTCATGTGGAAGGTCAGATTCGTTATGCGATGGAAGAGCTGGGACAGCCGGTGTGGGGCATGAGTCCGTCGTCGGTGCCCGAAGGCGGTTATTCCGAATACGGCGCCAAGGCGTTTGGCTCCAAGGGCTACAAGGGCGGCGTGGTGACACCGCATGCGGTAGTGCTGGCTCTGGAATACGATCCCGAAGCTGTGGTGACTAATCTGCGCAAGCTTCTTGAACTCTATGATATTTACGGTGAATATGGTTTCTACGACGCCGTGACGGTTGAGACGGGGCTGGTGGCGCGCAAATATCTGTCACTCGACCAGGGCATGCTTTTTGTCGCCATTAATAATTATCTGAATGACGGCGCCATTCGCAAACGCTTTCATGCGGATCCGGTGATGCAGAAAGCGGAACATATTCTTTCGAGCGAAAAATTCTTCGAACCGGTGCCGGAGACCGCACCCGAAGCCGCGGCGGTTTAAATCGGATGGCCGGCCCCGTATCGGTTGCTGCGGCGCCCGGTATTTTCCGTTACGCGCTTTCCGATTCTCTTTTTGCCGCTTTTTCCTCCCGGCAATTTCCAAAAAGCCGTTATCCCGAATTTCTGCGGGCGCTGGATCTGGATTCTGCGCGCCTGCGCCGTCCGAAGCAGGAGCATACCGGCAATGTCCTTGTGCTGCCCGAAACGGCCGGCGAGCCGGATTTGACGCAGCCTGCGGATGGTTTGATGACGCTTCGGACGGATGTCGTCCTCGGCATTCTGACGGCGGATTGCCTGCCGGTTTTTTTCTGGACGGCGGGAAGGCAGCCCTTGCGAGCCCTGGTGCATGCCGGCTGGCGGGGATTGCATCAGCAGATTCTCACCGAGACCTTGAAACGGGCAGCGGGATTGCAATGCCCGGCCGGGCATTTACAGGTCTTTTTCGGGCCCGCCATCCGGGGCTGCTGTTACCGGGTGGGCGCGGAATTCCGGGATTATTTTCCGGCCCACTTCCGGGCCGAGCAAGAAGGAAACGGGGGATTTGTCGATTTGCCCTCCGTCGCCAAAGATCAGCTGATGGAAGCCGGTGTCCGGCCGGACTCCATTCAGGACAGTGGTTTCTGCACATGCTGCCGGGGCGATGTGTTCTTCTCGGTGCGTCATGAGCCCGCCACGCCGGAGCGGATTCTCTCGGTTCTGGCCTTTAAAGAGGAAGGGACTGGAACTCGCGGGGCAAATTCCCTATAATACCCATTTTTCAGGAGACTTATGCAAGCGACAGATTTACGAAAAGGAAGCAAGCTGCTGTTTCGCGGGGAATTGATGGTGGTGACTGATTTCAGCCACCATACGCCGGGAAACAAGCGAGCTTTTGTACAGGCCTCCCTCAAGAACCTGAAATCGGGCAAAATCATCCAGAACCGTTTTGCCTCGACCGAAAGCATTGACCGGGTGATTCTGGACCCGAAAAGCTGTCTTTATCAATACCATGACGATACCGGGTACCATTTCATGGATATGGGTACCTACGAGACTTACGTGCTTTCTGATGACGTCATCGGTGATGACAAGTATTACCTGAAAGAGAACATGGAAATCAAAATTGATTTCTATGAGGGAACGCCGGTGGTACCCGAATTGCCGAAGACGGTGGTGCTCAAGGTGACGGAATCGCCTCCGTGGGTGAAAGGCGATTCGGTTTCCAATAATATGAAACCCGGTGTTTGTGAGACCGGGCTGAAGATTCAGATTCCGCTCTTCATTGATGAGGGGACGGAAATCAAGGTGAATACCGAGACCGGGGAATACCTCGGCCGGGCCTGAAGCGAGCGCCATAGACGCGATATTTCAGTTACCCGCACATGGGTGCGGGTGCTACATTGACAAATTTACCACTCAGTTTTATAACTGAGTGCCGCAACGCGGCGGTTAATGAACCCGCCGTCGTTGCCGGGGGCGATTAGCTCAGTTGGTTAGAGCACACGCTTCACATGCGTGGGGTCTCAGGTTCGAATCCTGAATCGCCCAGATTTCTAGAAAACACGGGGCATCCTTGGCCCCGGGCTTTCTGCGCCGGTGCACCGGCACCATTCATGAGCAAAATTCTCAAAAAACACAAATGGGCCATTGCCTATCTCGTGGCCATTTTTGCCGCCGCGTTATTTGTTATCTACCAGTCGTATTACCGGCCCGACAATCCCGCCCGGTTTGAAGTCATTAATTTTGCCGGTCCCGCCGAAATTCTGACCTACCGTTCGGAGAACTGGAAAGATCTTGAACGGGGTCAGACTGTTCGGGTCCTGGACCAGATTCGTACCGGTACCGATGGCGATGCCGACCTGCGCCTGCCGGACCAGGCCGTTTTTCGCCTCGGCGAAGATACCGAACTGCATGGCGGCGATGTTTCGGTGTTTGACCTCAACCGCGAAGCGATGCAAACCATTCAACTGGTAAAAGGAAGCCTGCTGGTGCATGTCGTGAAATCCGCTCCGGCGCCTTTGAAGCTGGGCTCCTCCATTCTGCGGCTGGAAGCCGAACCGGGCAGTCTTTTTTTGTTTGCCCTGGAGACCGAGTCCGACGAACCCAAAGCCTGGGTAGGAGTCTTGCGGGGTCTTGTGAAAGTCAGCTCAAAACTGCTTTTGCGGGAAAGCGTTTACATTCTTCATCCCATGGAAAAAACGGAGGCCACCCGGGGCGCTCCGCTGCTTTCGCCGGTAGGGATTACCCGTCCTGAATGGAATTTGATGAAGGAGGGCTATGACCTCCTGGAACGCAGCGCGCCGGCGGCAGAAGACCAGAAGGATCTGGGCCGCAAAGCCGGCGGCTTTTTTGAATTCGTCATCGACCACGGGACTTTTTATACGCCGAATTTTGGCTATGCGACGCGTGAGTTTGTGCAAGATGCCAACAGCGGGGAAGTGCGGATGGAAACCGAATATGACGTGTTTCCGACCGGTTCCTATGTGGGAAATTATTTCAAGACCCGGGAACTGGATGCCGTCCGGTATTCCGGATTAAGCTTTGATGCCCGCGTGACGCCGGAAGCAGGATACCCGGAAAAGTTCAAAATTGAGCTGAAGTCCCGCGACGGCATTGTGAAATCCTATATGATCGGACCGTTTGAAACCGAATGGCGGCGGGTGGAACTGCCGTGGGAATTCAATCGCGCGACGCCGATTTCGGAAGTAACTTTCGTATTCATGAATCAGAATGTGGGCGAGCATAAAAAGGGAAAAGTCGAGTTTCGAAATTTTTCTCTGAAGCCGGCTGTCATGCCTGGGCCGCAGAGGGCCGAGGCCGCCCAATCGCCGGTCTGATTTTTTGTTGAAGGATTTCCCGAGACCGATATACTAGGGGGTCCTTTGCACCGTTAGGGCCTCTGAAACCATAAATTTTGTTTCATTTCAATTTACTAGCCGGGGTGGCGGAATTGGCAGACGCGCTGGATTCAGGATCCAGTGGGGGCAACCTCGTGGGGGTTCAACTCCCCCCCTCGGCACCACGTCCGTAGTTGCCCCAAATCATCCCGCTCCGGGAAAGCGTTTCTCGTGAAATCAATCGCCGTCAATCGCAAAGCCCGTCATGACTACTTCATTCATGAAAAGTTTGAAGCGGGAATTGTTCTGCTTGGTTCCGAAGTCAAAGCGCTGAGGGAAGGCCGGGTCAATCTGAATGACAGCTTTGTCCGGCTCATGCGCGGCGAAGCGTTTCTAGTCAATTGTCACATTCCTCTGTATTCCAAGATTCAGGGGTATGTGGAGCTGGACCCCACCCGCATGCGGAAGCTGTTGATGAAACGCGCCGAGCTGGACCAACTGGCGGGACTGGCCAACCGCAAAGGCTACACGATTGTGCCGCTTTCCATTTATTTCAGCCGGCGGAATTTCGCCAAGGTGGAAATTGCCGTGGCGCAGGGAAAAAAGCAGTACGACAAACGCGAGACCATCAAACGCCGCATTCACGAAAAAGAAACGGCAAAAGCCATTAAATATCATTCCCGCGGACACCGATAATAAAGGCGTCATGGCCCGAGCCTTTGTTACCCAGGAACTCTACTTCGAAGCTCCCGATGAAACCGGTCTTTTGGGCCGGGTGATTCTTTCCCTGGCCGTCGAAAATGTTTACATTGTGCATCTTTCGGCCTACACGGCAGGGAATAAGGGCTATCTGCAGATGGTGACCAAAGACAATGCGAAAGCCCGCAAGGCGCTTGAGCACTTTGTTCCCGGCATCCAGGAGCGCGATGTCCTGATTGTGGAATTTGAGAACAAAGTCGGGACGCTGGCGCCGGTGGCCAAAATTCTGGGCAGTCACGGCATTCATATCGACTATGTTTACGGGACCAGCGGTGACGGTTTTAAAATCGTCGGCGTTTTTTCCACCTCCGATAATGCCCGGGCCGCCGAACTCATCAATCAGGATTCCGGCCATCTCGGCACGGGCACCTGATTTTCTCCCCCAACCGGAGTACAGACAGCGGCTTGCCTTTCGTGCTATAATTTCTTCACTGGAGAGAACTTAAGTCGTTTTTTGATAATTTGGGGGTGATCAGTTTCGACAGGGATTCTGGTCATAAAGGGAGCATGCAGAGGTTGTCGGGAGGCCTCTTTAAACACCTGACACTATGATAAATGCTGATAACATCAGCTGGAGCGACAGAGCTGCCGGACCGATTTCGGTTCCCAGCTTTGGAGCTCTGCCTCTCGCTGCTTAATTGACAGCGACGTCACGGCTTTGACTCCTGCTAGGAGCTAGTGGCGACCCATTAGCAGGACCGGTATCCGGGTCGGTCACCAGCCCGTTTGCCGGTATCCTGGTGGCTCGTTTCGCAAGATCCCCGCCTGTGGGAGCTTGCGGAATAAAATTAAATTGCAGGCTGAGCATGGAGAACCCTTTAGAACGGGTTTCCTGGACGAGGGTGCAATTCCCTCCACCTCCACCAGTTTTTATGATTCTTTCTTCAATCCGTCCATTGTTTCTCTCCAGCGGCAGTTCATGGCGCAGAAAAACTACTATGAAATTCTGGGAGTGCCGGAGTCCGCTTCGGCCGATGAAATCAAGCGGGCTTACCGGAAACTCGCCGTGAAATACCATCCGGATAAAAATCCCGATAATCCCAAAGAAGCAGAAGCGCGGTTCAAGGATATCTCCGCGGCCTATTTCGTGCTGAGCGATCCCAAAAAGAAACAGGAATACGACCACATGCGCCGTTTCGGCGGCGCGACTGGGAATTTTGCGGGAACGCACGGCTTTAATTTTGAAGATCTGCTTCGCCAGTTTTCCGGCGGCGCCCGCACGGGCGGCCGCAGCCGGACGCGCGGTGCCTATTCCAACTTCTCCGATGCCTTTGAAGATATTTTTTCGGGCTTCAGCGGCTTTCAGGAACAACCGGGAGCTTATCATCCCGGACGCGGCGCCCATTCACGGGCAGCCGCACCGCAGCCGGCCAGTGCCGATTTGCGGGTGAATCTGAGAATTTCTCCGGAAAAGGCCCGGGAAGGCGGCAGTGTGCGTTTTACGACTCCGGAAGGCAAATCGCTTTCCATTAAAATTCCGGCAGGCTCCCGGGACGGACAGAAGCTCAAAATTCCCAGAATGGGACGAGATTGCCCGACCTGCCATCATCCCGGTGATATGATTTTCACCATTAAAATTCAGGACAGCCAATGAAAAAAGAAACCCGCGGTCATCGTGCTTACGAGATGCGTCAGCGCTCGCTGAATGAACTGATTCGCAAGCTGGTGAAGGATGCCGGCGTGACCGAAGATGCCGAGTTTCTGAACGAGATGATCGTTACGGCGCTGAAAATCGGGGAAGACAATCTCGAACGCGGCGATATCAAAATGATTAATACCGCAATGAAGGAGCTGCGGTACGCGCTCAAAGTTTTTTATCCCTATGTGAATGCCCGGAAAGTGGCGATTTTTGGTTCGGCCCGCACGCCGGAAAGTGATCCCGCGTATCTTCAGGCGCGTGATTTTGCCGAGGCCATTGTGCGGCGCGGCTGGATGGTCATTACGGGAGCGGCCTCGGGCATTATGCGGGCCGGCAATGAAGGGGCGGGGCGGGCGAACAGTTTCGGCGTGAATATCCGCCTGCCGTTCGAGCAGGATGCGAACCCGTTTATTCTGGGCGATCCCAAACTGATCAATTTTAAGTATTTCTTTACACGCAAACTGATTTTTGTGGCTTGTTCCGATGCGACGGTGCTTTGTCCCGGCGGTTTCGGAACCCATGATGAAGGGTTTGAGACGTTAACGCTGGTGCAGACCGGAAAGGCGCCGCCGCGTCCCATTGTTTGTCTGGACCCCTCGGGCAGCCGCTACTGGAGTTCCTGGCGCGAGTTCATTAAGATCCAGTTGGCGGAAAACCGGCTCGTGGATCCCGATGATTTGTCGCTGATCCATTTTACTCATGACGCGGAAGATGCGGCGCGCTATATCACGGAGTTTTACCGGAACTATCAGTCGCAGCGCTATATCGGCGAGCGTCTGGTTTTCCGGATCCAGAAACCCTTAACCCGGCAGAAACTGGAAATGTTGAACGAACGTTACAGCGCGATCATTAAAAAAGGGAAAATCCGTCAATTCGCCAAACCCTTTCCTGAAGAGGCGAATGAACCGGGCACATTTCATCTCACCCGGCTGGCATTTTATTTTGACCGGCGGCATTATTCACGCTTACAATGCTTGATTCATGATCTGAACGCCGATTCTTGAGGCTTCGGATTGGTTTTTTCAGGGCGAATAGCTCAGTTGGTTAGAGCACTTCCTTTACACGGAAGGGGTCGTGGGTTCGAATCCTACTTCGCCCACCAGATTTACAGAGCCGTTTCGGCGGGGGAAAGCTAAAGTTTTTCCTTGTCGGCCGGGCGGGCAACCGTTAAAATTAGTCTCCTTCAAGGGGGCGTAGCTCAATTGGTTAGAGCTCCTGACTGTCGATCAGGAGGTTGCGGGTTCAAGTCCCGTCGCTCCCGCCATGTTACCGCTTCTTTTCCCGCATCGGCCTTCGGCCCTCCCGTCGGCCGCTCTTAATTGACTGGCATATTCCGGTTTGATGCGGGGCTCATGTTTGTTAAGATGGGACTGCCATGATGCGAATCACACATCGATTGATTCTTTCCCTGCTCGTGGGTACGGGACTGATCTTTCTTGTTTTTTCCTTTTTCCAGACCCGTCAGCTCGAAGAGCGGCTTAATGAAGACCAGGCGCTTCGGGCCGAGCTGCTTGCCGGCAGTATTCGCGCCGCCATCGATGCTTTCATTCAGGATACGCCTTCGCCTACTCGCATTGAAGCTTATCTCGACCAGTTGACGGATCATCCGCGCCTCTTGGGAACGCTGGTGCGGCTGCGGGAGGGCGCCTTGATTGCGCTGCCGCCCAGCTTGTTCGGCGATCCTGTTTTTCATTCACTCTCCCAGATTCCGATTGAAAACCAGCATTCGGTGACCTCGATTCTCAACTGGAACGGTCAATCGGTGCACTACTACGCGATTCCCTTGCTTCATGACGGAAAGATGCAGGGATCGCTGAGTCTGATTCTGGATCGCAGCGCCATTATCAAGCGGATTCAGGAAACCTGGGTTTACTACGGCATTATTTTCTCCATCCTGGCCGTGGTTCTGTCCGTCATCTCGCTTATCATTGTTCGCTGGACGATTTTAAGTCCGCTGCACCGGATTTCGGAATGGACCAAACGGATTGGTGCCGGGAAGGCGCGGCCGCATGCCGAATTGCTGAAAGACCGCGGCGAAATGGGACAGCTGCTGTATGAAGTGGCCAATATGGCGACCAGCCTTCAGGCGCGGCAAGCCGCCATTGAGAGCCGTAGCGGCGAGACTTTTTCAGGCGACGGTGTCTGGACCCGCGACCGGTTAAAGGAATATCTCACGGCCCAATTGGGCGAACACAATCTGTACGTGGTAGCCAACCGCGAACCGTATCAGCATATCCGGACGGATGAGGGCGTGGTTTGCCGCGTGCCCCCGAGCGGCATGGTGACCGCGCTGGATCCCGTGCTGCAGTCCACAGGCGGTGTCTGGGTGGCGCACGGCTCTGGCAATGCCGACCGCGAAACGGCGGATGACCGGGGGCGCGTTCAGGTGCCGCCGGAGAATCCTTCCTACACGCTCAAACGGGTGTGGCTGAGTGAAAAAGAAGAGAAGGGATTTTATTCCGGTTTTTCCAATGAGGGAATCTGGCCCCTTTGTCATATTGCCCACACGCGCCCGATCTTCCGGGCCCGTGATTGGGAAATGTACCAAAAGGTCAATCGCAAGTTTGCCAATGCGCTGGTAGAGGAATTGTCGGAAAAAAATCCTTACATCCTGGTGCAGGATTATCACTTTGCGCTGCTTCCCAAATATATCAAGGAAAAGAACCCCCGGGCGCGCGTGGCACTTTTCTGGCATATCCCTTGGCCGAATCCGGAGGTCTTTGGCATTTGCCCCTGGAAGGAAGAAATTCTGGAAGGCATGCTGGGGGCGGATCTGGTCAGCTTTCATACGCAGTTTCATTGCAATAATTTTCTCGAAACGGTCAACCGGGTGCTGGAATCGCGGATCGACTGGACGGCGTTCGGCGTGACCAAGGCCGGAAAGACAACGCTGGTGCGGCCGTTTCCGATCAGTATCGATCCCTTTGTCAGTGAAACGAAAAAAGAGGGAAGGGAAGGGCGCGTGGCGGCCCTGAAAAAGGAATACGGACTTGAGGGCAAGAAGATCGGGCTGGGGGTGGACCGGATCGACTATATCAAGGGCCTTGTGGAACGGTTCATTGCCATTGAACGGCTTTTTGAAAAATATCCAAAATATCTGGGGAATGTGGTTTTTGTCGAATTGGGCGCGCCTTCGCGCGATGTGCTGGCTGGCTACATGAATCACATGAAAGCGGTCGAGCGGAAGGTGGAAAAAATCAATCAGCGCTTTGGCTCCGGCAATTATAAACCGATTCTGTTCCTCAAGGATCACCATGCACCGGATAAAATCCGGGACTTTTATTCCATGGCAGATTTTTGTGTGGTGAATTCACTTCATGACGGCATGAATCTGGTCGCCAAAGAATATGTGGCCGGGAAGGATGATTTAAACGGCGCTTTGGTGTTGAGCCGGTTTACCGGAGCGAGCCTGGAATTAAAAACCGCTTTGTTCGTAAACCCTTATAATATTGAAGAAACAGCAGAGGCCATGCATCAGGCGCTCAGTATGGGGCCCGAAGAGAAACGCTGGCGAATGCAGAAGATGCGGGATACAGTCGTGGAAAATAATATTTACCGGTGGGCGGCGGAAATGGTTTCGACCCTGATTAAATCATTCTAGGTTTTTTGTGCCGCCGCTTTTTCCTATTTCCCGCCAGAATCTTCGACGTTACCTGAAGCATTCCCCGTTTTTCCTCGGACTGGATTTTGACGGAACCCTGGCTCCGATTGTGCGCGATCCGGAAAAGGCCCGAATGCCGGCCGCGATTCAAAAGACGCTGGAACGGCTGGCGGCGCATCCCGGTTTCCGGGTGGCGCTGGTCAGCGGGCGTTCGCTGGCCCAACTGCATCGCCTGGCTCCCGTGCCGGGGATTCAATATATTGGAAATCACGGGTTTGAAATTGAGCGCGGAAACCGCATCTGGGTCCATCCGGAAGCGAAGAAATGCCGCGCGCGGCTCCGGCGGCTGGAGCCGCTGCTGCGGCGCCGGCTGAAAGCTTACCCTGGGGCTTTGCTTGAAAATAAAGGCCTCGTGCTGGCCATTCATTACCGCCAGGTGGCGGCGGCTCGGGTGGAATCTTTGGAGAAGGAGATTGAGGCGCTTATAAAGCCGTTCTTAAAGAAGCGGCAGCTGCGCTGGGGGCGCGGTAAAAAAGTGTGGGAGCTGCGGCCGCCGGTCATTTGGCATAAGGGATTGGCGATTGCGCAATGGCTGCGCCAATCCGGAAGAAAGCCGGCGAATCCCGTTTTTTATCTTGGAGATGATTTGACCGATGAACATGCGTTTCAAACACTGGCCCGGCGGCGGAATGCGGTGACCATTCTGATCGGCCCGGCGCACCGGAAAACTTTGGCCCGTTACCGTCTTGCTT
>CAZGID010000051.1:0-13376 GCA_964526065.1 uncultured bacterium
TTGTCTGGATCTGAACCGGGAGCTGAAGGAAAAATTTCGTGAGGCATCCGATCATTTCGAGGCGCAAGGCGCACGTGATGCGGCGGTAGAAACCAGCGGCGCATTGAAGACCCTTGCGGTTTCTTTGATTAAAATTGCCAATGACATCCGCTGGCTTTCGTGCGGTCCGCGCGCCGGCATTAACGAAATCCTGTTGCCTGCCGTGCAGCCGGGTTCCTCCATCATGCCCGGCAAAGTGAATCCGGTGATGGCCGAATCCGTGATCCAGGTGGCCTATGAAGTAATCGGTAATGATGCGGCCGTGACGCTGGCGGGGCAATCCGGTAACTTTGAACTGAACGTGGCCATGCCGGTGATTGCCTGGAATTTGCTGGAATCCATCCGGCTATTGGCTAACGTGTGCGGCATGTTCCGGCTGCGGTGTGTGAACGGTATTGAAGCAAATCGCGAAGCCTGTGAGTCTGTGATTGAAAAGAGTTTGATGTTGTCGACCCCGCTGGTGCCTGTGATCGGATATGATCAGGCGGCGCAGGTCGCAAAAGAAGCTTACAAGAAGAACAAAACCATCCGTAAAATGGTGCTTGAGAAAAAGCTGATTCCGGAAAAAGAACTCGCGCGGATTCTGGATGTCCGCAAAATGATCCGCTGAGGCGAAGCCGAAAAGGAGTGGTGATGGGGCGGTCCTCCATTAAAAAGAAAGCATGCCCGCTTGTTTTTGCTGAAGTCGAAGAAGCCTGGGAAAAGGCCTATCTGCAGCGGCGGTTTCGTCATCATCCCGGCGGCGTTCGTTTTTTCCGGGAACCGGCGGATGAAATTGTAGGCGAGATCCGGGATGCCGCGCTGCTTTCCGTTTTTATTAAGTCGCGGGTTAATCGTAATGTGATCGCACGCCTTCCTAAATTGCAAATGATTACGACGCGGTCCACCGGCTATGATCACATTGATTTGCCGGCCGCCCGGAAGCGCAAAATCGTCGTTTCGAATGTTCCTACCTACGGAGAAAACACAGTGGCCGAGCATGTGTTCGCCCTGATTCTTTCGCTGTCCCGGAATCTCCGCCGTTCCTATGAAAGAACGGTGCGGGGAGATTTTTCGCTAAAAGGGCTGATGGGATTCGATCTTAAAGACAAAACGCTGGGCGTGATCGGAACGGGGCATATCGGGCTTCATGTGATCCGGATTGCACTCGGTTTCGGGATGCGGGTGATTGCCTATGACGTGAAGCGCAATGATCTGCTGGCCGGACTTTTAAATTTTCAGTATCAGTCTCTTGAAGAGGTGCTGAAAAAATCCGATATTCTTTCGCTTCATGTTCCTTATCTGGAATCGACGCACCATTTGATTAACCGTAAAACCATCCGGTTGATCAAAAAAGGGGCGGTTTTGATTAATACGTCCCGGGGCGGTCTGGTACAGACCGAGGCGCTGGTGGAGGCGCTGAACTCCGGCATTCTGGCCGGCGCCGGTTTGGATGTTCTGGAAAACGAGGAGTTTGTGCTGGATGAATCCCGGCTGCTGCAAGATGCCTCCTCAGAACACTGGGGCCGGATGCAGACCGTGCTGCATAATCATGTGCTGCTCAAGCGTGAAAATGTCGTTTATACGCCGCATCTGGCGTTCTTCTCGCGGGAAGCGCTTGAACGCATTCTGGAAACAACCGCGGAAAGTATCGAAGCCTTTCTGGACGGCCGGGCGTCCAATCGAGTCGCATGAGCATTTACGGCGAAGCATTCGACGCCATTTTTGAGTCCTTCTCAAGCCACAGCCTGCAGTTGAAAGTGCTTCATGTGGCTACTTGCGATCCCCAGGGCAAACCTAATTCGGCCCCCAAAATGCTGGTGGATGTGGTGTTGCCCAACCGCGTTTATTTTCTCGATTACGTCTATACCCAAACCTATGCCAATATCGTGGCTAATGGCCAGGCTTCCGTTTCTTTCATGGATGATGCGGCTTTCCGCGGATTTCGCCTGACCGGAAACTGCCAGGTGCTGGAAACCGGCAAGGAGCTGGAGCAGGCACGGCAACGCTGGGCCAAGCGTCTGATTCGCTACGAAGCAACTCGCATTATTGATCGCGCCCGCGGTCTCTTTTCGGAAAAAGAGGCGGAGAATGCTTTGCCGCATGATTTTATTATTATCCGTCTGGACGCTCAGGAAGGTTCCATTGTGAAGCCGGACCGTGTATTGCGGGCTATCACGCGGTCAGGAAAGACGGATGAAAAATAAAAAAGCCGATAAAATTGTTTTCCCGGATGCCGGGACACTGAGCTTCGGCGATATTTCCTGGGGCGGATTTGAGCGTCTTGGAAATTTCCGGGCATGGAAAATGACTTCTCCTGCGCAGCTGGCGGCTCGCGTTCGCGGTACCCGTATCATCATCACCAATAAATGCCGGTTTGACCGGCGGCTGCTGGAATCCTTGCCCGATTTGAAATGCCTTTGTGTGGCTGCCACGGGAACCAATAATGTGGATCTCAAGGCGGCGGCGGAACGGGGAATCCAGGTGCGCAATGTGGCGGGGTATTCAACCGAGACCGTGGTGCAGTATACCTTTGCCTTTTTACTGGCGTTGGCCGGCAGGCTTCGTGAACTGGATCACGCGGCGCGGAGCGGGGAATGGAGCCGTTCTCCGTATTTTACCGTACCGCACCCCGGGATTATCGAGGTCTTTGGAAAAACACTGGGCATTGTCGGGTATGGCACCATTGGCCGGCGCGTGGCGCAAGTGGCCAAAGCGCTCGGTATGAAGGTTTTGATCGCCCGCATCCCGGGGAAATCCTATGGCAAAAAGGATGCGGTTAAGAGACTGCCGCTCGCGGCCCTGGCGCGTCAGTCGGACTTTTTGACCCTGCATTGTCCGCTCAGCCCGCTGACCCGGGGCTTGATAAATCAATCCATTCTCGGTAAGATGAAACCTGGTGCGTTTCTCATCAATATGGCCCGCGGTGAAGTGGTAGAGGAACGGGCTCTCCGCAAGGCGTTGGACTCCGGTCATTTAGGCGGTGCCGCGGCGGATGTTCTCAGCCAGGAACCGCCGCCGAGGAATCACTTTCTGTTGAAATCAAACCGTTTGCTGCTGACGCCGCATGTCGCCTGGGCCAGCCGTGAAGCGCGCCGGCGCCTCGCGGAAGAGATTCGCCTTAATATCGTGTCTTTCCAAAAAGGGATCAATCGAAACCGGGTGATTTAGGAGAAAGTATGACGCCGGAAACCATTGAAGCAATTTTGAATGAGAAATTTCCCGGATCCGTTGTCGGCGTGATCGACATGACCGGCACCGGGGATCATTTTGAAGTCCGGATGAGTTGGGAAGGGTTTCGCGGGCAGGGGCTGATTCAGCAGCACCGGCTTGTCAATGAAGCGCTCCGCGACCGAATTGATGACGGCAGTATTCATGCATTAAAAATCAAGACAACCATCCCTGAAAAACAGGGCTGATGGAGGAGATGCAAATGAGTCAGGATGTTTTGGAGACAATCAAATCAGAATTGCAGAACAACCGGGTCGTTTTGTTTATGAAGGGAACGCCGGCGGCGCCGCGCTGCGGTTTTTCAGCGGCGACGGTGGAGATCCTGCAGGGACTTAATTGCCAGTTTCATGCCATTGACGTGCTGGCCAATCCGGAAATCCGGGCCACGCTGCCCGCTTATTCCAACTGGCCGACTTTCCCGCAGCTTTTTGTCAAAGGCGAACTCGTGGGCGGCTGCGACATTGTCCATGAGCTGAAAGAGACGGGTGAGCTTGAGAAACTGCTTTCCGAAGCGAGTTAAGAAAATTAAAAATAAGCCCGAACCCCGGAAGGCCAGGCCCTGGAAGGCCTGGCCTTCTTTTTATCGATGACACTTTTCTTTGCGGTCTTAATTTTGGCAGGGGCGGCATTGCTCGCCTGGATGGAATGGGTGGAGCCCAATCGGCGTGAAATTAACCGTCCGGAAGTTCGTCTATCAAAACCCTTAAAGCGCCCGCTGCGCATTTTGCATTTGAGCGATACGCATTTTGCCGGTCCCAATTCCCGCATGACTTCCTTTTTTGATCGTCTGGCGTCCGAACCGCTTCCCGATTTCATTTTTTTGACCGGCGACATTCTGGACTGGGTTCCCGGACTGCCGTATTGCCTTGAAAATTTGTCGAAATTGCGGGCGCGTTTCGGATTTTTTGCTGTTTTCGGCAATCATGATTATTACGATTTCGAATTGCTGGATTCGCTGCTTCATAATTTTCCCGGACAAAAGTATCCGGAACATAAAAATGATGTGCAGGCGTTCCGGAAAGAATTGGAAAAAATCGGCGTGACGGTTCTGCAGAATGAAACTCGGACCGTCGATGTAGATGGCCTGCCCGTGCTTGTGCATGGGTTGGATGATCCCACGACCGGGCATGCGAATTTACGCACCACGATGGCCAATTTTGATCCGGCCAAGATCAATATTTTGCTGACACATACGGTGGATGCTTTTCTGGATATCGGAGAGGGGGAAATCGACCTGGCGTTTTCCGGGCATTCTCACGGAGGCCAGATCCGTTTTCCGGGCATCGGCCCGGTGATTACCCATACCCGCATGGGACGTAAATATGCTTCAGGTATTCACGAAATCCAAAAGGCGGTTTGCTGTATTTCCCGGGGCATTCACGCCAGCCGTTTTCTTCACCTGCGGCTGCTTTGTCCTCCCGAAGCGATTCTTCTGACCGTCAGCGGAGCGCCGACTCAAGAAAAAACCGGTGTTGAAAGAATCTGAGTGCTTTCACTCGAAGCCACGGGAAAAGCAGCATGGCCAGGTAGTGGCCGCAGGGCAGGTAAAGCGTTTCCGGATTCCCCATTTTTTTGCGCAGGGCATCGGCATACCGGAATGGAACGACGCGATCCCGCCTCGCGATAATCATCAGAATTTTTTCCGAATCAATTTTTCCCGCTGCGTGAATGGGATCGTGGGTCAGTGTGGATTCCAGGCGGCGGTGCAGCACGTCGGGAGAGAGGCCGGTTCCCTGACGGAGTAAAGCATAGTATTGTTTGACCAGCGGGTCTTGTGAAACTTCGAGCAGGTCCGGAATATTGCCGGCGGCCAGCGCAATCACGGCCGCGCGGATGCGCGGATCCCGAGCCGCAAGCAGGACATTAATCATCCCGCCAAAACTCAGCCCCAGCGTACCGATACGGGAACTGTCCAGATCCGGCCGTTGGAGTAATTCATCCAGAAGCTGGATTGCCGAAACGGCTGTAGCCTCCAGATAGTCGTTAACTTGTTCGACGCCACCGCCGGGACGAAACCGGAAAAAATCCCGCTCCAGCACGGCGCCGGCAATTCCTTTTGAGGCCAGATAACGGGCCATTCGTTTTTCAATCCAGAAATCGGGAAGAAAGGCAAGCCGTCCGAGAATGGGCAGGATGATCACGACCGGATGGGGCCCGCGCCGCTTTTCAGGCAGGAAAAGCGTTCGGGGTTCTGTCATTTACTGATAGCGTTCCCGGTAGATTTGAACGAGGGCGAAAAAGAGTGACAGGACAACCGGCGCCAGAAAGACGCCCATCAGGCCGTAAATTTTGAGGCCGCCTAAAATTCCAAAGAAAAGAAGGAAGTAAGGCAGTTTGGTGCGCTCTCCGATAATGGCCGGCTTGAGAATATTGTCGATCATGCTGATCAGCAGGGTTCCCAGCAAAAAGAGGATGATGGCTTTGACATACATCTGCTGGAACACAAGAAAAATGACCAACGGAATCCAGACACCTGACGCGCCGATCACCGGAATCAGACTGGTCACAAACGTCACAAGCGCCAGCAGAATCGGCAGCGGCAGCCCCAGGGCGCTGTAAATGATGGCGGCCAGCAGCGATTGCACCAGACTGGTCAGGATCTGCCCGCGCAAGACGGCCGAAAGCGTGCCGTTGATCTGGTCGAAAACGGCTTTTTTGGGCGCATCGTCCAGCGGCGCGCTGTCGTAAATAAAGCGGCAGACGACGTGGCCGTCCTTGAGAAAAACAAAGGTCAGAATCAGGGTCGCGACAAGATTAAGAACGATTAGCAGCGTATTCTTGGTGAGGGTGGCAAATTGAGAGGCAGTGAAGTTGCCGAAAGATTTGGTTGAATTGAGCAGCCAGGATTCCAGCGACTGGCGCAAAATCTCGATTTCACCCACACGGGCTTCAATGCGCTGGACAAAAGTGAACGACCGGATGTGCTGGATCAGGTTTTCCAGATGGCCTTCGCGGACATAATCAACCGCGCGCTGGGAAAGCTCAATGGCCTGCGACGTGATATTGATGATCAGAAAGATGACGGGGGGGACGACGATAAGGGCAATGAGAATGGTCATGGCCAGCGCCGGAATCCAGTCCGGCGTTTGCATCCATTTTTTCAGGATGTCATAAAGGGGGTAAAAGGCAAAAGCCATCACGGCCGACCAGAAAATCGCCTGCCGGAAAGGAATAAAAATCACATAAAGCTGGTGCGTGATGAAGACCAGCAGGGCAATGAAGAAAATCGAAATTATCTGATCCCGAGTCATGATTTCCTTCCGGTTTTTGCCATGCCGGCACCGGAGAGCGGTTTATGATTTCGGCGCTGCGGCGAGGGAGTCGCTGGAAAGATAATTGCGAATGTAATCCAGAATGCCTTCCCGCGTCGTATACTGCGGTTTGAATCCCGTCGCTGCCAAGGTGTGGCTCATATCCGCCTGGGTAAAATTCTGATAAAAGTCGTAGGGATTATCAAAGTATTCCGGTTCAAGCCGGGTTCCCAGCGCTTCATTTATCGCTTGAATCACGTCATTGAAAGAGGTTGCCTGGCCCGTGCCGGCGTTGACCACCGTGCTTTTCTTTGCATCGCGCGCCTTAATGGTGCATTCGACGACGTCTTTGACATAGACGAAGTCACGCGCCTGTTCGCCGAACTTGAAGATGCGCGGGCGCTTGCCGGCTTTCATTTGAAGGTAAAGCTGGTAAATCATACTGGCGGCATGGCCTTTAAATGTTTCCCGCGGTCCAAAGACATTGAAGTAACGGAGACCGACCGTTTTTAACCTGCCTTCATACTGCCGGGCCAGATTTTCCAGCGTCCATTTTGAAAAACCATAAATGTTGTTGGGGCGGCCGCCGTCTTCCATCCGCATGGGGGTGTCCTGGCTTCCATAGACCGCCGCCGAGGAGGCATAAATGACATCGGCGTGTTTAACAAGGGCGAACTCAAGAATATTACGAAAGCCTTCCACGTTGTCGTACATCATTTTCTTTTCATCAAGGACCGTGGTATCGGTAATCGAAGCCAGATGAAAAATGGTGTCGAATGAGCGGCTGCCGACGGCCTGAACCCAGGCTTTATCCGCCACATTGTAGGCGAGGACATCGCCGCGGAAGCCCAGCAGGTTTTTGAAGCTGGAGCCCCGAAAATCGTCCAGCACCGTGATGGAGGCCTCAGGCAGGCGGTTCTGCAGTTCAAGGGTCAGATTGGAGCCGATGAACCCGGCTCCTCCGGTTACGAGAATGTGCTTCATAAGGTCCTTTATCCTAGCCAAATCCGCCGAAAGTGCAACAAAAAACCCGATGCAGGGGGCGGGCGGGATTGCCGTTATATTTCAAATGAAAATGAAATCCTTCCGGGTTGCCGGCTGTCTCAGCCTTGTCTGGGCCGTTTCAATTCTCTTTTCACCGGATTGTTTGGCTGACGGTAATGTTTCCTATATTGTTCAAGGCGCCGCGAAAGTGGTCTTTTCCATTTTTGAAATTCCCAAGGCCATGGTGGATCATTCCCAGACGGTTGTGTTTCCTTTTGGTCTGGTGACGGGAGCGCTGGAAGGCGCGTTCCGGACGGTCGGGGGGACTTTGAACGGGGCATTTGATATTGCCCGAGGGGCCGCGCCTCTCGCCAAGTATGCTATTTTTTTTGTATAGTCACACCGTTGTGCGAATTCCGATATTCTCTCTCATGCTTTTTTTTACCGCTTTGACGTTTGTATCAGCCGAAATGCCGGCTGAAGAACGAATGACTGGGGAGGATGCATCTGTGCCTTTCTTGACACGCATGGAGCCCGGACTTTACCGGGGTGCCCAGCCGGATCGGGCCGGCTACCGGCAGTTGAAAGAAATGGGGATCAAGACGATTGTCAACTTCCGGCATGAGAAGGAATGGATTGAACGCGGACGCGAAGAAGCAGAGCGGCTCGGCATGGACTACATCAGTCTTCCCTGGACAATTTTCGGCACGCTGGATGATGATTTGATCCGGCGTTTTTTTGAGATTGTAGAAGACGAAGACCAGCGGCCGGTTTTCTTTCATTGCCGCCGCGGCGTGGAAAGAACGGGGCTTCTGGCGGCTTTCTATTATATTCGCTATGAAAATATGCCGCCGGATCAAGCGTATGAGAAAGCGTTTGAAGGGTATCCCCTGAAGTGGATCTGGATGCCGTTTGTGAAAAGCAAGTTCAGTGATTTTCGCGAGGCGGTAGCGGAATTTTAACGCGCCGCACACCTTCCTGGCTGCCATGAGCGGCGGCAAGTTCCCGGAACGATTTCCCGGATAGCGGATCGGTTTCCTCCGGTGCAATTTCAGCCAGCGGAATGATAATAAACCCCTGTTCCTGATATTCGGGCTGCGGCAGGAGATCGATGTCAATTGTGCGCGGCGCAAACCGGTTGCCGGATTCACGCCGCCTTCCCAGCGAGAATTCAATTTCTCTCAATTTAGCCGTCAACGAATCCGGTGTGTCATCGCTTTCCACCCAGACAACGGCATTCCAGAACGGCTGATCGCCGGCGGGACCAATCGGATCGGTTTCGTAGAATGAAGAAACTTTCAGGACGTGAAACTGCTTTTGAAGCGCTGCCAGGCAGGCATCCATGTGCCGCTCGGGCTCGATATTGGAGCCGAGGCTGAGAAAATACCGCGTCATCGACGCCGGCGGCGGATGATTTCGACTCCGACATTCCGGGAGCCGCGGATGGCACCGGGTTTACAAACTCTCAAATGGACTTCCTTGAGAGAGAATTCTTTCAACAGGAGGGCGGCCAGTTTCTCGGCGAGCGTTTCGATCAAATGGTACCGGCTGTCGGAAACAAACCGGATAATGGTCTTGGCAATTTTCTTGTAATCTACGGCGTCTTCGATCCGGTCCCGGCGGGCGGCCCGGGCAATGGGAGCAGGAAAATCCAGATCAATCACGACTTTCTGGCGTGTTTTGCGTTCCCATTCGAAGATGCCGATGAGGCAGCGGATTTCAAGGGCTTCCAGAAAAATGCGGTCCGTCATAGGGGCGGAGTTTAGCATTTTTCTTGACCTGTTGTCCATTTCCGGGGCATACTCAAAAACTCTCATGGAATCTGCATTTTTGGACCAAATCCCCACATCTTTTCCGGTGGAGCCTCTTTGCCCGGTTTTCGGCAGCTGCGGCGGATGCCTCTATCAGCATTTGCCTTATGAGGAAGAACTGCGGATCAAGGAAAGTCAGCTGCGCCGGATTCTGGAGGATGCGGGTCTTCCTGTGTCGGGGATGGAAGCCGTGGTGCCGTCGCCGGATCCGTATCATTACCGGCACCGCCTCGATATTGGTATTTACCGGCGCCGGGATGGCGGCGTGGTGATGGGCTTCCGGCAGGGAAGGCGCCGAACCGTTGAAATCGAGTCCTGCGCCATCGCCCGGCCCGAAGTTTCGGCTTTTCTGCCCGAGCTTCGCAAACAGGCGGAAGCGCGCATGCCGCCCAAGTACCGCACGGCGAACCTGGTCGTGCGTACGGGCGATGACGGCCGCGTGGTCTGGGGCGGAATCGGCCGCCGGTCACTCCGGATGAAAGAGGAAGATTATCTTTATACGGATATCCATGGCCGCCGTATTTTTTACGGCATGGAAACATTTTTTCAGGCGAATCTCGGGATTCTTCCCATCCTGATGGACCGCATCCGGCAGATGAGCATTGTGGAGGCGAACACGCTCTTTCTGGATTTATATGCCGGGGTCGGGCTTTTCGGGCTTTGTCTCGCGGATCAGGCAGGACGCGTGCTGATGATCGAAGATTGCCAGGGTTCTGTTGAAATGGCGAAATACAATATTGCCTGGCACCGGTTGGAAGAGCGGGTTGAGTTTATTGGCGGCCGCGTGGAAGATCATTTGGAGCGAATTTTGAAACGCGAGACCGGGTTTTCGAAAACGGCCATGATTGATCCGCCGCGCCGGGGGCTGAGTGAATCCGTCCGGCAGGCATTAATCGACGCGGTTAAAAAAGAATCCGCTCCGGAGGGCCTGGAACACTTGCTTTATCTTTCCTGTTCGCCGGAGTCATTGGCGCGGGATTTGCGCGAATTGACAGCCGCTGCCTGGAAAATCAAAACCATTATCCCGTTTGATTTCTTTCCCAAGACCCAGCATCTGGAAACGCTGGTACTGTTAGAGCCGGCGGGGAATCCCTGAGATGAAAACGATGATTGAAAATCTCGAAGAGAAAATCCGCCAGGCGGAAGCGCGTCTGACACCGCCGGAACGTGCGCCGGTCTGGAAATTAACGGAAGAAGAAGCCACGGCTTTGCAAGCATGTCTCGAGAGTCCGCAGCCGCTTGAAATTGAAATCGGAACGGGGAAAGGGCGTTTTATGCTGGCGCGGGCGGAAGCGCATCCGGACAAGCGCTTTATTGCCGTGGACCGTGCCGGCAAATGGCTGCATATCGGCCGCGAACGGGCCCAAAAGCGCGGCCTGTCGAATATTGTTTTTCTCAAGACCGACGCCTGCGAGTTGCTGCGTCAAAAGATTCCGTCCGGCCGGACGCAATCTTTTCATATTTATTTCCCGGATCCCTGGCCCAAGAAGCGGCACAACAAACGTCGGCTGCTGACGGCCGACTTTCTGGTGCTGCTTTACAGCCGGTTGAAACCGGGCGGGCGTCTTTTTATTGCCACCGACTTTACCCATTATCATGAGTCCATTCTGGAGGCCGCCGCGGAAGCATCCCTGCCGTGGGCGATGCGTGAAAGCCATGAGCGGCTCAACCCCGAAGACGGCAAGACCAATTATGAAATGAAATACGAAGCGGCCGGCCGCACGCTTCATTATCTGGAATTCCGCAAGCCATGAGAATCTCAAGAGCGCTGGCGCTGGCGGGCATTGCCTCGCGCCGCAAGAGTGAAGAATACGTCCGGCAGGGACTGGTCACCGTCAACGGCGAAGAGGTGATGGATCTCGGCCGTCAGGTGGACGTGGAGCGTGACGCCATTTGTTACCGCGGCCGCAAGCTCTTGTTTCACCGCACGGTTTGCTATCTTTTAAACAAACCGGTGGGGTATGTGACCACGGCCTCCGACCCAAATGCGGAAAAAACCGTGTATCAGCTGTTACCGCGGACCCTCATCAGTGCCTCGCTTCAGCAGCGTGAAAAATTCACACGTGTTTTTCCCGTCGGCCGATTGGACCGCGATTCGGCGGGCCTTCTGCTTTTCACCAATGATGGTGAACTGGCCAACCGGCTGATGCATCCGCGCTATGAAATTCCCAAGTGCTATGAAGTTCGTCTCGAGCGGCCGTTTGAAGAACCGGATCGGCGGCGTCTTCTGCGGGGCGTGAGGCTTAAAGATGGGGTTGCCCGGGTTGAAAAAGTTCAGGCCCGTTCCCGGAAATGTCTGCGGCTGGTTTTGCGGGAAGGCCGTAACCGCGAAGTCCGGCGCATTTTTGAAGCCCTCGGTTACCACGTTCTCAGCCTGACCCGGCTGACTCTCGGCCCGCTTTCACTGTCGATGCTCGACACGGGAGCCGGCCGCTACCTGAAAGACCGCGAAATCCACGAGTTGCGGAAAGCTGTCGGGCTTTTTGATTCTGCTACGCCGTCTTCCTGAGCGTGTGCTTCCGGAGTTTGTGCCGCGATGGATTATAAATCCATACATCCTGGATGGCCGCATCGCCAAGAACCGTGATGAGTTTTTGGTCGATGGTGAAAGCGGGATGAACTTCAATGTGTTCCACGCAGGTGACGTCAAAACGAAGCTGATCGAGCAGAAACTGACGCTGCGACTGCTCAAGAAAACAGCCGGTTTCGAGAAAGTCGTTCACGATATATTCCCAGTAGGGCATTTCAGCCGGCATACCGGACCGCTGAAGTGTTTCGGGTTGAATTGGGTTGTTATTCATGGCCTTGCCTCCTTGGCGGTGCCGGGGACGGACACCGGATTTTCAGACTAGCGTTATCCGCGAAAGGACCCAAGACAAAATTCGGGCCTTCCCCGCAAGTGCCGAATATTAGACGATGTTTATCTTCTAATAGAGGGATGGCCGGAACGGGTTCGCATGCTATAATGCGCCATGCCGAGCCGACCATCAAAAAACCTGGATACCTTCCGCAACCCCTATCCCAAACGGGATTATCTTATCCGTTTCGAATGTCCTGAATTTACCTGCCTGTGCCCCAAAACAGGACAGCCTGATTTTGCGACCCTCCGGATCCGTTATGTGCCGGACCGGCTTTGTGTGGAGCTTAAAAGTTTGAAGCTTTATCTCTGGAGTTTCCGGAATGAGGGGGCGTTTCACGAAGCGGTTACGAACCGGATTCTGGATGATCTGGTCAAAGCCGTCGCTCCGCGCTGGATGGAAATCGAAGGGGATTTTTATGTACGGGGCGGTATTCACACGGTGGTCCAGGTGACGCACCGCAAGCGCGGTTACCGCGCGAACCCTGCCTGATCAGGCTTTTTGTCCGCTCATCTCCGCCACGGTTTTTTCAATAAAGCGCACATATTCCGCACGCACTTCCTGTACGGTCATGCTTTTCGTGTCGCCCTGAATCTTGTAGGCGGCAACCCGTCTTTGCAGTTCGGCCAACTGGTCGGGGCTTAAGGTTTGAAGCTGTTCTTCGAATTCCGTCATGGCACCCGGTTCGGCGGCCATGGCGAGCGGGGCTGTGCCTGTCAGTGCCATGGTGAGCAGGAAAACACTAGTCCGCAGCAAATGTCCAATCCCTTTCATTGATTTCTCCTCGATATTCTGGTTAAGGCTGTACCGGTTTGATTAAGGATGTTTTAAGTAAATAATAGCCGATCTTTCTTTTGCTTGCTGGATTCTGCCTCAAAACGCGCTCCGTTCAGCGGTTAATCCGTGTTTTTTAAAAAGTCATAACCTATTTATTTTTATAGGGTTATGCAGGGGGTTTTTGGATAATGAACTCTCCGGGAATTGCTGCCGGCTGGTTTGAATTTCACCTCCTCATGGGGTAAGCTTCAACTAGATATAGAAAGGGTCAAAATGATCAAAATTACTATACTTTCTAAGCGGCGGAAAAAAGGCCGGCCGCCGGCGGCTGGCTTTGCGCTTATTGAACTGATCATTGCCATTACCCTTCTCGGTTTCATTTTATCGTCCTTGATTCAGCAGTTTGCCAATATCAGTTTCCTGCATGTCATGCCGGAGTATCGCAG
>CAZGID010000052.1:0-12991 GCA_964526065.1 uncultured bacterium
GTCATATTCATAATACGAACGAAGTGGCGGCATTCAAGCTGCTTTCGGTTGCCGGCGCCTATTGGCGCGGGGATGAGCGGAACAAAATGCTTCAACGCATTTATGGGACGGCTTTCTTTTCCCGCAAGGAACTCCAGGCCTATCTGACCCGGCTCGAAGAGGCGCGCAAGCGTGATCACCGGAAACTGGGGCGGGAACTGGATCTGTTCAGTTTTCATGAAGAAGCGCCCGGCATGCCGTTTTATCATCCGAAGGGCCTGCGGATTTACGAGACGCTGGTCAACTTCTGGCGCGGGATTCACCGGCGCGAAGGCTATGAAGAGATCCGGACGCCGATCCTGATGAAGGATTTCCTCTGGAAGCAGAGCGGGCATTACGAACACTATCAGGAGAACATGTTTTTCTCCCGGGTAGAGGAAGAAAGTTTCGCGGTCCGGCCGATGAACTGTCCGGGATCGACGCTGGTTTACCGCAGTTCCCAGCGTTCCTATCGGGATCTGCCTTTGAAGCTGGCCGAACTGGGGCTGGTGCACCGGCGCGAGCGTTCCGGCGTGCTGCATGGGCTCTTTCGCGTCAATGCCTTTACGATTGATGACGCTCATATTTTTTGTACCGAGGATCAGATCCGCGCCGAAATCAAGCAGGTGATCCGCTTGATTCTTGAGGTTTACCGGATTTTTGGTTTTGAAGAAATCCGCATCAGTTTGTCGACGCGCCCGGAAGATTCTATGGGCGCCGATGAATTGTGGGAAAAAGCCGAAAGCGGTTTGCGCGCGGCTTTGACAGAAAACGGGATTGAATTCGGGATTCAGGAAGGCGGCGGTGCCTTTTACGGTCCCAAAATCGATTTTGAAGTAACGGATTCCATTGGGCGCGAGTGGCAGTGTGGTACCATTCAGCTGGATTTCCAGATGCCCGAACGTTTTGATCTTTCCTATATTGATGCATCGGGCGCCAAGGCGCGGCCTGTGATGGTGCATCGGGCGATTTTTGGTTCTGTGGAACGGTTCTACGGCATTCTGGTCGAGCACTTCGGCGGGGCTTTTCCCGTCTGGCTTGCACCGGTGCAGGTACGGGTGCTGACGATTACCGACAAGCAGAATGAGGCGGCCGAGAAAGCCCTTCAAACGCTGCGGGATGCCGGCATCCGGGCTGAGGCGGATTTGCGTTCCGAGAAAATCGGATACAAAATTCGCGAAGCGGAAGTTCAGAAAATTCCTTATTTCTTTGTGATCGGAGAAAAGGAAGCGGCATCCGGAAAGATTGCGGTGCGGCGCCGCGGGCGGAAAGATATGGGGGAACGCTCGCTGGAAGAAATGCTGGTTTTGATTCAAAAGCAGGTTGAAAACAAAAACGACGGCGAAATTTAAAGGGAGTCAGCCCTGCGGGGCAAGGAGGCGTGTTGAGTTCCAATAAAATTAATCCGCGATTCATTCGGGCGAATAACCGGATCCGGGCCAATGAAGTCCGGCTGATTAACGGAGCCGGTGAGCAGGTCGGTATTGTTGCAATCAAAGATGCATTGAATATGGCTCAGGAAGAAGGGCTCGATCTGGTGGAAGTGGCCGCCGAGGCGCGTCCGCCGGTATGCCGGATCATGGATCTGGGCAAGTATCTTTACAATATCGGAAAGAAAGAAAAAGAATCGCGGAAGAAGCAGAAGGTCACGACCGTCAAGGAAGTGAAACTCAGCTCGAAAATTCAGGAACACGACTTCCAGACCAAGCTGCGCAATGCCCGGCGGTTTATCGAGCGCGGCGACAAGGTGAAACTCACCATGTTTTTCCGGGGCCGTGAAATCACACATACGGATCTCGGCATTCGCGTGATTGACCGGTTTATCGAAGAAATTGCCGACATGGCGCAAGTCGAGCGCAATGAGGGACTCGCCGGCCGTTCAATTCAGGTTTATTTGCAGCCTGCGGTGGGGACAAAGAAACAAACGACCAAAAAGAAAGAATCCGGCTCGAGTGAGCCCAATCAGAAGGAAGCGGAAAATGCCCAAAGTTAAAACCAACAAAGCAGCCAAAAAAAGATTCAAAATTTCCAAAAAGGGAAAAGTGAGAACCACGTCGACCTTGCGTCGCCACATGATGACGGACCGCAGCTCCAAAAAAAAGAGGCAGCTGCGCGGGTGGAAAACGACTGAGGACGCCGATGCCCGCCGCATCAAAAAGATGCTCCCTTACGGGTAAATCATAATTTCAGGAAAGGAGAACCTTCATGCCTAGATCAACAAACGCACCCGCTTCCCGCAACCGGCGTCGCCGGGTTCTGAAGCGCGCCAAAGGTTTTGTCGGCGGAAGACGGAAACTTTTCCGTACGGCCACCGAAACTGTGAACCGCGCCATGCGGTATGCGACCCGCGATCGGAAAGTGCGCAAGCGCGAGTTCCGGACGCTGTGGACGATTCGCATCAATGCCGCCTGCCGCCGTTTCGGAATGCGGTATTCGGAATTCATCCAGGGACTCAAGAAGGCCCAGATTACGCTGGATCGTAAATCGCTGGCCGATATTGCTGCCCGGGATATTCAAGCCTTCGAAAAAATCGTTGAGCTCGTAAAGAAGTAAAACATACCGGCAGGTTCGCCTGCCGGTCTTTCCTCTCTTTCTCCCAGATATGAACGAATCCGTACGTCAGGTAGAACAGGAAGCCCGCGCGGAACTGGACTCCATCCGGAGTCCGGAAGCTCTGGAAGCATTCCGCCTTAAATTTTTGAGCAAAAAGGGCATGCTGACGTCCTTGATGGGCCGCATTCGCGAGCTGCCGGACGAAGCAAAAAAAGACTTCGGCCGGGAAGTCAACGAGCTGAAACGCGTTCTGGAAGAGACGTTTCAATCCAAAAAGGATTTGTTGGGGACCCAGCCCGTCCGCCGAGAAGTTTTTGATGACACGCTGCCCGGCATTACGCCGCGCGCCGGCGGTCTTCATCCGATCACGCAGACCATCCGTGAAATTACCGGCATTTTTACCCGTCTTGGTTTTGAAATGGTGGACGGGCCGGAAATTGAAAGTGAATTTCACAATTTTACCGCTTTAAATATTCCGCTCGATCATGCCTCGCGCGATGCGTTCGATACCTTTTATACCTCGACGGGTGAATTGCTTCGATCCCAGACGTCTACGGTTCAGATCCGGATGATGCAGAACCGCAAGCCGCCTTTACGGCTTGTTGCTCCCGGACGGGTTTACCGGCCGGACACCGTGGATGCCAGTCACTCATTCATGTTTCATCAAATCGAGGGGCTCATGGTGGACGAGCGCGTCACCTTCAGTGACCTGAAAGGCATTCTGCATTTATTTTTGCGGGAACTGTTCGGTTCGGATACAAAAATCCGTTTTCGCCCTCATTTCTTTCCGTTTACCGAGCCCAGTGTTGAAGTGGATCTGCGCTGGGGAAACCGGGGCTGGCTGGAAATTCTCGGCGCCGGCAGTGTGGATCCCAATGTCTTTCAGGCCGTCGGGTATGACACCAAGCGGGTGCAGGGTTTTGCCTTCGGTTTGGGCGTGGAGCGGATCGCCATGCTGCGCCACGGTATTCAGGACATCCGGCATTTTTATGAGAATGACATTCGCTTTTTGAGGCAATTCTCATGAAGGTCAGTCTCGATTGGCTTCAGGAATACATCAAACTTTCTCCTCCGCATGAACGGATAGCGGAGCGGTTGACGCTGGCCGGTCTGGAAGTGGAAAAGGTGACGCCGGTTCCGCATTTGCGCGATACGCTTTTTGAAGTCGAAGTGACCACCAACCGTCCCGACTGGCTTTCTCATGTCGGCGTGGCCCGTGAAATTGCCGCGGTCGAAAATATTGCCTTCAAACTGCCGGAAATCGAAGACGGCACCACCAACCGCGGCACGGCGGGATCCTGGAAGCTGGATTTAAAGGAAATCGAAGGCTGTCCGTATTATTCCGGCGTGCTCATTGAGGGAATTACGAGCCGCGAAACGCCTGAATTTATGAAACGCCGTCTCGAAGCCTGCGGCATTCGATCGATCGATTTGCTGGTGGACATTACCAATTATGTGCTGCTCGAGACCGGGCAGCCGCTGCATGTTTTTGATGCGGATCTGCTCAAAGGGCAGGAAATCCGGATCCGGCGTGCCAAGGCGGGCGAAAAGTTTGTCGCCATCGATGGCGCCGAGCTGGAGTTGAGCCGGGAGGATCTGGTGATCGCCGATAAAGAGCAGGCGGTCGCACTCGCCGGTGTTATGGGTGGGAAGCATAGTGAAGTCAGCGAAAAGACCCGTAATGTTTTGCTCGAATCGGCTTATTTTCATCCGCAATGGGTGCGCCGCACGAGCCGCAAGTTTTCGCTCGCCAGTGAATCCTCCTACCGGTTTGAACGCCGCGTCGATCCCGAGGGCGTGGATTTCGGCCGCGAACGGGCCTTGTGGCTCATTCGCCGTTACGCCAAGCCGCGGACAATCAGCCGCGTGATCAAAGCGGGACGAAAGCCGACGGCGCAAAAGAGCATCATTCATCTGCAAGCGGATACAATTGAGAAAGTTCTCGGCATGCCGCTCAAACGGCATGAGATTTCTTCGATTTGTACGCGCCTGGGAATGGAAATTACGCCGTCATCGGCCAAAAACTGGAAAGTTAAAATTCCTTCCTTCCGGCCGGATCTTACGCGGGCCGTCGATCTGGTGGAGGAGTTGGCGCGTATTTATGGATATGATCGCATTCCGGAAACATTGCCGGAGCGGGCACCGCTTTATTTCGAAAAGAATCCCATGCTGCAACTGGAACAAAAGACCCGCGAATACCTTTCCGGAATCGGGTTGTATGAAACCGTCACGTTCAGCCTGATTTCCGAACGCGGCCTTGAAGTGGAGCGGGATCTGGGGCAGGCGGTCAGTATCCTGAATCCGCAGAACAAGGAATTACGCTGGATGCGCCCTTTTCTTTTTCCGAGTCTGCTTGAAACGGTGCGGAAGAATCATCATGCCGGCAACCGCGACGTTTTTCTTTTTGAGATTGCCAACGTTTACCGTGTGAAAGAAAAAAGCTCCAAGAGCGAAGAAGAGCGCACGCTTGGAATGGCCTTTCACGGTGCCTGGCGGTCGAAATCCTGGATGGATGAAAGCCGGGACGTCGCCTTCTATGATCTCAAGGGGATCCTCCGGTTGTGGCTGGAACGTTTGGGCGTGGAGAATGTTAATTTTACGCCGGTCGAGAACCGCCCGTGGCTGGAGTCCGGCAGCGCGGTTCAGATTACCGCCGGCCTGGATGTGTTGGGTTATGCGGGCATGGCTGACTCGGCGCAAAGGGCGGCCTGGGATCTGGAACTGCCGGTTTATCTGAGTGAAATCTCGCTGCAAAAACTGCTTCCGCATATCCGCTGGACGCGTCCGTTGGAAGAAATGCCGCGTTTTCCGGCGGTGGAACGGGATTTGTCCGTGGTGGTCAGTGAAGAAGTCAAAGCCTCGCAAATTGTCCGTCTGATTGAAGAGCTTGGAAAAGGTCTGGCCGTCCGCGTGGATGTTTTTGACCTTTTCCGGGGCGGGCGAATTCCGGCGGGTTACAAAAATATCGGTTTTCGCGTGACATATCAGTCCCCGGAACGCACGCTTATTTCCTCGGAAATCCAGGAACTGCACGCCGCCATCGGCAAAGCCGTGGCCGACCAGTTTCAGGCTTCATTTCAATAAGATTCCCCGGATTCCCTGGCTTTGCACCTCTTTTAAAGGGGTGTATACTAGCCCTCTTATGAAAAAATCTTCCCGGCCGGATCCAGGCGCCGAACTTTTTGCCGCCGATTCTCAAACTTCTGAAACCGACACGCCCTCTCCGGAGGCGCCGCTGGCGGTGCGCATGCGTCCGCGCTCGCTGGATGAAGTCATCGGCCAGGCGCATATCCTCGGCCCCGGGAAGTTATTGCGGCGCACCATTGAGTCGGACCGGATTTCTTCCATTATTCTTTACGGACCGCCGGGCAGCGGCAAGACGACGCTGGCGCGTGTGATCTCACGCGCGACCAAGGCGCGTTTTATGCGGTTGAATGCGGTGGAATCCAGCGTGTCGGATCTGCGCGGCATGATTCGTGAAGCGCAGAAATGGCGCCGTTCGCAGAAACAGCGAACCATTCTTTTCATTGATGAGATTCACCGTTTCAACCGGGCTCAGCAGGATGTTCTCATGCCCGATGTCGAAGAAGGAACGGTGATTCTGATCGGTGCGACGACCCAGAATCCTTCGTTTTCCGTCAACAGTCCGCTGCTGTCCCGGGCGCTTGTCCTCGAGCTTCGTCCTCTTGAGGAAGCGGCGTTGAAAAAAATCCTGGAACGGGCTTTGCAGGATGAAGATCGCGGATTTGGAAAATTGGCCGTGAGGATGGATGATGCCGCGATTCGCCACCTGGTTAAAAGTGCCGTCGGCGATGCGCGGCGTTTGTTGAATTCCCTGGAAGTGGCCGTGCTTACGACGCCGCCGCAGGAAGACGGAACGATTGTCATTGATGCGCGGGCGGCGGAAGAATCCTGTCAGCGTAAAGTCGTCTACCATGATCGTGAAGGCGATTATCATTACGATATTGCCAGCGCGTTTATCAAAAGCATGCGTGGATCGGATCCGGATGCATCGCTTTACTGGCTGGCGAAAATGCTTCATGCGGGAGAGGATCCGCGGTTTATTATCCGGCGCATTCTGATTCTGGCGAGCGAGGATATCGGGAATGCCGATCCACAGGCGTTGATTCTGGCCGCATCGGGTCTGCAGGCGGTTGAATTTGTCGGATTGCCGGAGGCCCGGATCATTCTGGGACATCTGGTGACTTATATGGCACTTGCGCCAAAGAGTAATGCCAGCTATATGGCGCTCGAAAAGGCGGCCGAGGCCGTCAAAAATGAAACTGTGGAAGAAGTCCCGGATCATTTGCGGGATGCTCATTATCCGGGTGCCAAAAAAATGGGGCATGGAGTGGGGTATCAATACGCCCATCAATATGAAGGCCATTTTGTGGATCAGGCCTACCGCGCGGGTTCCCAGAAATTTTATGAGCCGACGCAACAGGGGTTTGAGAAGACTCTGGCGGAGCGTCTGGCAGCCTTGAATCGTCGTAAGTCCTCTCCAGAAAACAAGTAAGGTAACATTTTCCCGCATTGGAATTCCGGCTCTCAGAAGATCCCATGACATATATGCTATAAATTGCTATAATTTACTGCTAAAAAGATGTGTATAGATTAATCTCTCATTTGTTGAAGGTAAAAAGCAGGGCCTGATTGGACATTTCAAAAGGCCTATGCTACCTTTCTAATAGTTATTCAGAAGTTGAAATTACTAGACGGCAGAGAAAGAAGGGGTAATGTTACAACCGAACTCCATAAAGTCCAAGAGTGTGGGAGCGGTCAGAATCTTCGAAATTTGCGGCAAATTTTCCGGGGAATTTGCAGATAAGGGAAACGTTGCCATGCAAAGAGTTATGAAAACGATGACCCTGAAAAACGTTCTCTTTAATTTGCGCGAACTCGAACAGATCGACGATCGTGGAATTGACTTCATTCTGGATCGCGGCCGCCAGGCATCCAAATGCGGTTTGCTGGCCCGGGATCAGGTCCTGTCCGAGAATTTCCGGCGGCGGGATAAAGAACAGCGCATTTCCTATTTAGGGACGGAAGAAGAGGCGGTTCGCTTTTTTTCCAAGGAATTTGCCTCGGGAACGACCGAGGATTCGAATCCGGTCCTGGAAAGACGGCACTATATCCGCCTGGATACGGTTTTGCCGGTCGAGTTTGAATATGAGTGCGGCAGCGGACGAAAGCTCTTCTTTTCCGCGGTGGTCACAAATCTCAGTGAAAACGGCTTGTATGCCGAGTTTATTCAATCCCGGGCGGAAGACCAGGCCCGGGTGGTCATGGATCCCTATGATTTGAGGCTGATTGGGCTCAAACTGATTATTCCTCCCGGAGAGATCGTGGATATGAAAGGAAAGCTGATCCACGGAAGTGTCCGGGACGGAGGGGTCGGGCTTGAATTTTATGATTTTGTAGACGGGGGACGGGAAAAGATCCGGTCCTGGGTCGAGACCCATTTAAACCGGAAAATCGGGAGTTAACCCGAAAGGAGATTGTTCTTACTGATAAAGAAAGAGCAAAAACAGACATCATGGCTAAATTACGCTTAAGAACCCGGGCGATTGGAGCGGTTAACGTCTTCGATCTTGAAGGAATGCCGACCGAAGAGGCGCTCCAGGATATCGCCAACAAAATCCAAAAGAAAATCCGCCGCCATCGTATGCAGCGGGTTATTCTGAATCTGCAGAACGTGGAATCGCTGGAACCTATTGCCCTGCGCAAACTTCTGGCGGCCTGTCTGCGGCCAAAGCGGAGTCTCATCTATGGGGCATCAACCGAGACGGTCCAAATGATGCGCGACGTCTATATGCCCAATAATGTCCTGATTTGCGAGACCGAGGCGGAGGTGGCCGAGGATTTAGGCCCCTTTTTGCTTGAAAAGGGGCGGGATAAGGAAATTGCCCGGGAAAATCCGGATCTGACCCAGGAATCGATTGGGCATCAGGTGGAACGGCGCCGCAGTAAACGTATGCATGTGGCGATGCCTGTTATATTTACGATCCATGCGCCCTCGGGGGAAGCCATTGAAACCCGGGCCATTATCACGAATATCAGTGAAGGCGGTATGTTTTCGGAGTATCTGGACCTGCAGCAAGCCGAACGCATCGCCGGCCTTGAGTCGGTCGAAGGCCTCCGGGTCGAGATTACAATCCCTCCATGCGCGAATTTCCCTGAAGAATACCATGTCAGCGGGGTGATTACCCGCCGGGAAATACGCAAAAAGCAGCTGGGACTGGGTATACGCTTCGTCGAACCCGACTAAAACCTGGCGATTTTCCATTTCAGGTTTCCCCTGACCCAACCGATACAAGAAAGCCCAAAAAATTGCTTGTCTATTTTTGATTTCATAGTATTCTGGTGTTCCTTTTTCGCTATCAGGATATAACACCAGATAACAATGACATTCAAAAATAATATCGGACTAAATTTGACATTCGCAGTTTCAGTGGTTATCTTTTTATTAGGCACACAAATAAAAAATATTTTAAAAAGTCATTTGGAAGTAGTGGCAGAATCTGAATTCTTGTACTCATACAGGAGCAGTCTTGCTTTCTTGCTATCGGGGTCGGGTTTTGCCCGAATGGCAGGTAATTTGTCTTTATGACCTTAAGCGACTACAGCCGAGAAACTAAGCCGTTTAGCCTGCGCGCGATCAGTGCGTTTGTCATTTTTTGCTTTTTGACGACGCAAACCGATCTGCAGCTGGCGTTTGCCTTCCGTGTCCCTCTTCCTTCCCCCCAGATGTCTGCCACTGATGTGCCTGAAAACCTCAAAGACATCCGCTACAAACAGAGCATTGACGGCTTTAGTGACTCACCGCTGAGCACCGTAGAGACCACCAGTGAAGAATCTGAGGCGCGGGCGATTGAGCAGGGCCCCATGGAAACCGCCCCGGACTTCTTTGCGCTGAATCCTCTTCAGAATGCCGACGAGGGAGAGATGGAAATTTCTCCTGCGGATGAAGAGGGTAAAGTGAAGATTTCGGTGGGCCGCACTTACTACAAAGTGGGGCAGCGGGACGGACGGATTTACGAAGTCCGGGATTTTGTTTTTCTGGAGGATCGCCTTTCCGAACAGGATCGCGGCCGTTCCATGGCGGCGCTTGAAAAAGAAGGGAAGGCGGCCTTGCAAACATTCCGCTATGAATATTATGCGGACCCGGATTATGGCGAACGGGTTCAAATTGTGGCGGAATCGACTGAGGAAGGCGGTCTGGATACGTACGATGAATTTGCGGTCTATCCCGACGGTCAGATCGGCGACCCGCTTGAAAGAGGCTTGATGGTTCGCGGGAATCCGATTGCGACAACGGTTTATAACCGCAAAGCCGAAATTCCCTCTGTTACTTTTTATGACGCCAAGAACGGTTACTACGCCGAAGAATGGGAAGTGGATCCGAATACGGCTCAGCCGGTACGGCTGTTGACCTTTCAGGATTACGATGAGCAGCGGGACGAGCTGACGAAGCTGAAAATGGTTTACGATGATCAGGCGGGGTTGAGAACCAAGATTGACCTCGTGGGGCAGACCTATACCGTCCAGGAATGGGCGAACGGCGAAGCCGGTGCCATGGTGGAAATGGGCGATGTGATAGTTTCCGAAGACGGGATGACGTTAACGGCAAAAAACCGGGTCCGTTCCATTCAACTGGATCGTCCGGAAGGATCGATTGCGGCTTATGAAGTCCGGAACGAAGCGCAGTCCGGGCTGGTGATGACTTTTGCCCGCCTTGAAAGCGGCGCCATGGGAAATCTGCTTAAAGTAGCGGGGCAGGATGAAAACCGGCTTGAGGTCAATCAGGAATTTTATTATGTGACCGATCCGCGCACGACGGCCGCGCGCGTCACAGTGGCCGATCACGAAAGCGGACTGTTCCTTGCCTTTGATGTGGAGCGAAATGCCGCTGGCGGCGCGGTGCTGGATGCGGATGCAAAACTGGTGGAGACCGGCGTTTTGAAAGAAGGTCATGTGCCATCTCGTCCACTTATGCGCATGGAAGACGGGGCATTCAGCATTATGGACCCGAACGCCTCCCGCTTTGCTTCGGTCGGAACTTTGTTTCCGGACCAGAAAGATGCAGGCGCGTTTCGTTTGCGTGGTCCTCCGGAAGGGAATTTTACAAACGACCGGTTGAGCTTCCGGAATTATAAGCTCGATGTTTATCTTCGCCCTTCCTCTGAAGTCTTTCTCGACTTAAAAACGAAACAATACCAAATTTACTCGCTAACCGAAAATCTTCCCGGGGCGCTTGAAGAAGGTTCTATTCAAGTGGCGCGGGATGCCTCTGGACGTGTGCTGATTGACGGGCCGGACCCCATCCGGACATACCGGTACCTGCCGGGTAATCAAGTAGAAGTAACGGATCTGAAGTCAGGCGACCGCGAAGTGCGGGAGCTTGGAACCGCGGAATCTCCGGAAGAACGGATTGAGCGCTACAGCTTTGATTATGCCTATGAAGAGCTGTCGCAGCCGGGGATTGCCACGGCTGTGATAGTGGATGCGCTCACCGTTGAAGATTATGACCGGCTGCGGACTCTGGACAAGGAAGTCGGAATTCTGGTGCTCTTCGGCCAGATCGTTCTCTTCACGATCAGCGACGATCATGAATTGTCCGTGCTGAAGCCCGTGGTTGAATTAGTGAGGCGTGCGGCTTTTGCAGCGCATACGCATCCCGACAGCGGCGCTCCGAGTGCCCGCGATCTGGAAACCGCCGGCGACCAGATCCAGTTTGTTCAGCTTCGGGATCCGCGTTTGAATTATGCCTTTGATCAGCAGGAATCACGCGCCGGTATTTCAGATGCGGATGTGATTGACGCGCTGTATCAGGCGGTTGCTGCCTGGCGGCCCATCGAGAATGATGAAGCGATGGCGCGTGCTGAATTAAACCGCTTTATCCGTTCCATGGATGAATTTGCTGCGGCTTCGGATCAGGACCGCTATTTCCTTTATGGAGATATGACGCCTGAAGAAGAAGAGGCCGCTTCGCTGGCCAAGGCATCGCTGGCGCTCTCAATGGAAGCGGATGAAGGGGCGCTTGAAATTTCGCGTGTCAGCGGAATCAGTCCGGTGTATGAAACCAAAATATTGCTGGATGGTCTTCGGTATGTCTATCAGATCAATATTGATACCGATGAGGTGACCTTTATTGAAATTGATGATGCCGGGCAGAATCAGTTCGAAGACGGGAAACTGGTCGACAGCATTCGGGAAGAAGCGGTACTAAATGAAGAAGGATATCCGGTTGATCACCGCAAGATCCATTATGCTTACAGTTATGACGTGGATAACAACCGGGTCACGATGCTCGCCGAAGTCGACGCGACCGATGAATTCATTTTCCGCCAGGTTTTTGATCTCGGGGCCGATGCGAAGCTGAAAGGCACGGGGGATAATGAGGATACGCTTCTCTCCTATGAAACCCGCGATGGAAACGGCAATGCCATTATTCAGAAATACAATGATGCCGGACTTATGATTGAGAGCATCCGTTTTGAAGTGAAGCGGGATGCGTCCGGAAATCCAATCGACGGTGAATTTGTCGAGACGCGTTACACCTATACGTATGAACCAGAAGAGAATCCGTCTCAGGTAACAGAAAAAGCGGAAGAAAAACAGGAGGACGGTTCCTATCAGGAAACGTTTACGCGTGTTTATGATCTCGGCGATGACGGTCAGTTGGGCGGCGAAGATGAGGATGAAGACGTGCTGCGTAAAATCGAAGGCGTTGATGAAAATCTGAACCGCTTCCTTCGTGAGTTCAATGAAGACGGGCTGCTTGTCAAACATGTTGCCTTTGAGCAAGTCAAGGCGGACGGCGTCCCGACGGGATCCTTTAAGGAAGTGAAGCGCGAGTACGCATACGACGTCAGCGGCAATCAGATGACGGAAACCATGTCAGAAAAGGCCGGTGCTGATTATCAGGTCACTTATACCAAGGTGTTTGATCTTGGGAGCGATGGCCGCCGCGGCGGTGACGGTGCTAATGCCGATGTGCTGCGTGCCTTTTCCGGAACAGATGAAAACGGAAACGAGTTCACCCAAGAGTTCAATGATGTTGGTTTGCTGGTAAAGCGTATCCGCAAAGAGCAGAAGATGGATGAAAATGGCAACCCTCTTGGATTTATCACGCTCGAATCCACTTATTCCTATGACAATGTCAGTAATCCTTCCAAAGTGACTGAAGTTGCGAAAGAAGACACCGGCGGGGCAACTCCTGAGTATCGCTACACGAAGACGTTTGATTTGGGTGAAGACGGAAAATTGGGCGGAGATGGCAACAACGCTGATGTCCTGCGCCGTTATGAAGGCTATGACAAGAACGGTCAATCGGTGACGGAATGGTTTAATGAATCGGGTCAATTGGTGAAGACGGAGGCTTCCGAAGCGGTCTATGACGGAAGCGGCGAAACGATAT
>CAZGID010000053.1:0-12911 GCA_964526065.1 uncultured bacterium
GCAAGGTTCCTTCAAACGCAGGCTTCGGTTCTTGAAATTGCAGAGCCTTAACAGAAATGCTTCTGGCCGCCATGCGGGTTTTCAAAATGTCCTGGAGATTCCTGAGCTTTAAATCGTCATCAGCAATCAGACGAATTTTTTTTTCTTCCTTGAGGAATTCCAGCGAACTGCGGCTTCCTTTGAAGTCATAGCGGGTCCGCAGCTCTTTAATGGCCTGATTAACTGCGTTATCGACTTCCTGAAGATTTAATTCGGAGACTATATCGAAGGAAAAACTTTGTGCCATATCAGACGATATTTTCAAAACCACGGGCCGTGCGGGTCTGAATAAACCGGCGAACGCGCTCGCGATCCTCTTCCTTCAACCCAACAAACTCGATTCCTGTATCAAATTTACGCTCTTTGGATTTAGGATCGCGTTTCGGAATAATCCAGCAGATCTTCCCCTCGCAAGCCAGCCGCGGAAGATCATCCTCAAGATCCAGCGCAATATGGCAGCGACTGAAACGAGGCAGCTCTTCCTGCTGAATAATACAAAGTCCGCCGACGCCGACATTTTCTGTTTCCGCCACGATTGTCTGAGCGCTGTTCTCAGGATTAAGACGAACTTCGCACTTCAGGTTAATACGGGGAAATTTCCGTTGATCAAACCCATCCCACATGGCTTAGTCCTTTAGTTTGCGGATGAAGGCATCCTTGAACGATGCCGCAAGCTCTTGGTTGCGAAAATCTGATAACTTCTTCTGGGCATCAGCATAGGAAGCAAACCGCCCGATATACACCTGAAAAAAGGTTCTGCCGTTGGCAGTGGGTATTTTTTTGACAAAAGCGGGCCAACCCGCCGAAGTCAACTCACTCGCCATTTTCGAGGCATCCGTTTCATTGTAGTACGTCACCACCTGACTCACAAACGCCCCGGTTGCTGGCGACGCAGCCGTTGCCTCCGAGGCGGCCGGTGTTTCCGTCACTTCCTGATCCGCCTTTGCTGCAGGCGGAACCGCTTCGACCGCAACTGCCGACAAAGGACTTTCGCTTTTAGGCTTCGGCGCGGTTGCTTTCACGGGAGATTTGTCGATAACAGTGGGATTAGCGGAGCGCATCGCCTGCTCACGCTTGACGTTTAAATAGTGCACGCTGGAAAAAATGGCAAAAATAGCGCCGACAGCCGCGGCCCAATAAAGTAAACGCCGGAAGGATTGACGCCGCTGATAAACCGTTGTGGCCACGGCACGAATACCTTTTAAAACAATGACAAAAAAATTAAAGACCAGGGACCGTGCCACCATTCCCGCCTTTTGCAACACCTCCCCGGCTTTTTTCTGCCAATCAAATCTGGGTTTCGGCGGTTTAACTGCAGAAAAGCGACTACTTGCCGGTTTCGGAACCGGAGCTCTTTTAACTTCACTGTGGCTTCGAACATCGCTGCTCACCCGGAACGATTTTACCTCCTCTTTCTTTTCGGGAGACAAACTCGGCGCCGGATTCAGACTTGAATGACTGGAATGAGATTCAACAGGCTCTGCAGCAGGACGCCCCGGCTGGAAAAGATCGCCAGAAGAAGGTCCAATGGTTTCTATTGGCGGACGCTTAGAGACGGTAACAGATTTTTCAGAAGATTTGGAGATCGGCTGCGGCGCGGATACGTCGTTAGCAGAATAATTGCCGTAAAGCCTTAACTGTATTTCTTTTTCACTAAGTCGCGAAAGCGGTTCATCTTTTTTCTTCTTGGTAATGCCAAATAACCCCATGCCTTGCCCTCGTCATAAGGATTTTTCTAGTGCTGGGCGGTCTTCTTTTCCGCCTTATAACCATTCCGCACAGAAAGTGAAAATTTCATCAACTCCACGGCGCCAAGATTGAGTTTGGCCCGCTGAACAAATCCCCGCTTCTGGCAGAGCTTAATCGCCCCTTCCATTCGGGAAGTTGTCCTGAAAACAACCTCGTGATACCCCACCTCGTGGCAAAATTTAAGCGCATAATCAATTAATTCCACGCCTATTTGCCGGCGGCGATAGGTGGTGTCAACAAAGAGACGGCGCAGAAGCGCAATTCGATCATCTTCCTTTTTGATAGCGACCGTTCCCACAATTTTGTCGCCGTCGAGCGCCACAAAAAAAGCTTCTCCCAAAGCGCCGTAATGGGTATTGAGATTTTCGATATCTTCGGTGGGATAAGCTGATTTCGCATCACCAAACTCCTGCCCCATGATGCCATTAATCAGCTGGGAGATCTCATGCTCTTCTCCCGGATTATAACGCCGTATTTTAATTTGACTTCCCACGAGCGACCTCTAAAACCTTACGACTTGGCAGCTTCGGCCTTGCCCTCTTCAGCGCCCTTGGCCTTATCCGCACTGCTGCTCTTGACCTTAATTTTCTGCGATTTGACTTTCGGCAAACCAAACATCGAACGCTCTTCGGCCCAGCGGTTTTCTTTCTTTAGCCGCTTGATCCGTTCCAGACGCTTTAAAACGTTTCGGTGTTTAATACCGACGCTGTCAATTCTTAAACTCGCATGCTGTGACATGAAGAAACACTCCCTTCTGAGAACTTGAAACTACCCTTGGCGGGTTCCGTATTATATCGATAATGCCCTTTTTTGCCTAGCTGAAAGTAAGGGAAAGTCCTAGAGAATTGTTGGTTTTTCGGTGGTTATGCCGGCATGGAGCGGATATAGGCATCCTGAGGTGCAATACCTCTGGATTTAAGGTCTAGAAGCGTCTTTTGCGCCTCACTGCGGCTGGCAAAAGCATTTACACAGACCAAAATATAGGTTCCGCGGGTCACCGTAAATCCCTGAAGCCCTTTGGCCTCCAGCGCCTTAACTTGCTTTTCGGCGGCAGACTGCGTCAAATACGTAACTAATTGAATCGTATATTTACCCTTCAGAGAGGCATCCTGCGCCTGACCTGCAGGATCCTGGTCTTCAACCGGGGCCGCGTCACGGGCCGGCGAAGCCGGCGCCACCTCAGAAACCGCGGTCGCTTTTGCTATTTCCGGCATTACTTCTGTCTCGGTAGCCACAACTGTGGCAGCCGCCTTTAACTGAGCGCGGAGCCCGGTCAATTCTTTCCGGTTCCCCTGCCGGCCCTTTTCGACTCCCTGACCAAAGAAGAATGCATTTAAACCGATGATGACGATGACCGCAAACAACAGCTGGTCAATACGGATCCGGATGTAATAGCGTTCTAAAAAAGAAGGGCCCACGCCATGATTTTCGCCTGGGTGGCTCTTAGAGGCGTGAATTTCGAACAAGTCAGCCTGCCGGAATTGATTCTCCATGCGCTAATTGTCGGCAAAGTGACGATAATACATGAGCGCTGTCTTTAACTTTTCTTTCCAGCGTATTAAAATCCACATGGACAATACCAAAACGCGGCGCAAATCCCTTGTCCCATTCAAAATTATCCAGTAAAGACCAGTGAAGATAGCCGGTAATAGGGACTCCATCCTCCCGCGCTTTCCGAACTGCCCCGACATGCCCCTCAATAAAACGTGCCCGCTGCGTATCATTTTCTGTGCAAATGCCGTTTTCCGTGATCAAAACCGGCATTTGGTATTTCTTCAAACTACGAAGGACGTTGTAGAACCCCTCAGGAGAGACCTCCCAACCTAAAGAATTAACTTCCGCGCCTTCCGTCGGCACCACTTCCCCCATGATCCCGTCCGCCGTGAATCCGCCAAAACGGATGCGGTTGCGCGTATAGTAATTGACGGCAAGATAATCGATTGTGCGATCCCCCGGCAGAAGCTCACAATGAGCCCCGGGATAAAAAAAGAAACCCGTAATCGCGGCATTTACAAATAATTCATTAGCCACCCAGCGACGGAAACCGGTAATCAGGCGGTCGCGCCAGCGGGAGGTCGCAGGCAAATAATCCGTCATATGCTTGGAAACCGACACGGCCGAATTCATTTTCCATAGCGATTGCCGAATCTGATGAATTTCACGGTAGGCATAAATATGTGCGTGCAACAGGTGACGTAAGGCTGTGGTCGCCTGCCTCAAATCTTTGTACCCCGGCGGCCAGGTTCCGAGCATATAACCATGATAGAGATAAACCATCGGTTCATTGATCGTAACCCAGATATTGACCTTTTCTCCCATGCCCATCACAGTCTTTTTAACAAATCGGCGGAATAAACGGGCCGCATCTTCACGAAGCCAGTCGCCCCGTTCGACAAACCATTTAGGGCTGGTAAAGTGATGCAGCGTCACGACCGGTTCAATATTCCGGCGGCGAAGCGCCTCGACCATCTGACGATAGCGCTCAATGGCCGCGTCATTCCACTTCCCCGGTTCAGGCTCAATGCGGCTCCATTCGACTGAAAAGCGATAGGCATTATGACCCAGTTTGGAAATAAGATCGAAATCCTCTTCAAACCGGTCCCAATGACCGCAAGCCTTCCCCGAAGGAAACCGAAGCTTTCCGCTTTCTTCCCAGGCCCACCAGTCATTCAGACGATTATCCCCCTCAATCTGATGAGATGAGGTCGCGCAGCCCCAGAGAAAACGGTCAAATAATGTTGCCGTCATAAAGTTATCCAACGGATTTGATTCGATTCAGCGGCCACCAGATAATGAAAGCTTTCCCCACAACATTGTCGTCGGGAACAAATCCCCAATGGCGGCCATCGGAAGAATGAGCAGAATTATCTCCGAGAACAAAATAGTGATTGGCAGGAACCACGAAGGCCTGACCTTCTTGTCCATAAAGCCAATTGTCACGGTTATAGTAATACTGATTTGAAAAAGGCGCGTCATCCAGCGCTTCTCCATTGACATAAAGCATCCCATTGCGAATTTCGATCGTTTCCCCGGGTAAGCCGACGAGACGTTTCACAAAATCTTTTTTCCGATCCAGAGGATATTTAAAAACAATAATGTCGCCGCGCTCGGGTTCGTTGAAATGGTAAGAGATTTTATTTACAAAAATCCGGTCTCCTTCCATAAACGTTGGCCGCATGGAGCCGGTAGGAATTTTGTAGGGCCCCACCAAATACGTACGGATCAAAATAGCCAGAACCGCCGCAATGAGAAAGGGCTCGCCCCAGTTTTTCCACTTTTCATAAAGCCAGGGCCGGGGCTTGGCACGGAAATACTGAAGTTCTTCGGCGATACGATGCCGGTACAGAATCAGGAAAGCCAGTGCAATCAGCGGTATCCATACTTTCATGTTTATTCCACCTTTAATATGGTAATAAACGCTTCCTGAGGCACATCCACTTTACCGATACGCTTCATTCGTTTCTTACCTTCTTTTTGTTTTTCCCAGAGCTTCCGTTTTCGAGTGATGTCACCGCCATAACATTTACTCGTCACATCTTTACGGAGTGCCTTGACGGTATCCCTCGCAATCACTTTGGAGCCGATCGCCGCCTGAATCGCAACTTCGAAAAGCTGCCTGGGGATGACTTCCCGCAACTTCTGCACAAGATCCTTCCCGCGATGATAGGCATTATCGCGGAAGACAATACAGGAAAGCGCATCCACGGCATCTCCATTGATCAAAATATCCATTTTCACAAGATCTGAGGGTTTGTGACCAATAAAATCATAGTTCATGGAACCATAACCGGAGGTCACCGATTTGATCTTGTCATGGAAATCAAGCACCACCTCCGCAAACGGGATTTCATAAGTCAGCATCACGCGTGATGTATCCAGATATTCCGTGCTGATGTACTGTCCGCGGCGGTCCTGACACAACTGCATGACTCCACCAAGGCAGGAAGCAGGGATCATTAGATGGACCCGGATATAGGGCTCTTCGATAATTTCGATTTCGTTCGGCGGCGGCAGTTTGGTCGGATTCTCAATTTCCAGAATATCCCCCTTTTGATTCATGACGCGATAAACGACGTTTGGGGCCGTAATGATGAGTTCCAGACCGAATTCCCGCTCCAGACGTTCCTTGTTCACTTCCATGTGAAGCAGGCCCAAAAATCCACACCGGAAACCAAAACCAAGCGATGCCGAAGTCTCCGGTTCATAAACGAAAGAAGAATCGTTCAAGCGAAGTTTGCCGAGCGCATCCCGTAACAAATCAAAGTCTTTAGCCGCCACCGGATAAAGCCCGCAATACACCATCGGTTTAATATCCTGATAACCGGGAAGCGGTTTATCCGCCGGGCGGTCTACCAGCGTGATCGTATCCCCAATTTTAACTTCACTGATTTCCTTGATGCCTGCCACGACATAACCCACAGCGCCCGTGCCCAATTCGTCGACTTTAAACGGGCTGGGATTAAAAATTCCAATCTCTTCCACTTCATGCTTGCTTCCCGTCTGCATCATATAAAAAGAATCACCCTGCCGAAGCACGCCTTCCATAACGCGAATATAAGTTATGACACCCTGATAAATGTCGTACTTGGAGTCAAAGATCAGCGCCTTCAGGGGCTTCTGGAGCGATCCGCTGGGCGGCGGAATTTTATCAATGATCGCCTTTAAAACATCCTCCGTGCCTTCACCGGTTTTGGCACTCGTTAAAAGAATCTCGTCCGGCTCAATCCCAAGAAACTGGGCGATCTCAGCCCGAACTCTTTCCGGTTCAGCTGTCGGGAGATCGGCTTTTGTCATGACTGGAATAATCTGAAGGTTTTTTTCCATAGCCAGATAGAGATTCGTGACTGTCTGAGCCTGAATCCCCTGTCCGGCATCCACGAGCAGCAACACCCCTTCACAAGCCGCCAGACTTTTGGATACTTCATAAGTAAAATCAATATGGCCCGGCGTATCAATTAAATTGAGCACATAGCCCTCGTGCTGGATACGCACTGCACGCGCCTTGATCGTGATGCCGCGCTCTCGCTCCAAATCCATATCATCAAGAATCTGCGCCCGGAACTCCCGCTTGGAAATGGCTCCCGTATGAAGGAGCAAGCGATCGGCCAGCGTCGATTTCCCGTGATCGATGTGAGCGATAATCGAAAAGTTTCTTATTTTCTCAGGTTGAATCATGAGTTATCCGCGAAGCTCCTCAATCGCCTGTCTCCGGCTCTTTTGACCGAATATTGCCGTGCCGGCAACCAGTACATCAGCGCCTGCCTCAATCGCCAGCGGCGCCGTTTCTCTATTGATTCCGCCATCAACAGACACACGCTTTTGAAATCCTTTCTGGCGGAGGATCTTCACCTTTTCCAGCATATCGGGCATAAAGGATTGTCCCCCAAAACCAGGCTCAACGGTCATGATCAGAATCAGATCCAGCTGATCCAGAAAAGGCTCCAAAGATTCAATTTTGGTGCCAGGCCTTACTGACATACCTGCCTTTGCGCCGCCTGTTTTGATCAAATCGATAGTTTGCTGAACTTCCCCCTTGGCCTCAACGTGGAACGTAATCAGATCCGCGCCTGCTTTGCGGAAGTCCTCAACATAGCGCGCCGGCTCATCAATCATAAGATGCACATCAAACGGAATCGCGCTGATTTTCCGCGCCCATTTAATAACCGGAGGCCCCAGTGTCAGATTTGGAACAAAATGCCCGTCCATGACATCGACATGAATCCAGTCACAGCCGGCCTTTTCGACATCCTGGATTTCATCTCCCAACCTTGCAAAATCGGCCGAAAGAATACTGGGCGATATTAAAACTTTATCTTCTGCCATGAAATAAAACCTCCGAATCAGTGAAAACGAAACCGGTTTTGAATTTGCCCCTGCATTCGTCCGTTAATGGGACCAATAAGCGTTAAATTCAAGTTCTGATTACGAAAGAGCTTTTGAGCCAGCTGCTGAATGTCTTGTGCCGTGACCTGCTCGATCGATTTTCGAATATTGTCCGTGTCGGGCACCTGCCCGGAATAAAGCAGGCGTTCTCCAGCCCAAAGAACATGGTCCAGCGTATCCTCCAACGTCATATCAAGTTGATTCAAGTAATAATCCCGCGCCCTGGCCATTTCGCGGGAACCTACAGGCCGCTGGCTGATTCGCTGTAATTCACGAAGAATAACCCGAATGGCCTGCACCGTCTTTCCGGTTTCAACACCGGCGCATATCTGGAACGAACCGGTATCCTCAAAAAAACTTAACTGACTGCGTATATCATAAGCGAGCCCGCGTTTTTCCCGCACTTCTTCAAAAAGACGGCTCGACATATTCGCGCCAAGCAAAACATGTAAAAGATTCAACACATGCCGTTTGCGGTCATAACGAGAAAGACTATGAAATCCGATCACGAAATGAACCTGCTCTGTATCTTTTTCCAGCAACAGCGTGCGCGGCGCCCCCTGCGTGGCATGCCCTTTCACGAATTTGCCGCGCTTCAATTTGCGAGATGACGGGAACAGTTTACGAGTCTCCCGCAAAACTTGCCCATGATCCACGGGGCCGGCCACCACAACAAGCATATTACCCGGCTGATAATGATTCTCCATGAAGCGCTTCATTTGAGCCCGCTTCATCGCAGAGACGGTCTTTTGCGTTCCGGCAATCGGACGACCCAGCGGGTGCTGCTCCCAAAGTAATTGCCCGATTAAATCCTGAACATGTTGCGCGGGCTGGTCTCGGTACATTTTGATTTCCTCCAGCACAACCGGCTTTTCCTTACGAAACTCCTCTTCTGCAAGACGGGCGTTTAAAACCATATCGCTCAAAACATCCAGAGCTTTTCCGTGATCGCGATGCAGCAATTTGGCAAAATAACAGGTAGACTCTTCGCTCGTAAACGCATTCAAAGAACCTCCGACGCCTTCAATTTCTTCCTTGATTTGCCGCGTTGTTCTTCGCCGGGTCCCCTTGAACACCATATGCTCGAGGAAGTGGGAAATGCCGTTAATGTTAGCCGGCTCATAGCGGGAACCGACACCTACCCAAACCGCCACCGCCGCCGAATTACGGTTCGGCATTGGAATGGTGACAACACGCAAACCGTTTGGCAATTGATTAAAGAGATAAGATTGCATTACGATGCCGGTTTTTGAAAACGGTTAAAATCCAGATAACTTTGCAAAATCCGCTGCGCTGCAAGACTGTCTCGAACTGCTTTTCGTTTACTGATACTCACTTCTGATTCTGACAACAGGCGGTCCACTTCCCGCGTCGTCAGCCGCTCATCCCAGAACAGCCATTCAACCGGAATCTCCTTCCGGAGCCATTCGACTTCACGCGTGATTTTTTGGGCGGCCGGACCCATTTCCCCTTTAAGCGTGCGGGGCAGTCCGACCACAATCTTGGAAACAACAAAATCCCGCAAAAGCCCCTGGATCCCTTCGAGCACTTTCTTCCGGTTTCCCGAAGGCAGAACCGTGTGGGGGGTCGCAACCGGCATGGACTCGTCGGCAATAGCCACACCAATACGCTGATCGCCGTAATCCAGCCCGAGCACAACAGGCATTAGCGACTGCCTTTTACCGCTCGAATCATCTGGCGGATGAACCGGTTCACGGGAGCAATACTTCCGCGGGACTTGCGCAGCTTCTCTATGATAGCACTGCCAACAATCACCCCATCACTCATCGCTGCAATTCGCGATGCCTGTGCCGGGCTGGAAACACCAAATCCCACTAAAAGCGGTTTCCCAGTCATTTTGCGAAGTGCATTTAAATGCCGGCGAATATCCTTCGGGATTTGCGCCCTGGCTCCGGTAACCCCCCGAAGCGAAACATAATAAATAAAGTCGCCGGAAGAGCGCGATATAAATCCCGCCCGTTTTCCCGTTGTCGTCGGTGCAATCAGGAAGATCTGCGCCAAACCTTGCCGCTTACACTCTTGGCGAAGCGCTAATTCCTCATCCGGCGGAAGATCCGGGATCAAAAGCCCATCGCATCCGGCGCGGATTGAGTCTGCGACAAAGCGGCGCAAACCATAATGAAAAACCGGGTTAAAATAAGTGAACAACACAACCGGCATCTTATTTCCGGCGTCCCGAACGCGCTTCAATATTCGGAAAGCATCCGCAAGACAAACTCCTCTTTCTAATGCATGTTCGGAGGAATATTGAATTGTCGGGCCATCTGCCAGCGGGTCAGAAAAAGGAATTCCCAATTCGAGGATATCGACCCCTTCACGCTCAAACGAATGAAGCAGTTTCTCCGTGGTTTTTAAATCGGGATAACCCAGCGTTAGAAAGGCGCAGAAAGTCTTCTTTCCGGATTTCCGGTTTTCCGCAAATTTTAAAGCCAGACGATTCGACGTTGATTTCATGGAAGGTATTGCCGCACAGTTCCGATATCTTTATCTCCGCGGCCCGATAAGCAGATCACCACAAATTCTCCTTTTCGGGTTTTAGGCATCAGTTTTTCAAGGTAACCAATCGCGTGGCTCGGCTCAAGTGCTGGAATAATTCCTTCAAGCCGCGTCAACAGCTGAAATCCCTTGAGTGCCTGACGGTCTGTCACCGAGCGATAATGGACGCGGCCGCTATCTTTCAGAAATGAATGTTCAGGACCGACCGACGGATAATCCAGACCAGCCGAAATCGAATGCGCCAGCTGCACCTGACCGTTTTTATCCTGAAGCAGATAGCTTTTCATCCCATGCAGAATTCCCGGCGTCCCTTTACTCAGAGTGGCCGCATGATGCTGTGTTGCAATGCCCTCGCCTGCCGCTTCAATTCCTATCATTTTTACCTGCCGGTCCTTGATAAAAGGCGAAAAAAAGCCGATCGCATTACTGCCGCCGCCAACACAGGCGACCAGATAATGAGGCAGCCGCCCGAACCGCTTTCGAAATTCAGCCCGGGTTTCTCTGCCGATAATCGACTGGAATTCACGAACCATCATCGGGTAAGGATGCGGCCCAACGGCAGAGCCCAGGAGATAATGCGTGCTGTCCACATTGGTAACCCAGTCCCGGATGGCTTCATTGGTCGCATCTTTGAGTGTTTTCGAGCCGGAATGCACCGGCCGCACTTCGGCCCCGAGCAGACGCATTTTGTAAACATTCAGCGCCTGCCGTTCCATATCATGTGCCCCCATATAAACCACACAATCCAATCCATAAGCGGCCGCAGCTGTCGCCGAGGCAACCCCATGCTGACCGGCACCGGTTTCCGCGACAATCCGCTTCTTGCCGAGCCGACGCGCCAATAGTCCTTGAGCCATCGTATTATTAATTTTATGCGCACCGGTGTGACAAATATCTTCCCGCTTCAAAAGAATGCGCGCTCGGCCAAAATGGGCGGTAAGCCGTCGAGCTTCATAAAGTGCGGTCGGTCGGCCGACATAGGTCCGCAAATATTCCCGCAATTCCGCCTGCACTTTTCGGTCGCGCTGAAAGACACGGAAAGCGTGCACAAGTTCATCCAACGCATACATCAGCGTCTCGGGGACATAACGGCCGCCAAAATCGCCAAAATGCCCTTTCGCATCCGGCAACGATCCCGCACGGCTCAAATGTTTCTTTTTCACTTCGCCTCCCTCACTTCTTCTAACTGATTCTGACGCATCCATCCGCCTTTTCCATTGGCCAGCGCAATGCGGCTCCATTCATTCCGGTGATCCAACACGTAAACCTTAACCCCTTCACCAATCCGGAAAGCCGTCTGGTCGGATTCGGACGGGCCAAAGCGCACTTCCGCTTCCTGAACCAGTACGATCGCGTCCCGAAAAATTCGTGTTTCGAATTGCTTTGCCCCAAAAAGTCCGAAGGCTATAACCAGAAGCACCGCGATCGTTTTACGCTTCCAGCGCCAGGGTTCACCAGGTTGAAAAAATAGACTGAAGACCCAGCCGCTCATGAGAAAAAAATAAAAGAGCAAAACCAGCGCGAAAAGCTCCTTTTCGCGAAACCATTTTAGAACTCGTTCGCCGGCCCGAATATACCAGTTGCGTTCATCCGCAATACGATATTCCAGCATACTGTTTACGTAATTTAAATTGCTCCGGCTATCCTCATGGCGGGGATCATCCACGAGCGCTCTCTCGTAATGCAGGATTGCCCGGCCTGTTTTTCCCAAGCGGTAATAACTGTTCGCAAGATTATATTCAAAGGCGGCATGCGCCGGGTAGTTTTCAGCAAGCTGCTCATAAAGCTCTGCCGCTTGATCAAAATTCCCTTCCTGATAAGCCTGATTCGCCTGCTCATACAAACGGTTATCCGTTTCAGACAGACTCTGGCTCCCCGGCAGCAGCGCGATCGCCCACAAAGATGTCGTCCAGACTAGAAATTTGAGCATTCTATTTTTTCACCTTATCAATTCGGGCTATGGTGTGTTTCAAAATTCTAAGAGCGTCCTGTTTAAGATTATGCGGTAATTCCTGCGCTGCAAACCGGGATTCGTCACAAATCCTGTAAACTTCAAGAACATCCTGATACAAAGGATCGTCGGATCCCAGTGTTTCTTCGAGAATATTTTCAATGTCAGAACGCGTTGTGCCAAATGCCGACATGTCAAATTTGTCACTCAAAAACTGCGTGAGGATCTTATCGATTTCTTCGAAATAGGTAATCGTATCTTCCTTTTTTGATGAACGAGCCAGCGGCTGGATTTTACGCACGCGCGAATTCGCCAACTGGCGCGCCTTACGCCGCCGGATCAGCGCGCTATCCTGTGCATAAAGCCGCGCTGAGCGCAGACGCCAAAGCGCACTAACGAGAAGTAATGTTAGTATCAAATCGCCCGCCGCCAGCCCGGCAATCAACAGATTAAGCCATCCGGCACCCGATCCCCCCAAACGCTGCTGGATGTAGCGGATATCCCGGCCTTCCATCTCGATATCCTTTTTGAATACTTCCTGCTGCGAAATCGCCTTCGGGATGGAATAAACAGCTTCAGACTTTTCGACATTCAATTCAAAAGCATTTGTATTCATCGTTGTATAGGACTTCTTTACCGGGTCAAAATAGCTGAATTCAAGTGCCGGAATCGTGAGCTTCCCTGCTTCCACCGGAATAAAAACCGTTTCGAATATTTTCCGCCCGCCAATGACATTCCCGGTCTTATAAAGCTCGGAAGAGGAATCGGACTC
>CAZGID010000054.1:0-12907 GCA_964526065.1 uncultured bacterium
AAACAGGAAGTAGCCCGGCAGACCGGCCATCATCACGCGCGATCCGGCCACAATCAAGAAATGCGCAGCCGGCTCCAGGCCTGACCCGAAGGCAAGCAACCCCATCGCCATCAGCATAACCAGAGCTCCCGCCGCTGAAATCATGAGCCCAATCCAGAGATGGTAGAAGAACAAACGAATGCGGTCGCGCCACGAAAGCCGGGCGCTCATCCGGCTCCCGACAGGGCCCGCTCCACGGCGGCAAACAGTTCTTCGGCTTTAAACGGCTTCACCACATAATCCACAGCTCCCTGCTTGATCGCCGTATTTTTTTCGACTTCCATCGCACGCGCTGAAAACATGATTACCGGAACCGGCCGGGCATCTTTACGCTCCCGGATTTTCTTGAGGGTTTCATAACCGTCCATATCCGCCATCATGACATCCAGCAGAATGACGTCGGGGGTCGTTTGATTGAGAAGCTCCAGACATTCGGGGCCGCTGGTGGCCGTCAGCACTTCATATCCGTGGGAACGAAGCCGCGTTGCCGCCAGTTTCAAAATCACCGGTTCATCATCGACCAAAAGTATCCGCTTCACGCACCGGCCTCTTCAATCACCCGGAGAAGATACCGCCCGTAGCTGTTTTTCTTCAGCGGCGCCGCTATCTTTTTAAGTTCTTCGGCGGTGATATATCCCAAACGAAAAGCAATTTCCTCGATGCAGGAAATTTTCAATCCCTGACGTTCTTCAATCAGCTGAATAAAATTGGAAGCCTGCAGAAGGGATTCATGTGTACCCGTATCCAGCCAGGCAATACCCCGCCCGATTTTTTGAACAAACAATTCGCCGCGCTTCAAATAGGCCCGGTTCACATCCGTAATTTCCAGCTCGCCCCGCGCCGACGGTTTTAAACGCGCCGCTACATCCACCACCCGATTGTCATAGAAATACAAACCGGCCACGGCATAAGAAGAGCGCGGTTTTTTAGGCTTTTCTTCAATCCGCATCGCTTTGCCTTTTGCATTGAATTCCACCACCCCGTAACGCTCCGGATCCTGAACCTGGTAACCAAAGACGGTCGCGCCCCGGCTTCGTTCCATGGCGGCCCGCAAATAACGCGGAAATGAATGCCCGTAAAAAATGTTGTCGCCGAGAATCAGGCATACCCGGCTGTTTCCGATAAATTCGCGCCCGATCAAAAAAGCCTCGGCAATTCCATTCGGCTCGGCCTGAACCGCGTAGGAAAAATGAAGGCCGAATTTCTTTCCATCGCCGAGCAGCTGGCGGAAAGCAGCCTGTTCGTGCGGCGTGGTAATAATGAGAATGTCGCGAATGCCGGCCAGCATCAATGTTGAAACGGGGTAATAGATCATCGGCTTGTCATAAATCGGCATCAGCTGCTTGCTCAGCACCACGGAGAGCGGATACAGCCGCGTCCCGGCGCCGCCGGCAAGAATAATCCCCTTCACCTGCGAATTTTTAGCCGCTTTCATGCTTCCCGCTCCTTTTTCCGGCCGACCCCGAGGCGTTCCCGCTGGTAAGTTCCGGCCTGAATTTTTTCACACCAGTCCTGATGTTCCAGATACCACGTCACGGTCTGCCGCAACCCCGAATCAAAATCATGGCGCGGCTCCCACCCCAGTTCGCGGCGGATTTTGGATGCGTCAATCGCATAGCGCCGGTCATGACCCGGCCGGTCTTTGACAAAGGTTTTGAGCGCCTGATATTCTGCAATGCCCTTCTTTTTTAAGACGGCATTCTGAGCCGCCGGCCGCAGGTTTTCCAATACCGCACAAATTTTGTCCACCACATCGATATTTTTCATTTCGCAGTTGCCGCCCAGATTATATTTTTCACCCGGCTTGCCGGCTTCCAGCACCCGCAGGATACCTTCGCAGTGATCTTCCACGTAGAGCCAGTCGCGCACGTTGCCGCCATCCCCGTAAACCGGAAGCATGCCGCCTTCCAGCGCATTGAGAATCATCAGCGGAATCAACTTTTCGGGAAACTGAAACGGGCCGTAATTGTTGGAACAGTTTGTGATCAGGGCCGGAAGTCCATAGGTTTCCTTATAAGCGCGCACGAAATGATCCGCCGCCGCCTTCGAAGCGGAGTAAGGCGAATTCGGGGCATAGGGCGTTGTTTCCGTGAATGCCCCGGTAGCCCCCAGTGTGCCGTAAACTTCGTCCGTCGAAACGTGAAGAAAACGGAAGCCGGCGCGCGCCGACGGATCTTCCTGATAGTAACGAAGCGCCGTATCCAGCAGGACAAATGTTCCGACCACATTGGTTTCCACAAAAGGCGAGGGCCGGTCAATGGACCGGTCCACATGGGTTTCGGCCGCAAAATTGACAATCCCGGCCGGCTGCCTTTTCTTGAACAATTCACCCATGGCCCGCACATCGGCAATATCGGCCTGCTCAAATTGAAAACGGGGATCGGAAGCCACTTCTTCGAGATTCAGGGGGCTGCCGGCATACGTCAATTTATCCACCACCAGAACATGAAACGAGGTATGCGCCAGAACACGGCGCACAAAATTACAGCCGATAAACCCGGCACCTCCGGTGATAATCAGTGTTTTCATCATGAAGATTATAACAGCTTGTGCTGTGCTGCCGGTTACTCACTCAACCGGCGGCTGTCTCTTTCTGTGGGTTGAAAACCTTCTGTATAGACCTGCAGCGGCCGGCCGCTGATTTCCTGATACAGCCGGGCCCAGACCGCCAGGCATTCTCCCGTATGACGGCCCAGCAAACCGGCCAAAGGCTCGTCCAGCCGGTCCACCCGGTGCTCCAGTTCCGGCACTGCATCCTTCAAAGCCGTTTCATAAATAGAAGCTAACGCATATTGCCCGGCTCCGACATGGCGAGCCTCGGAAACCAGGCTGCGGGACTGCTCTTCCTGCTGCGTCCGGGCCAGCGTTTGCTTTTCATGGAAATCCAGCGCCAGACCCCGGTAGGCGGCCCGCAACAGGCGCCCGTAAACCGCCTGGGCGGCTTTCTGTTTGGCTTCCCCCTGAGCCAGTGTCATTGCGCTGAGCGGAAAGTTTAAAGCAAACAGGCGGATACGCAATAATCCGCGCGCCCGCGTTCGGCCTCCAAGCCGCCGGACTTCACGGCGGTAATCCGATTCCACCTGCTTCATCAGATTCCGCGCTTCCCGATAAACCTTTTGCGATGTCCCGTCGCCGGGATCGCCGGAAAAATACTTTCCCCTTACTTTTTCGGCCAGAGTCTGAAAAAAATTCATGAGCGCATGCCGGGAATAGCGCGGTTCATCGCCTCTTCACGTTCTTTGCGAAAACGATCTACCAGTTGATATTGCTGCAAAATGTCTCGAATCTTCTCCGATGACACCGCAAACCCAATGCCCTGTGAATCCGCGGCGACGGTAAGATTGATCCCGATCAGTTCTCCATCCACATTCAACAGCGCCCCGCCGCTGCTGCCCAGATTCATGGCAGCATCCGTCTGGATCAAGCCGCTGAAGACATGCCCCATACGGGGCACATAGAAATTCCGGTTCTTTCCGCTTAACACTCCGGTGGTCACGGTATTCTCAAGGCCGAAAGGATTTCCGATCGCAATCACGGTCTCGCCGATCAAAAGCGAATCTTCCTTCGCCAGCGGAATGGACTTCAACTCGAACGGGGGTTCGACTCCCAGAATGGCCAGATCATCCTGATGGCGGATAAAGAGCAGGCGCGCTTCCACGCGGGTGCCGTCGGAAAAAGTAACAAAAATCTGGCTGGCCATCTTCACCACATGCGCGTTGGTCACCACCAACCCGCTTTCATCAATGATGACGCCCGATCCGATGCTGACCAGCTTCAGACGGCGCATTTCGTACCGTCGCTGGTATTCTTCCATCAACCGGTCCATATCCTCGGCATAAGCGCTCCAAAACGGCTCATGCTGGAGCGAAATGATTTTTTCCGTGCTGATATTCACGACCGATGGACCCCATTCCCGCACCACTTCAACAATCGGCGTCTCGCGGGAAGCCTTCCCCGCCGCGGGAAAAATCGAGGATAACATCATCAAACAAATCAAAAATAACGGTATGGATCGTCTCAAGCCGGCCTCCCCAGGCGCGCATGCAAGCCCGGAACTTTATGTTATACTAACGGCTCATCTTTTTTTTTCAACACTTCGCATCAGGGAGGGTCGTTTTGCCGTCAATTGAAGAGGCTATCCGCCGCCGCATTCTGGTTCTGGACGGGGCAATGGGAACCATGATCCAGAATTACCGTCTGGACGAAGCCGGTTACCGGGGAGCCCCGTTTGTCGACCACCCCCATCCGCTCAAGGGGAATAACGACGCCCTGAACCTGTCCCAGCCGGGCATCATTGAAGAAATCCACCGCGCCTATCTGGAAGCGGGCGCGGATATCCTGGAAACCAATACCTTCAATTCGAATGCCATTTCCATGGCCGACTACGGCTTTGAAAAGCACGTGTACGAACTGAACGTGGCGGGCGCGCGGCTGGCCAAGCAGGCGGCCGATGCCTATTCCAAAAAAACGCCGGACAAACCGCGGTTTGTCGCCGGCTCCGTCGGACCGACCAACCGGACCGCCTCCCTTTCTCCGGATGTCAATGATCCGGGCTTTCGTGCGGTGAGCTTCGACCAGCTCGTCACCTGCTACAGCGAACAGATTCGCGGGCTGCTGGACGGCGGCTCCGACCTGCTGCTGATTGAAACGGTTTTTGATACGCTGAATGCAAAGGCCGCCCTCTATGCGGCCGCCGAAGTTTTTGAAGAACGCGGGCAAGCCTGGCCCATTATGGTCAGCGGGACGATTACGGACCGCAGCGGCCGCACGCTTTCCGGCCAAACGCTTGAAGCTTTCTGGAATTCAATATCCCACGGCAAACTTTTTTCCGTCGGCCTGAATTGCGCCCTGGGTGCCGAAGACCTGCGGCCCTATATCGATGAGCTGTCACGCATCGCCTCCTGCTTTACCAGCATCCATCCGAATGCGGGATTGCCAAATCAGTTCGGAGAATACGACGATACGCCGGAAGAGATGGCGGCAATCATTCGGGATCTGGCATCCCAGGGGCTGCTCAATATTGTCGGCGGCTGCTGCGGCACGACGCCGGAACACATCCGTCACATTGCGCAGGCCGTTCAGAATGTAGCGCCCCGTGTCATTCCGGAATTGCCGGCTTATACCCGGCTCAGCGGTCTGGAACCGTTAACGATCCGTCCGGAAAGCAATTTCATCAATATCGGCGAGCGGACCAATGTGACGGGATCGCCGAAATTCAAGAAACTGATTCTCGAAGAAAAATTCGAAGAGGCGCTGGCCATCGCCAAACATCAGGTCGACAGCGGCGCCCAGGTCATTGATATCAATTTTGATGAAGCAATGCTCGATTCGGAAGCAGCCATGACGCGTTTCCTGCATTTGATTGCTTCGGAACCGGACATTGCCCGAATACCGGTGATGATCGATTCCTCCCGCTGGTCGGTGATTGAAGCGGGTCTCAAATGTCTGCAGGGAAAAGGAATTGTCAATTCCATCAGCCTGAAAGAAGGCGAAGACAGTTTCAAAAAGCAGGCGCATCGCATTCAGCGCTTTGGCGCGGCCGTGGTCGTCATGGCATTTGATGAAAAGGGGCAGGCCGACACCGCGGCAAGAAAAGTCGAGATCGCCCGGCGGTCCTACCGCATTCTGACGGAAGAAGTGGGTTTTCTGCCGCAGGATATTTTCTTTGATCCGAATATCCTTTCCATCGGGACGGGCATGGAAGAACACAGCGCTTACGGCGTTGCCTTCATCGAGGCGTGCCGTGAACTGCGCAAACTTTTCCCGCTGAGTCATATTACCGGAGGGGTCAGCAATCTTTCGTTTGCATTTCGCGGCCACAATTCCGTCCGTGAAGCGATTCATGCCGTTTTCCTTTATCACGCCATTCGCGCCGGACTCGACAGCGGCATTGTGAATCCGGCCCTGCTGACGGTTTATGAAGAAGTGCCCAAAGAGCTTCTGACAATGGCTGAAGATCTCGTGATGAACCGGAATGCGGACGCCACTGAAATGCTGCTGGCCTACGCAGCGAGGGCCGGAGATAAACAGGCGGGCGAGAAGAAAACTCAGGAATGGCGCACCCGTCCGGTGGAAGAGCGTTTGAAACATGCCCTGATCAACGGCATTACCGATCATGTCGAGAACGACCTGGAAGAAATCCTGCCCCGCTATCCGCGCGCGCTCGGCGTGATTGAAGGGCCGCTGATGGACGGGATGAAGGTCGTCGGTGATCTTTTCGGCGAAGGCAAAATGTTTCTGCCGCAGGTGGTCAAAAGCGCGCGTGTCATGAAAAAAGCCGTCGCCTGGCTGACGCCCTATATTGAGAAAGACAAGAGCGCGGCCGGCCGTTCGGCGGGAAAAATTCTGCTCGCTACGGTCAAAGGCGACGTCCACGATATCGGAAAAAATATCGTCGGCGTCGTGCTCGGCTGCAACAATTACGAAGTCATCGATCTCGGCGTCATGGTGCCGCTGGAAAAAATTCTCGAAACGGCGGCGGAAAAGAATGTCGATATCATCGGCCTGAGCGGGCTCATCACGCCTTCACTCGATGAAATGATTCATGTCGCGGCCGAAATGAAACGCCGCAAATTGAATACCCCGCTTTTAATCGGCGGCGCGACAACGTCCCGGGTGCATACGGCGGTTAAAATCGATCCCGCTTACGGCGGCCCCGTCATCCATGTCACCGACGCCTCTCGCAGTGTGGGCGTCGCCGGCAAGCTGCTCAGCCCGGAAGCCCGCCCGCAATTCATTGACGGCATCAAAGAGGATTACGAACAATTACGCACGGAGCATGCCTCAAAAACATCCAAAGTGGAATATCTCCCGCTTCAAACGGCGCGTGACAACCGCTTTACCTGCGACTGGGGAAAAGCAGAATTGCCGAAACCGAAAAAACCGGGCGTTTTTTCATTCAAACATTATCCGCTGGAAAAGATCCGGCCCTATATCGACTGGTCCCCGTTTTTTCATGCCTGGGAACTGCGCGGCCGCTATCCAGATATTCTGGACGACAAAAACGCGGGACCGCAGGCCCGCTCGCTTTTTGACGATGCCCAGAAACTGCTGGACCGGATCATTGCGGAAAAGCTTCTTCAGGCGCACGCGGTCATCGGTCTCTTCCCGGCCAACAGCGACGGTGATGACATCAAGATCTGGGAAGATGAAAGCCGTTCCCAGGTCAAAACCGTTTTTCATATGCTCCGGATGCAGACACGCCGCGCGGCCAATCAGCCGAATTTCTGTCTGAGTGATTACGTCGCCCCTGAATCCTCGGGCCGGTGCGACTATTTCGGCGCCTTTGCTTCCACCGCCGGTTTTGGCATTGAGGCTCCGTTAAAGGAATTCGAAAAAGCGCATGACGATTACAATGCCATTCTGCTCAAAGCACTGGCGGACCGGCTGGCCGAAGCCTTTGCCGAACATCTGCACGAAAAGATCCGGCGGGAGTACTGGGGCTATGCGCCCGAAGAAAAATTAACAAATGAACAGCTGATTCGTTGTCTCTACCGCGGCATCCGTCCGGCGCCCGGCTACCCGGCCTGTCCCGAGCACACGGAAAAGGAAATTCTTTTCCGCCTGCTGAATGCTGAAAAGGAAGCTTCGGTGCATCTCACCGAAAGCCATGCCATGATGCCTGCGGCGTCGGTATGCGGATTCTATTTCTCGCATCCCGATGCCCGTTATTTTGCGGTCGGGAAAATTGCAAGAGATCAGATAGAAGATTACGCGGCGCGCAAAGGCGTCGCGCCGGAAACGGCGGAAAAGTGGCTCGCTCCCTGGCTCGCCTATGAGCCTGGAATCAAAGCGGGCGCCTGATCAACGCAGAATTGTCAGGCTGGAAGTATAGCCGTGGACATAATTCTTCCGGTCCACCGGCCCGAATTCTCCGTTCGCGAAAAAGCCCGTCAAAGGTACCGGCCCCCGCAGGGATTGAATCAAGCGCACATCGTGATCTGACTCGCGGAACAGCCCTTTGCCGCGCCCGCAGCAGCTGATCAGAATCCCCCCGGCGGCACGGGCGGCATCCGGCGCGGATAGATTTTCCAGAAGCGTTTGCAGGTCTTCTTCTGCGGCACGCGCATCGCGCAATTGAAACTGCAGCGTTTGTCCCGGCTGCAACATTTCACCGATGACCAGCACGCCCTTTTCGTAATCGACGCCCATAATATTCCGGATCAAAAAATCACCGCGTTTGAATAAATGACGCGTCTCGTCCATCACCAGTCCGACAAAAAGAGAATGCCGGGCCAGCTGTTGATCATCGGAGTTCAGGCCCGCATACACATCCCCCAGGACCTGTAACGCCGGACGGCCGGCCAGTTCAAACAAAACATTCTGCTCCGCCCGGGTAATGATATAAGGCTCGCCGATCGGCCGGCAGCCCTGAGAGACCACGTTTTCAAATTCAATCTCGCCGGTCAGCGCCAATCCCACCGCCCCTTCCTTATAGAGGGTACCGTCCAGCGCCAGCCAGTTTTCTTCTCCTGCAACCACCCCGCTGGCCAGACCGCCGATGACCGGCGCATTCCCGTAACCTTCATTAAAAAGACGAAAAAGCTGCGTGACGTCACAGCTCATGGGATCCGCCAGGCAAATGAACTTGGGCTGATCGGTGGGATAGACGTCGATTTTCTTGACCAGTTCCTCGGCCGTTTCCAGCGCCTCAAGTTCGCGCGGGAGAATCGTAAACGGCGTAATGCGCGTGCCGGGAAGATGCATGGCCATGGCCGAAACGGCCGGTTCCATTTCCACTTCACTGCGGTCGCCTATCACGCCGCTCGAATTGCACCCGATGAAATAACGCGAAGGCACCTTTCGCGCAAAGGCTTCGATCAGCTTTTCCGGTTCGGCATTCTTATAATTTTCAGAAAGGAAAAGAATTGCCAGATCACAGGGATTTCCTTCGAGTCCGGCGAGAATTTTTTCGCCCACCGCTTCGACGGCGGCAAGACCTTCCTTTTCCTGCGAAAGCGCCGAAATAAATTTTTTGGAAGCCATGCTCTTATTGTAACGGATTTTCGGCAGGCTGCAATGCGGGGATAAAATAGAATCCGTTCTTTGTTTTTAACCCAACTTGCCGATAGGTTAGAGGAAGGAAATCTTATGCTGAACCGACTGATTCTGGCCATCGCCATTGCAGCCATGGGCAATCTTGCGCTCCAGGGGGTCCCTTATTACCCGGCCTGGTGGGTTGCCGGCTTTACTTTGATTCTCACCATTCTGACTTACTGGCGCTTCGGCCTGGGCCTGATGACCTTGACCAGCGTGTTTACTCTGGCCGTTGCCTATCACTCCATTCCGCTGGCCGTTCTTTTTCTGATTCTTGCCGCCGGATTCCGTCTCGCTTCCGGAAAGGCGGGGTTTCACCCCGAATTTTATATTCTGGTCATCGCGGCCCCGCTGCTGGCCCTGCTGCCGCGCTTCGGGCTGCCGCCGTTGGAGGTGCTGCCGGTTTTTCTTGCGCCGCTCCTGCTCAAAGACCGGCGCGTGCCCGCCGCCGCCACGCTGGCTTGCCTCTGGTGCCTGGCCGTCGCCATTATTCTGCAGCATTCCCTTTTCGGGCATATGATTCTGGGCCCGCGCAATTACTCTTTTTTCCGGCTTCATCCGCCGCCGGCTGAATTCTATGACTTCGCCTGGATGATGACCCGTCCCAAAAGCGGACTGCTGCCGCAGTGCGTCACGGTTCTATGGCATGCCCTCATTTATATTTTTGCGCACCCGATTCTCTTGCTGCCGGTTTTTGTGTGGGGGCCCGTCAGCCAGCTGCTGGCTCTAACGTCGGACTGGCGGGTTGAAAAAAACCGTTTATGGATTGCGATTGCCGGAGCGGCCGGAGCCGTTCTTCTGATGCTGGCAGTTCCCGCCATCCAGATGCTGGCCTACGGCCGTTCGCTTCCCTTCCCCTGGGTTTCTTATCTGATTTTGCTGGTCATTCTGGGCGCCGGATTTCTGGGGTATGGAGAATGGACGGTTCACGCGGAATCCAAGACCCTTTTTGCCAAAATCCGGCCCAGCCAGGATTTCGCCGAAAAACTCCTCGCCCGGGAACAGGAACGCCGTGCCTCCCTGTCGCTGGAAGAATCCCTGGAGCTTCAAAAGGAGCTGAAGAAATACATCGAGAAAAAATTTGTCCGCGACGTCACAGCGCTGGACCTGGACGTGGCCGGCAGTGCTCAATTAAAACTCCATGAGAAACCGGAAAACGTCACCCGCGCCTTTTCCGAATTCTGGAAATATGTCGATTTGATCATGCTTTCAAAGGGCGCCCGGCTTCTGAACCGCGCCGGCGACGGCGCCATTTACATTTTCGGGGATCCCAACAAAGCCGTCGTCGCCGCCAAAGAACTGCTGCGCAACCTCGATGAAGAATTCAACGAGAAGAAAAACACGCTGAAAAATCCGTTTCGGATCCGGCAGGGATTAAATTCCGGAACACTGATTGAAGACCCGACCCAGCAGGGCGGCGATGTTTTCAGCGAGGTGCTGGATCTGGCCGGCCACCTTCAGAAAGCGGCCGCCCCGGGGGAAGTTCTGATTTCCGAAAAAACATTCCAGAAACTGGTCTATAAGGAAGATTTTAAATCGCGAGGCACTCTGGAGAAAAATCAGGCCGCGGCGTACGGCTTCCGGCCGGGTGTTTAACCCAGTTCTTTTTTCCGCTTTTCCGCCGCTTCCCGCAATACGCCGCTCAATCCGCTCTGAGCGGATTTTTTTTCGACCGCCGGGTCGCGGCCATAGCAACGTTGAATAGCGGCATGGATTTCAGAAACGGTACCGACAAAAGCCTGAATCCGGCAGCGAGCGGCTTTCTCAAGCGCTTTCACCGCGAATTTATTGGAGGGATCCGCCATGACCACGGCCAGATTCCCCTCGATTTTATCCACCGGAAGGCAGTCATGCTCAACCAACAGTTCGACCGGAATCATTTTAAGCGCTTCGTCATTGAGCACAAAGCTGGAGACGGGCAGATAGCGGTAGCCCAACTGCTTGGACAAAGCGACCGTCACATCTTCCTCGCTGACCAGACCCCGGCGCACCAGGATTTCTCCCAGCAGCCCGCCCTCCTTTTTTTGAATATCGAGGGCAATATGCAGATCTTCAGCCTTGAGGACCTTTTCTTCGATCAGAATTTCGCCCAGCCGTTTGGGCCGGTTTGTGGTCATAAGCACTCCGGAGCGTTTTTGAAAAGATCGGCTTTCTGACTCCCCTTCTTAACGGCGGGGAAATGGGCAGTACAAAATCTGCCGGAAAAACCGATATAATTTGAGAAAGGATTGTCATGTTTCTTCTACTTAAACTCTATCTGGCCCATGTCATTGCGGATTTTGTCCTGCAGTTTGACGAACTCTACCGTCTGAAGGTAAAGAGCCAGGCGGGGCACTGGCTTCATGTGGCCATGCATTTCGGCCTGACACTGCTCATCGTGCTGCCCTATCTTCAGTTTTCGTTCATGTGGTTCTTTGTGGCGGCCGTCACGCTGATTCATTACGGTCAGGACCGCATCAAATACGGCCTGATGGAAAACCCGCGGCACCTGTTTCCCTATTTTGTCCTGGACCAGATCTTTCATTTTCTGTTTCTGACTTCGATTCTGCTTTTCCCCGTCAGCCGGCTGGAAATTGGATTTCCTCAGCATCCGGCGTTAGACTTCTATTATCGCAATCAACACGTCACGCTTTTACTGATTCTGATTTTTGCCACCACCTTTGGCGGGGCTTATCTGATTCACAATTTCAGAAAATCCTATATTCCGGACACACGGCCGGATCATGGCATTTCATCCTTCGAAATGACGCATGCCTTGATCGAACGCCTGACGATCACCGGGCTTTTCCTGTTAGCTCCGGTATCCGGATGGCTTGCGGCGCCCGCCGTCGGCCTGCTGCGGCTGCCGTTCTTGAAGCTGCGGTCGTGGACCGATTTCGGGTTAAGCTTCGCCTTCGCGGCAGGAATCGGTCTACTTTTCCGCTTATGGCTATGACGGGAAATTCCAGCGAGCGCATTGCCAATCTGCACAAGGTTCTGGCCGTCACGGCCAAACTCAATTCCACGCTCAATCTGGATGAACTTCTGACCATCATCATGACCACCGCCACGGAAGTCATGCAAACGGAAGTGGCCTCGCTGCTGCTTCTGGATGAAGCCGCGGGCGAACTGGTTTTTCGCGTGGCCCTGGGGGAAAAAGGAAGTGAATTGGCCGAGAAGTTCCGGGTGAAACTGGGCGAAGGCATTGCCGGCACCGTGGCCCAGGCCGGCGAATCCCTGATTGTCAACGATACCCGGAACGACCCGCGTTTTGCGCGCCGCTTTGACCGCGACACGGGATTTGAGACCCGCGCCATGATTTGCGTCCCCATGCGGGCACGACAGAAAGTCATCGGTGTCCTCCAGGCGATCAATCCCCTGAAAGGAAAGATCTTCAGCGGTAATGATCTCGAACTTTTTGAAGTATTCGCTCATCAGGCGGCCATCGCCGTCGAAAACGCCAAATTGCACGCCGAAATTCTGCAGCAGGAAAAGGCACGGCAGGAACTGAAGATCGCGGCGGAAATCCAGATGAACTTTCTGCCCGATCTTTCGCAAAGCTCCTTTGGATTTGATATCAGCGCACGCACCCTGCCCGCCCGTACGGTCGGCGGGGATCTTTACGATGTGCTGCCGCTGGATGAACACAAAACCGGCATTCTCATTGCGGATGTCTCCGGTAAAGGCGTGCCGGCCGCCCTCTTTATGGTGAATGCGATTTCCCAATTCCGGTTTCTCGCCCCGAGAGCAAAGGACCCGGCCGAACTGCTGGCGCGGCTCAATGACCGGCTGGCCCAGGGCACGACGCGCGGGATGTTCATGACCGCACTTTATCTGACCGTCGACAAGCGTT
>CAZGID010000055.1:0-10153 GCA_964526065.1 uncultured bacterium
GCGGAAAGTGGCAGAAGGCCGTTTTATGCTGATGGACGCCGGCGGCGTGCTGCCGGGAAACGTGACTTTTCATGATGCCTTTATGAAACATTTTGATGTCCGTTCCAAAGTGTCTCTTCGTGAAGATGCAGAGGTGCGGTCGTGACACGCAAACGCGTCGTGATCACCGGCCTGGGCTTGATTACGCCCTGTGGCATGGGACACGAAGCGTATTGGGATGCCGTTTCCACAGGACGGTCCGGCATTCAATATTTGAATCAATTTGAGGCGAATGATTTTCCTTCCCGGCTTGCGGGCCAGATTGCTGGTTTTGATCCTTCCAAGTTTATTCAGCAGCGCAAATCCCAGAAGGTGATGTCCCGCGAAATTCAGATTGCCGTTGCGGCGAGTCGTCTTGCGATTGAAGACAGCCTGCTCGACATGAAGGCCGTCGACCGCTTCCGGTTTGGTATTTCTTTGGGAGCGGGACTGATTAATATGGAGCTGGATGATCTAGCGCCTGGAATTCATCGATCCCTGGACGAACAGGGTCAATTTTCCATGAACCGTTTCGGGCAGGAAGGAATCCGTGCTCTGTTCCCGCTCTGGTTTTTGAAGTACCTTCCCAATATGCCCGCCTGTCATATTTCCATTGCGCATGGCCTGCAGGGCCCCAGCAATACCGTTACCACTTCGGCCGCAGCGGGCGCCCAGGCTATTGGTGAAGCATTTCAGGTGATTGAACGCGGAGACGCCGATTTGATGCTTGCGGGCGGAACGGATTCAAAAATCAATCCCATGGGCATGTCCCGTTTTCATTTGCTGGGTTTGCTCTCGCGCCGCAACAGCGTTCCGCCGGAGCAGGTTTATTGTCCGTTTGACAGCCGCCGGGACGGGATGATCCTTGGAGAAGGTGCCGGTTTATTGCTGCTGGAAGAATATGAGCATGCGAAATGCCGCGGAGCCCGGATTTATGCAGAGTTGATGGGGTATGGTGCGTCATCCGATTTTAATTGCGATCCGCGGGTGACTCACGATTGCCGCGGGAAATATCTGGCGATGGAGCGCGCCATTGAGGAGTCCGGCGTGGACACTTCCGATATCGGCTTTATTCTGGCGAATGGCAGTGGAATTCCCCAGGACGATATTCACGAAGCTCATTCCATTCATCAATTATTCGGCACCGGCACAGAAAAGCTTAAAGTGACGGGCGTGAAACCTGTCACGGGGCATCTGATTTACGGGGCCGGCGGCGTGGAGGCAGCGGCGGCGGTGTTAGCGCTTCATCACGGAGTGGTGCCTCCTTTGCTCAATCTTGAAGAACGTGATCCACTTTGTGATCTGCCGGTAGTGACGGGGCATGCCGCCGAGATGCAAAAGCCTTTTGGTTTGATTAACAGTGCCGGTTTCGGCGGACAAAATGCGACTTTGCTGGTGAAGAAATGAAACGGCGCGTGGTGGTTACGGGAATCGGCGCCGTGACGCCGCTTGGGCATACTGTTCGGGACACCTGGGATAATCTACTCAAAGGCGCCTCCGGCATTGACCGTATTTCTCTATTCGAGGCTACTGAATTTCCTGCCAAAATAGCGGGCGAAGTCAAAAATTTCGATTTTGAACGCTGGCGTGACCGGGATCCTGCGCTGATGGAAGCCGGCCGCAGCACTTATTTTGCATTGCAGGCGGCCGAAGAGGCGTTTCGGGACGCGCGGCTTCGTCATTTCAGCGTCAACCCGGAACGGTTCGGTGTTTATTTTGGCGCCGGAGACAGCGGTGTTGATTTTGAATCTTTTGTGAATGTGATGCAGCGTTCATTTGAAGACGGCAAGTGCGCGATTAACAAGAACCGGTACCTTGAGCTTTCCTCCACATTCATGAACGGGGTGCGGGAATTGGAGCGGCAGCCTTTCATGACCGTTACGCATTTAACCCGCTATTTTGATATTCGGGGACCGATCTCGAATTGTCTGACCGCTTGCGCGGCTTCTTCCCAGGCGATTGGCGAGGCCTTCGAGTGGATTCGTGCCGGACGTGCGGATCTGGTCATGAGCGGGGGAAGCCACTCGATGGTTTATCCGCTCAGTGTTGCCGGATTCAGTCTTTTGACGGCGCTGTCAACGCGCAATGGAGAGCCTGCCCGTTCGTCGCGGCCTTTTGATAAGACGCGTGATGGTTTTGTACTTTCTGAAGGGTCCGGCGTTTTGATTCTGGAAGAATTGGAACACGCCCGCTCACGCAATGCCCGCATCTACGGCGAAGTGGTCGGCTATGGATCGACTTGCGATGCTTACCGGTTGACGGATATGGATCCCTCGGGAGCCGGAGCCGGCAAGGCGGTTGAGTTTGCGATGCAAAAAGGCGGGATTCAGCCGGAAGATGTGGACTACATCAGCGCGCATGGTACATCGACGCAGGTCAACGACTCGGTCGAGACACAGGTAATAAAACGCGTTTTTGGTAAAAAGGCATACGATATTCCGGTCAGCTCGATCAAGTCCATGCTCGGGCATATGATTGCGGCAGCAGGCGCCATTGAGGCAATTACCTGTCTGCTTGCAATGCGCGATTCAAAGATTCCGCCCACGATCAATTATCATGAGCCCGATCCGCAATGCGACCTGGATTATGTGCCGAACCAGTTTCGCGAACTGGAAGTTAAAACAGCGGTCTCGAATTCTTTTGGATTCGGAGGCCAGAATATCTGTCTCGCCTTTAGTCAGCATGAATCGTAAGACTCTTTTTCTGACCGGCCTGACAGGTACACTCGGCCGCGAAATTCTGAAGAAACTTCTCGTCGAATCCGACGCCCGCCTTTTTCTTCTCGTGCGCCGTTCACGGCAGGGATCGCCGCTGGAGCGGATCCTCAAAATTCTTAAACCGGTCGGTTTGGAGCAGGCTGCCACGGAACGGATTAAAATATTTGAAGGGGATGTCACTCGCGACCGTCTTGGGTTGAGCGATGCTGATCGGGCTGAGATTATTCGGGAAGCTGACGAGATTTTCCACATTGCAGCGCTGACGGCCTTAAACGGAAGCCGGAAGGATTGCTTTCGTATTAATACGGAGGGAACACGCCGCATGCTGGAATTGGCCGATGAATGCCGGGCCGGCGGGAAGCTGGACCGGTTTTTTTATTTCAGTACGGCCTATTCGGTGGGCAGTCTGGAGAAGTATCACTCATCCGAAGATTGCCTGCCAGATAATCCCGCGCACGCCAACTTTTATGAGGCCAGTAAATACGAAGCCGAAAAATCGGTTCGTGAGGCGATGGCGGCCGGTCTGCCGGTGACGATTTTTCGTCCGAGTATTGTGGTCGGGGATTCGAAAACCGGAGAAGTGGGCGATTTCAATGTCATCTATCCATTTATGAAGTTGTTTGCGCATGGCATTTTGAAACTGCTGCCGTGCCGTCCGGAAAATGCATTTAATATTGTTCCGATTGATTTTGTTGTCGACGCCTCGCTTGCCATTGCCCGGAATCCGGACTCCAAAGGCAAGTGTTTTCACCTGGTTACACTGAACCCGCCGACGATGAAAATGATTCTCGATCTGAAGGAGCGGGATTTTCCGAACTTTCCGCCAGTCCATATGGTGGATCCGGATGATTTTGACCGCTCTCGTCTGGGGCTGTCCGAAAAGTTTGTCTTTGCGATGCTGGAGCCGTACTTGGGTTATTTGAATGGCGGCCTGACGTTTGATGCCCGGAACACTGCGGAATTTCTTCGCGGAACGGGTGTTGCCTTTCCTCAAACCGACTACGAATTTATGCGGACGCTGGTCCGCTATGCCATCGATGTCGGTTATCTCGTCCCGCAGAACTGATTTTATCTCCAGCGCGTCGGCTTCCCGCTGGCCGCTGACCAGAATGCATCCAGAAGAATCATGCTGAGAATCAGCGCGGCTGCCGGGTGGAGCAGCGCATAAATTTTTCTGGCCCGCAGTATGCCGAATGACTTCCAGGCCGTCATAAGAATCAAGAAAAGCACGACGGCTCCTGTGCCGAGGGAGAAACCGATATCGGGCCGCGCCAGGGCATGCGGAATCAAAAGGGCAAAAGCGATAAATGGGAAACAGGAGAAAAGAAGCAAACTGAAGAAACAGGAAAGCAGTGGTGTTTTGCGGCGTTCGAAGGCATGAAGATAAATGCGCCGCCAGCCGCGCCAGATTTCTGCAAAGGAAGTGTACATCCGCGTTCCAAAAACCTGAGGGGCCATCGCGCACTGATAGGCGAGGCCCTTTTCCTTCGCGAGCCGGCTGAAGGCAAAGTCTTCCAGAAATTCTTCCCGCACGGCTTTGTGCCCGCCCAGCTTCCGGTAAGCCTCCTGACGCATCAGGAAATACTGTCCGTTTCCGAACAGGGTTTTCTTTTTGGGTTGGTTGGCTTCGGTTAGCGGAAACCACAGTCCCAAAAAAGCCATCGCGACCGGCTGCAACCAGTGTTCCCAAAAGCTCTTGGTGGTGCAGCGCGGCGTCAAGCTGAGCATTTGAAGCGATCGATTTTGAGCATGGGATATGGCCGTCCGGATGCTCCAGGGATCATGCCGTGTATCCGCATCGGTAAAAAGAAACCATTTGCCGCGTGCATGAGGGATGGCGCAATGCAGGGCATGATTCTTACCGGTCCAGCCGGGCAGGGTGGCCGGCGCGTTGAGATAGGCCAGTGGGCCATTTTGATCCGGCGCGGGCGCCGCCGGATTGAGTTTACGGGCGCACAGGGATGTTAAGACCGCTTCCGTGCCGTCCGTAGAATTATCGTTAACCACGATGATTTCAATTTCCGGATAATCCTGATTCATCAGCGATTGGAGGCAGGCGCCGAGGTTATTCTCTTCATTGCGCGCCGGGATAATGACCGTGACGAGTTCTCGGGAGGGCATTTCGTCCTTCTCCGGCCGGCCGAGCAGAGGGACTTGTGCCAGCGTTTCCAGGGCTTTGCGGGCGCGGTGCACCCAGACAATTCCCACAAGGAGAAAGAACCAGAAAATGGGGTCGGCCAGACGTATCATCAGGCGTCATCATAACATATCCCGTTTGATTTAAAAGCATGGCGTCCTCGTGTTATAATTCCGCCGTTTATGTACCGACATTTAGCTTTATCGACCCTTAATCTCAGATGGCCCCTGCTTTTAGGCCTGGCGCTCATCACGTTCTGGATGGGAGATGCATTGCTCCGTCTGCGCATCGATCCGTCCACCGACTCTCTTTTTGTGAAAACGTCCCGGGAATACCAGCGGTATCGGGAGTTCAACGAGCGCTTCGGCAGTGATTACATGATTGCGCTGGCGATGGAAACGCCGGATTTGTTCGAGCCGGACAAGCTCGCCATTCTCCAGGAATTAACCGACAAAATTGCTGCCTATCCGCAGGTGGAACGGGTCGCCAGTCTTGCGAATGCGCATGAAATCCGCCACCGGTTTCTGGGCGTGAAGGTTGTGCCGGCATTGGGGGAGGTTTACAAAGGGGAGCAAAAACCCGAGGAGGCCCGGGACCGCATTCTGGACAATGAGCTTTTCCGTCATAATCTTGTCTCTGCGGACGGACGGATTGCGAATCTTCTTATCTTTCTGAAACCCGCCGATGAAAACCGGGAATCCAGCGGTATTCTGATTCGTAATTTGCACAAGTTGCTCGAGCGGTATGAAAATGAATTTGGTGTGCATTTTTATATGGCGGGAGCTCCGATTGAACAATACGAGTTTATTCGGTTGATTCGCCGCGATCAGATGATTTTTATTCCTGCCATCACGCTGCTGTTAATTTTAACGACCTGGCTGATATACCGGAATTTTGCCTGCATGGTTTTGTCCATGACTACAGTTTTTATGACTCTGGTCTGGACGATGGGCAGCATTGAACGTCTTGGCTATGAAATCAATCTGGTGACGTCCCTTCTGGCGCCGGTGATCATGATTATTGCCGTCGTGAATTCAATTCATTTGATGAATCTTTTTTTTGAAATCCGCGTCAGTCATACCAGTCTTCGAGAATCGATTGCCCTGACAATGTCTCAATTGGGTGCGCCGTGTTTTTTGACACATTTCACGACGATTCTCGGTTTCCTTTCGCTGGCATTGAATCCAGTGCCGGCGATTCGCAATTTCGGGCTTCTGGCCGCGCTCGGGACTCTTTTTTCTTACGTTATCGAAATGGTATTGACGCCGCTTCTGCTAATGACGCTGCCGTACCGTCAGCCGAAAGATCATCCAAGCGAACATTTTTTTAACCGGTTTATCGTGGCTTATCTGGAAAAGGTCGAGTTGCGATGGAAATGGTTTATTCTGGCGGCTACGGTTTTACTCATTGGGCTGTCTTTCGTCGGGTTTCGCCGGTTAGAAGTTGACACAAGCTTGATCCGGCAGATGAAACCGGATACGCCTCTGGCCATTTCAACGCGGTTTATCGATGAAAATATTACCGGAGTCTATGTGCTGGGTTTTGTTTTGCAGAAGCGTAATGGTGCTCCGATGACCGATTACGAAACGCTGTCCAAAATCGAAAAGTTGAAAAAGTTTCTTGAGGATCAGCCGGAAATCGTTAATGTTAATTCAATTACTACGGTCTTGAAGCGGATTCATCAAGCTCGGGAAAATGAGTCGGAAGCCTACCGGCTGCCGGAAGACAACGATACGCTCAAGACTTATTTGGAAGGATTGATGGAATCCCGGCATCCGGACTTGCTCAAACTTATCACCGCCGATTTCCGCCAGATTCGCCTGGGCGCCCGCATGAAAGCCGTCGGAACAGAAGAGGGAACGATCATGGAAGAGCGGATCATGCGGTATATGGCGGAAAACTTTAGTAATGAATTCGAATATGATCTGACGGGGAACATCGTTTTACTGGGAAAGATGGCAAAGAATCTGGTGCGGTATCAAATTCGGGGTTTTGGTTTTGCATTTATTTCGATTCTGGTTTTGATTACGATTATGTTCCGTTCAATTCGGATGGGGGTGCTGGCGGCGGTTCCTAATCTGATTCCGATTGTCGCCATTTACGGCATTATGGGATTTGCCGGAATTGAATTGTCGTCGCCGACGGCCATGATTTCAAGCATTGTATTGGGAATGGTCGTGGATGCTTCCATCCATTTTCTGCACCGGTTCCGTCTGGAATTTGAACGGCGCGGCCACTATCTGCAGTCCCTGCATCATACTTACCGGAACGTAGGCCAATCGCTGGTGGTTTCGACGGTTATCCTGTGTGCCGGTTTTGCTTCGAGTGTTTTTGCAAGTTTTCGTCCTACGGTCCTCCTGGGCGTTCTGACAAGCCTGACAATTTTTATCGCTCTGGTTTGTACGTTGATCGTTCTCCCTGTCTGTCTCTTGATTCTCAAACCCTTCGGCCCGGAGCGGTTGTTTCGCAAGTCGGGCGCCGCCTTGAATTGACACTCACCAGCGGCCCGTATATAATCCTCTAACTCATTAGAAATCAAAGCTTAACAGCAATTTATACCAAAGAGTTTTTACAATGACTGATCAGCCCTCCAGTTCCAAGTCCGCCTACGGGGGACGCTTTTTGCCGGTAGAGTCGATTGCCGGTATCCGTGAAAATTTCGAAGATAACCGGGAAGTCCGCATCGCCGGCCGCATTATGGCCCGGCGCATTATGGGAAAGAGCGTTTTTTGCGATTTAAAGGACGAATCGGGCCGCATTCAGCTTTATGCAAAAAAAGATGATTTCTCGCCGGAAGATTTTGAAATTTTTTCTTCTGTCTCTCTCGGGGATATTTTGGGGATTGAAGGGGTTGCCTTCATTTCCAGAACCGGCGAGAAGACGATCCGGGTGAAGCGTTTTGAACAGTTGAGCAAAATTGTCCGGGTGCTTCCCGAGAAGTGGCACGGGCTTAAAGATGTCGAAACGCGCTATCGTCAGCGCTATGTTGATTTGATCGTCAATGATGAAGTACGGCAGACTTTTCGGAGCCGCAGCCGTATCATTCGTGAAATCCGCCGCTTTCTTGATGATTCGGGCTTCATGGAAGTTGAAACGCCAATGATGCAGCCCATCCCTGGAGGAGCGCGTGCGCGTCCTTTTGTGACGCACCATAATACGCTTGATCTTGACCTTTACCTTCGCGTGGCGCCGGAACTTTATTTAAAGCGCCTGCTCGTGGGAGGTTTTGAGAAGGTGTATGAAATTAACCGCAATTTCAGAAATGAAGGGATTTCCATCCGCCACAATCCGGAATTTACCATGCTTGAGCTTTATCAGGCCTATGCCGATTATACGGATATGATGGAGATTACCGAAACAATGGTGACCCATCTGGTCCGTCAGCTGCATGGAAAGGAAGAAATCGAGTATCAGGGGCGGGTTCTGAATTTCAAACGGCCCTGGAAGCGCATTTCATTCTATGACAGCATTCAGGAAAAGACAGGTCTTGATCTAAGAACGATGGATGTCCGTGAAGCGGCGCTTCGGCTCGGAATTCCGATTCCCGAAGAACATGAGGCTGTCGATGTGCTGAACGATATTTTTGGTGAAGTGGTTGAAAAGCATCTCTGGGATCCCACCTTTGTGATTGATTACCCGACGAGTATGACGCCATTGGCGAAAGCAAAGGAAGACGATCCGGAACTTTGCTACCGGTTTGAACTTTTTATCTGCAGCATGGAACTGGCGAACGCCTTTTCGGAACTCAATGATCCTCATATCCAGCGGGAACGGCTTCAGTCTCAAAAGGAAATGATCGGCGAGGCCAAAGTGATCGATGAAGATTTCCTGGCCGCGCTGGAATATGGCATGCCGTCAGCGGGCGGGCTGGGAATCGGGATCGACCGCCTCGTGATGCTGTTGACCAATCAGCATTCGATTCGTGACGTGATTCTTTTTCCGCAGATGCGGCCTCAAAAGCTGGAACCGACAGCGACATGAAGGCGCGATGAAATTTGAGTCTTTTATTGCCTTCAAGCATTTAACCCACCGTCGAAAAACCGGTTTTATTTCCCTTATTTCGCTCATTTCTGTAGCAGGCGTTTGTGTGGGCGTGATGGCCCTGATTGTGGTGCTTGGCGTCATGAGCGGATTTGACCGCGAGCTTAAAGCAAAAATCGTGAATATTCAGCCGCATATCCGTATTGAACGCGTGGGCGGCGTTGAGAATGCCGAGCAGCTTGTTGAAAAAATCAAGGGATTGCATTTGCCGAACGTTCTTTCTGTGACGCCATACGTTGAAGGCCAGGCGATTCTGCGTTCCGAAGTGAATGCGACCGGCGTTTTTATCAAGGGAATGAAGGCGGGTTCTGAAGGCTTGGCCAATTTTCATGGCAAGATGGTGTCCGGCAACCCGTCACTTGAGGATAATGTTTATACGATTGAAAAGCGGCGCTTCCTGTTTTTTAAGAAAACGGAAGAAGTTCACCAGGGCAGCGTATTGATCGGCGACAATCTGGCGGCCATTCTGCGCGTGCGCGTGGGCGATACGATTCAATTGATATCTCCGGCGTCCGAACCCGGAAAAGATTTCTTTGAACGGAGCCAGAACCGGTCCTTTGTGGTTCGCGGCATATTCCGGCTCGGGATGAGTGAGTTTGATTCAGCGATGGCGGTGATCAGTCTGGATCAGGCGCAGTCCGCGTATCAACTGGGGGAGCGCGTCAGCGGAATCGGGATGAGATTTCTTCATGTCGATGATGCCCAGAAGTGGAAACCGCTGTTGGCGCAGAGTCTGGGACCGCGTTATATGATCCGGACCTGGTATGACATGAATGAGAACTTTTTTCAGGCGTTGAAAGTTGAGAAGTCGGTGATGACGATTTTGCTGGCACTCATCATTCTCGTCGCGGCTTTTAATATTGTTTCGACACTGATTATGGTGGTGATGGAAAAAACACGGGATATCGGCATTATGAAAGCGTTGGGAGCGACGTCAGCCAGTATCCGGAAAATTTTTGTGATTGAAGGTTTCAGTGTCGGTTTTCTCGGCGTCATTAGCGGAGCGATCGTAGGGCTGTTGATGGCTTTTAACCTGAATCCTATCGCGGAGTTTATCAAAAACACGACGGGCCTGGAGGTCTTTCCGAGTGATATCTATTACTTTGACCGGATTCCAGTTGAAGTCAATCCTGAAGACGTCATTCTGATCGTTTCTTTTGCATTAATTGCATCGATTCTGGCCGGAGTGCTTCCGGCCTCACGTGCGGCGAAATTGCATCCGATTGAGGCGTTGCGGTAT
>CAZGID010000055.1:10163-12820 GCA_964526065.1 uncultured bacterium
GCCATTGTCGAAACATTCAAGTTGAGAAAGTCCTACGAGGACGCATCCGGGGAGCTGCATGTTCTCAAAGGGGTTGATCTCGAGCTGTTTCCCGGGGATATGGCTTTTATAGTCGGCCGGTCGGGTTCGGGGAAGTCGACATTGCTTCACTTGCTCGGCGGATTGGATCAACCGACCAGCGGACGTGTTCTTTTTCAAGGGGAGGATCTGGCGAAATTGAATGACAATGATCTGGCACGACTGCGCAACTCACGGGCTGGTTTTGTTTTTCAGTCTTATTATTTACTGCCCGAGCTGACCTTGTTTGAGAATGTGCTCTTGCCCTCGATTATTGCGGGAAAGCCGGATAAAAAATGGGCGCAGGAGATTTTGAAGAAGGTGAAATTGTGGAGCCGCCGCGGGCACTATCCGTCGGAACTTTCCGGCGGTGAACAGCAGCGCGGTGCGATCGCAAGGGCTTTGATGAATCGGCCTTCAGTTGTTTTTTGCGACGAGCCGACAGGTAATCTCGATGAAGAAACGGCGCAGGAAATTTTTAGTGTATTGAAAGAATTGAATGAGCAGGAAGGGCAGTCTTTTTTAATTGTGACGCATGACGAAAACTGGGCCTGGCGTTATCCCCGGGTATTAAGACTGCATGACGGTGTTTTGATGCGGGATAACCGCGGCGAAGTTCATATCGAGCAATCATAATTTATTGGACGCAGAGGAGCTGAACGATGGGACGTGAGAAATTGATTGTTTATTTAAACGGCAGTTGGGTGTCGGCAAACGAAGCAAAAATTTCTATTTTTGATCACGGATTACTTTATGGGGACGGAGTTTTTGAAGGGATCCGGGCTTATGGCGGACTGGTGTTCAAATTGCAGGAACATCTTGACCGCTTGTGGGAATCCGCCCATACCTTGATGCTCAAAATTCCGATGAGCCAGAAGGAAATGCAGCGCGCTATTGTGGAGACTCTGCAAAAGAACCGGTTGCGCGATGCCTATATCCGTGTCGTGGTGACGCGCGGTGTTGGAGATCTCGGACTCGATCCTTCGCTTTGCAAGGTGGCCGGTGTTTTTATTATTACGGATAAGATTGTCCTTTATCCGAAGGAACTTTATAAAAACGGTCTGCAGATCATTACCGTGCCGACTGTGCGGAATCTGCCGGAGGCGGTGAACCCGAGCATTAAAAGTCTGAATTATCTCAATAACATTCTGGCCAAAATCGAAGCAAAGAATTCCGGATGCATGGAGGCATTGATGTTGAACCATCAGGGCTATGTGGCCGAATGCACCGGCGATAATGTTTTTATGGTCAAGCGTGAGAAGAAAATGGGAAAATCCCGGGATGTGCTGATCACGCCGCCGGTTTATGTGGGGGCCCTCAAGGGGATTACCCGTCAGGCGATCATGGAAGTTGCCACCCAGAAACGGATTGAGGTCGAAGAACGCCTCCTGACACGTCATGATCTCTTCAATGCGAACGAGGTTTTTTTGACGGGAACGGCCGCCGAGGTGATTCCCGTCGTGCGGATTGATGGGCGTCAGATTGGTAATGGCAAGCCCGGACCCGTGACCGGGGTGCTGCTCAAGGCGTTTCACGCTTTAACGCGGCGTGATGGAGTGCGGTATAACCTCAAATAAGTTAAGGATTTAAGTGCTGCGACCCCTCCGGCTCAAATGCCGCGAGCCGTAAACTTGGGTGTTGTGATAAGATATAGGAGTTCGGCGGTCCGGATTAACGGACCGATTTTCATAACATTCAACATTGTAAGGTTTTGATCTGACATGACTTGCAATCTTTGCGGCATCAATGAAGCCACAATCCACCTCACGGAAATTGTGAATAGCCAGATGATTGAAATTCATCTGTGCGAAAGCTGTGCCCAGGAGAAGGGGACGGATTTTAAGACCCACTTCAATTTTGGGGATATTCTGGCGGGACTGGCGGAACCCGGCCCGGAGGCAGAAGAAGAAAAGGTTCTGCGCTGTGAGGCCTGTGGCATGATCTATGATGAATTTGCTAAAAGCGGACGGCTTGGCTGCGCCCATTGCTATGACGCATTCAGCCGTCTGTTGATGCCCCTGATCAAACGGGTCCAGCGAGCCGGTAACCATATCGGAAAAAAGCCCTCGCGTGTTCCCAAGATGGTTCGAGCGTCCCACGATTTACGGCTTCTTCAGGACCGGCTGGCCCATTGTATCGAAAGTGAAGAATTTGAAGAGGCCGCCAAAGTTCGCGATGAGATTAAGAAAATTCTCGATAAGGTAAAAAGCGGGAAAAAATGATGGTGGCAACGCTTAATTCACTTGTCCAAAAGCCGGCAGAATGGCTGAAATCCACCGGGCCGAACAGCGATATTGTCGTCAGTTCCCGTGTGCGCCTGGCGCGTAATATCGAGGGCTATCCCTTTAGTCCTAAGCTCGACTCGGATCAGCAGGAGCAAGTCATTGCCAGTGTTCAGGGTGCTATTTCCCAGAGCGCGTGGATGAAGGACTCCCTTTTCCTGCGTTATAAAGAACTCAACGAGATTGACCGTCAGTTTCTGCTGGAACGGCATTTGATCAGTCGAGAGCATGCGACAGAAGAAGGGGATAAAGCGGTCGCAATTTCCAATAATGAAGTGGTCAGCTTGATGGTGCTGGAAGAGGACCATCTCCGGCTGC
>CAZGID010000056.1:0-12492 GCA_964526065.1 uncultured bacterium
AACTGAACAATTAATAAACTTCAAAAATTTAATTAACCAAAACTTAAAAGGTGATGAACTCCAATTAGTCGTTGGTGGGGATAATACCGTCACTTTTTCTTCACTGCTGGCCTTAATCGAAAGAATTGGTGACATTAAAAAAATCGGGCCGCCCTGTAATCGTTCTCCATCCGGTACGCACCCCGAGACTATTCATTAACAGGGTCAGTGACATCAGGATTTCGGCCACACCACCCCCATAGTAGGTCGAATTCACATTCACGACATGGGTATCATGCAAATGAGCGGCTTTCTTCCGAATACGCTCGATGGTTTCACTGCCGACAATTTTTTCATAATCATCAATACTGACAACGTGAGAATTTCTCTTCATTAGGCTGTTCCCCTCCCATGGTTCCGGATTATTCTTATTTTTTTAAATAATATCGCATTTTTCAAATCTCGCCAGTCCTTACATCGATTTTTCCCGATGCGACATCCATCGATCAAAAAAATCGACGGCAGTTTGCAGACAAAAATCTCCTGTATCCGGTTGCAGCATGGGGTCCGTCTTTGGGTATCGACTCGAGACATACAGTGCATCCATACGCCCAAGACGATTCTCGAAAAAAGAAATGAGCTCCGGTTTACCCAGACGCCGCAAAAGATCGGCGCTGTCATGAGTGCGAGGCGCCTCCTGCCCGGATTCAATCAACGAACCCTTCAGCAGTTTTTCGACGGCTTGATGGGAAAGGAAACAGACTTGATCCGGGCTTCTCAGTTCACGATGAATCAGGGATGCGGATTCCAAGTCAAGCCGCGCCCGGGCATACCAGGCCTCGGGGTCCCGGGAATCCGGAATGGAATACGAACTGGGAGGACATGCCCCTGCGACGACAATCAAGAAAGCCAGCGCCCGAAAAAACCGCGCTGTCATGCCTCTCCTAAAAGCTGCACGATGATTTCACGCTTGCGGGGCCGGTTATCAAAATCAATGAGGATAATCTGCTGCCAGGTCCCGAGCGTTAATTTTCCGTCAATAAAAGGCACCGTCAAAGACGGTTTCAGCAAAGATGCCCGGACATGGGAGAAACCATTCCCGTCGTGCCAGGTTTCTTCATGATGGTAAAACTGCCGCTGAGGAATAATCTTTTCATAAAATTCTTTCAGATCCTTGATCAATCCCGGCTCGTATTCAACAGTCGTCAAACCCGCTGTCGATCCGGAAACAAAAAGGGTGGCAATGCCGGATTTCAATCCCGCTTTGACAAGAATATCCGAAGCTTTCGGGGTCAAATCAACGATGTCGCAGAATCCTTTGGAAGAAACACTAATCCGTCCCGTTTGAACGCTCATATTCGGCTCCGCGCTTCCCAGCGGTCGATCACGGCCGCGCCCACCGCATCTCCCCAGACATTGACGGTCGTGCGGCAGCGATCCAGAAACCAGTCAATTGCCAGAATCAACCCAATCCCCTCAACCGGCAGCCCAACGGCTTGCAGCACCAACACCATGGTCACAAGTCCGGCTTCCGGTATACCGGCCGCGCCGATCGCGGCTAATGTGGCCATAAGGAAAATAATCACTTTATGTCCGATTTCCAGATCAATCCCATAGGATTGGGCGATAAAAATTGCAGCCACGGCTTCGTACAAGGCAGTTCCGTCCATATTGACCGTCGCCCCGATGGGCAGCACAAAATCGGCTGACTTTTTAGAAACCCCCGCTTCCTGAACCCCTTCCATCGTCACGGGCAGCGTTGCCGACGATGAAGATGTTGAAAATGCCGTCAATATGGCTTTCCCCAGCCGGGCACCGTATTCGAGAGGATTCCGTCCTGAAAAAAGGAAGAGGATGACGGGAAGAATCACAAGGCCGTGAATCGCTAATCCCAGAATAACGGTTCCGCAATATTTTCCGAGCTGCATAAAAAGATCAAGCACCGCTTCCCCGCCGCCGGCCTTGCCAAGCCGTTCCGCAATAAGCCCAAAAACTCCAAATGGCGTAAAGAGCACAATCCAGTGAACAACGCGCATCACCGTATCCTGCAATGCATCAATCAACGAAGCAATGGCTCTCCCTTTTTCTCCAATCGCATTAACAGCGGCACCAAAAAGCAGCGACGCAAAAATGAGCGGCAGGATATCAAAATTTGCGGCCGCTTGAATGAGATTCGGATGAATAATACCGAGAAGAACCTTTTGTACGGAATAGTCGGAGGCTACCGTCGGCATGACCTCTGCCGCCTGCACAGGATATCCAATACCGGGACGAATCAAATCAACAAGGAGAATACCGACCAGCACGGCAAAGCCGGTCGTCGTCAGATAGTAAAACAGGGTCCAGAAACCAAAGCGGCCCAATTTTCGCGCGCTTCCAAGATTCGTCACGCCCGCTATCAGCGACGTGACAATCAGCGGAAGCACCATCATTTTGAGCGCATTTAAAAAAAGGTGGCCAAGAAAGCCGAAGGACACGGCTTGCTGAGGGTAAAATGAACCGGCCAGCACGCCCAAAACAGCGCCAGCCACGATACTGCAAAGGAACAAAATTTCCCGACGGGAAACGTCAGCCATCTTCCTCCTCATGGCGTCGAAAAAGCTTGAGGAAAGCTTCATCTTGATGCAGGGACGCGAGATCCGGGTCATGTTTCATAAACCGAAAATCCTGGTAGCCAAGCGCAACCGCCTTCTTAAGAGAGGTTAAGGCTTTCAGGCGAAACCCAAGCAAGGCATAACTGCATGCAAGATTGTAATAAACGACCGGATCCGTCGGACAAAGCCGGGCCAACTGCTGATCAACACGCAAACCTTTGCGGTATTGCTTCCGCTGCGTGTATGCCTGTGCCAAAAGCGTGAGCGCATCAACATAATCCGGTTTGTCCTGAACCAGCCTCTCGTAAAAACGAATTTCAAAATCCTGTGAATTTGATTTCATGAACGCAAACCCCGTTTCCGCGTCAAAGTCCCGGCCTGCCGGATTTCAATCGACCGGGAACCATCGCGGCGTGTTCTAAAATAAATATGATAGGCATTGACGGGAAAACGGTCCAGCGCTTTATCGGCCCACTCGACACAGCTGATCACGGCCTCATTCATAAATTCCTCAAACCCGATCGTGTCGAGATCATCCCCAGAGCTTAACCGGTACAAATCAAAATGATGCAGCGGAATGCGCGTCGGATAAATATGCATCAGCACATAGGTCGGGCTTTTTACATCCCCCGTATCTTTCAACCCTAGCCCTTTAGCCAACCCCTTAACAAACGTCGTCTTACCGCTTCCCAAATCACCAAAGAGCCCGATGACATCGCCGGCTTTCAATTGAGAAGCAAATTCCATGCCGGCTCGAATTGTAGCTTCCGGTCTCTGCGTCCTGATCTTCCGCAATGTTCGCATTATTGAAAATGAGAGAAGCCGGTTCGATTCAATTTCATCTGAAAGGGCCGCCCGCCCTGCCGCCAATGAATCTGCGGGCGCCCGGGCACAATTTTCCCAATCCATGAAAGGCGAATACCGGGAAAACGCCGCTTCCAAATGCGGTCCATTTTAAGACGGCACACGTCGGATACCGTAAACAACAATTCAAAATCTTCGCCATCGGTCAAGGCGCGCCGGAGCGCTGCCGCACGCTGCCGCCGTGCAAGTCGAAACGCATCCGCCGAAACCGGGACCGCATCCGTTTCCAGCACGGCTCCGGTTTTTGAAAGGCTCAACAGATGTCCCAAATCCTGAATTAACCCGTCCGAAATGTCAATCATGGCATGCGCCCGGCAATTTTCTGCAAGAAAACGGCCAACCTCAATCCGCGGTTGAAACATCAGGTGATGCCTCAAAATGGAACCGCCCAATTCGCCGGTTACCCCAATCCAGTCTCCCGCCACAGCCCCTTTCCGGGAAACCACCCCGCCGGCTGGCTGCACGGCTCCCACCGCAATCGTCGCAAAAAAACTTTTTGCTCGCGTGATATCGCCTCCCAGACACAGCAGCCGGTATTGACGCGCCAGCTTGAGCAATCCGTGATAGAACCTTCGCACCCAGGCCCACTGAAAATCCGGAGGAATGCCCAGGGTGATCAAAAACCCTTTAGGGCAAGCTCCCATCGCGGCAATGTCGCTCAGATTGATTGCCAGCGCCTTATGCCCCACCGCCTCCGGTTTTGCTTTACCGGGAAGGAAGTCGATGCCGGCCACCAGTGTATCCGTCGCCCAAACGTCCGGAACGGGCCCCTTGCCTCGCCAGAGCCCCGCATCATCGGTGAGGCCGAGCGGTTCTCTCAAATTTTTGGGCATCAGCCCGCGAACCCGGTTCAACAATTCAAATTCTTCAATCATGAATGGCCTGACGTTTTTTCAACTTTTGAAACGACCGCCGGAATGGCGGGCGCAGCACGCCCGCTTCCGTAATGAAAGCGGAAATGTAGCGGGCCGGAGTCACATCAAATGCCGGATTCACAACCGCAATGCCCTTCGGCGCTGTCCGCCGCCCCATGCCTTCAGTCACTTCACGCGCATGGCGTTCCTCGATGGGAATACCGCGGCCGTCTTTAATCGTAAAATCAAATGTCGTGCCCGGCGCGGCAATATAAAATGGAATGCCATGGACCCGGGCCAAAACCGCCAGATTGTAGGTACCGATCTTATTCGCCGTATCCCCGTTCGCCGCAATTCGATCAGCGCCAACCACAATCCGGTCCACCTTGCCCGCACTCATGAGACTTGCCGCCGCATTATCACAAACCAGGGCGCACGGCACTCCGCTCTTTTTTAATTCCCAGGCCGTTAGCCGGGCCCCCTGAAGCAAGGGACGCGTCTCATCGGCATAAACCATAAGTTTCTTACCACTTTCGTGACTTGCATAAATCACACCGAGCGCCGTTCCATAGCCGGATGTTGCCAGCCCGCCTGCATTGCAATGCGTCAGGACTTGATCGCCAGATTTAAAAAGACGGGCTCCATGACGCCCAATCGCACGGCATAACCGCACATCTTCTTCATGAACCCCCTTGGCCAGTTTCAGAATCTCAGCCAACGCCTGTCTGCCGCCTGCAGCATGGCGTTTCGCAACCCGCGAGACAATAAAATCAATCACATTTCTGAGATTCACTCCCGTTGGACGTGACGCCTTAAGATAATCCGCCCGGTTTTTTAAATATTTCAGCCATCCCTGTTCCGTTCCTCGATAGCGCAGCATCGCCAAATACAGGCCATACCCCCCGGTAATGCCAATCGCCGGGGCTCCACGCACCACCATTTCCCGGATGGCCCAGTGAACACGGGCGGCATCACGGCACGCAATCCATGTTTCTTTTTCCGGGAGCTTCCGCTGATCAAGCAAATACAAACAGTTCTTCCGGAATTTAATGGGATCAACAGCCATACAACCTCCTAAACCAGATGAATGCCGGGGACGCCCATCCAGCGTGCCAGCAGATTGATGCCGGGCAGTATCCAGCGAAAAAGCCAGCCCGTAAGATAAAGTCCAAGGATGAGCAAAAAACCATATTTTTCAAAACGCAAAAAAGGCCAACTCCAGGAAGCGGGAAGCAAACCCGCAATCACTTTGGATCCGTCGAGAGGCGGAATGGGAAGCAAATTGAACACCGCCAGGCCGAGGTTAAAATAGATCGCATAAAGCAGCAGCACGGAATCAATAAAATGATGCAATACCACTGCCAACCCGGCCGCCAGCACAATATTGGAAACGGGACCGGCCAGAGCTACCCAGATCATATCGCTGCGAGGATTCTTCAGCCGCAAAAAATTGACCGGAACCGGCTTCGCCATTCCGATGGCAAAGCGGCCTCCCGTCGAGAAAAAAAGTAAAACCGGAAAAATCACGGTCCAGAACGGATCCAGGTGCTTCAATGGGTTCAACGTCAGACGCCCCTCATCCCGTGCCGTCGTATCGCCTCGAAGAAACGCGACCGCCCCATGACTCACTTCATGAATGGTCACAGTCATCAGAAAGAGAATGATCCAGAACACGATATAGAGCAAATTAACTTCCTGTCTGCATAATTACGTTTTTGGCCGCAAAAAAATACCCCATAAAGAGACAGTTATGCGCTACATGCATAAAAATAGGCGCAACCAGATTTCCTCGAAGCTCATAAAGCCAGGCCAATCCCATACCGAGCACAAAAATTGGAAGAAATGCAAACTCATTCTGATGGATGAAGGCAAAGAAAAGAGAGGTGGTGATCATCGCCCAACTGCGTCCCCATTTTGCCTTTAACAACGAATAAGCGAAACCACGAAAAAAAATCTCTTCAATGACCGGACCCAGAACGCTGCCAAGAATCACGGAATAAATAATTACCCAGGGAGCGCGAACCTCTTCTTCAATAAAGATCTCCACTAAAGGATGCGCAGGGGGCTCATACCCTGCCAGCTTAGCCAGGACGACCAGCAAAATCAGCACAACAAAGAAAACGGGCAAAACACAGATATATCCCATCAGGCCGGCGCCGGCTTCCCGCCAAAATTCTCCGAGCCGCATCCTGAAACCAAGATCACGCCAGGTTCCCGAAGCACGGTAGATGACGGCAAGGATCACCACCACCCCCAAAAGGTCCATAATGGTTGTATGCAAAAGTAAAATTACATTTTTGCTCATGGTCAGCCAGCCGTAATCCTGGGCCATCGCCATCACAAAGCTCAAAGCGAAGCTGGCCAGAATCCAGAAAAGAATTACCTGACACAATTGAACAAAGGACCAGTGGATTCCGGATTCCCCGGGAGGGGCGCGCCAGAGGCGGTCCCGAAGCGGTTTACGGAGGATCAATGCAACATTAAAAAATGTGCCAAACGCAAATGCCGCGATGAAAAGAACCGACATCAAATTAAATAAAGCGGCTTCCGCGGGATGTTTCTCAACATACTGCTCCATCGCCTCTTCATTGGAAAGCTGACTCTGCCATTGCTTTTCGGCAGCCTTGAATTCATCCATGGCGCCTGAAGTTTCCGTTTTTTGGGACGGTTTCGCCAGTAACAGCAAGACGACATAGAGCAGGGTAAGGAGGATGAAAGTAGCGGCGTACACCCGCTCTTCTTTTCCGAAAAATCGACGCAGTTCGCTCAACATAAGCCGAACGCTTGCTGGGTATTCGCGAAGAGGTGTTCCGAAAATCTTTCCAGGTCCATCTGATGAAGTTCGGCCGCCATAGATGCCGTTTCAGTCATGTACATGGGTTCATTGCGCTTGCCGCGCCTGGTTTGCGGCGGCAAAAAAGGAGCATCTGTTTCGACCAGAATGCGATCAGAAGGACATGTGCGGCAGGCCTCACGCAAGATCTCATTTTTTTTATACGTCAGAGGTCCTGCAAAGGAAATGTAAAACCCCAGATCCAGCAAACGTTTCATAAATGCGGCATCGCCCGAAAAACAATGGATCACGCCGCGGTATAGCTCCGAAGATTCACGCTGTAACAGCTGGATCAATTCCTCATAAGCATCCCGGCAATGGATAATCAAAGGTTTTCCGGTCTTTTTATGCAGTCCGATAAATCGCACCAGAACTTCTTCCTGAACCTCCCGCGGTGAAAGATTCCGGAAAAAATCGAGCCCCACCTCGCCTATCGCCGCCATTTTCGGATGCGCAAGCAACGCTTCAATGGCTTCAAAATCTTCATCCCGGGCAGCATGCGCATCATGAGGATGAATCCCCGCCGCCGCCCAGATGGTTTCCGACTGCTCCGCAATAGCAAGTGAAGCGCGGGAACTCTCCACATCCGTTCCCACATTTATAAAGTGGCTTACACCCTCGGCCCGGGCGCGCGCCAACACTTCACTCCGGTCGGCATCAAAATCGGGAAAATGAAAGTGAACATGCGAATCGAAAAGCCGCATCAATCCTCCAGCTTCGGGAAAAGAGCATCTCCACGCTCAATGGCATTTCCGGCCTTCAAAAACAAACGCTGAAATTGTTCGGGCGCAGATATGATAATGTGTTTATTTAACTGAAGCCGCTCAAGAATGCTCTCAGCAGTATCCGGTAAGAACGGAAGCAGCAAACAGCCGATATGAGCCAGACTTTCAGCCAGCACCCACATGACACGCGCCAATTCAGAACGCCGTTCGGGATCTTTGGCCAGCACCCAAGGCTTATTTTCTTCCACATACTGATTTGCGCGTTTAATCACTTCCCACATCGCCTGTAACGCGCGGCGCGGGTCATGCTCCGTCATTGCCGACTGAACCGGCCCCCAAAGATTCAAAGCCATTTGCAAAAGCGGATCGCTCGCGCATCCCGGGTCTTCTGGGAGCTTTCCGTCAAAATATTTTCCGACCATGGACGCAAGACGAAACCAAAGGTTACCGAGGTCGTTTGCCAGATCGTGTGTATAACGTTCCCGCAGCAAATCTTCCGAATAGGCTCCATCAAAACCGATTGTCACTTCGTTCAACATGAAATAACGAAAGGGATCGAGTCCGTATTTACGAATCAATTCGCCGGGGTCCACAATGTTGCCGCTGGACTTGGAAACCTTAGCACCGGACAGCGTCCACCAGCCGTGCGCCAAAACCGTTCGCGGCATTTCAATCCCGCAGGCCTTGAGCATAATCGGCCAATAGACCGCGTGATGGCGCAGAATATCTTTCCCCACCACGTGCACATCTGCCGGCCAAAGACTATTAAACCGTGATTCATCCACGGAATAGCCGATACCGCTGATGTAATTCAACAAGGCGTCAAACCAGACATAGACCACGTAATCGGGCGCCCCCGGATACTCAATTCCCCAGGACAGCCGCTCGCGGGGACGGGTAATACAAAGGTCCTGAAGCGGCTGCTTAAGGAACCCCAGTACCTCGTTGCGTCTCATTTCAGGAAGGATAAATGCCGGATTCTTTTGAATGTAATCAATCAGCCAGTCCTGATACTTGGAAAGACGAAAGAAATAATTTTCTTCCTCAATTTTCTGGACTTCACCACCCGTATCGGGACAACGCCCGTCAATCAATTCACTCTCCGTATAAAACGTCTCACTTTTGATGGAATACCAGCCGACGTATTTAGCTTTATAAATCTCTCCCCGCGCCTCGAGATCCTGCAGCACATGCTGCACAACCTGTTTATGAGATACATCCGTTGTGCGAATAAAATAATCATATTGAATTTTAAGATCACTCCACAGCGATTTAAAATGCGGCACAATTTCATCCACATACTGTTTGGGCTCTTTGCCCTGGTCCCGCGCCGTCTTTTCAATTTTAGTTCCATGTTCATCCGTTCCCGTCATAAAGAAAACATCCTTACCGCAAAATCGCTGGAACCGCGAAAACGTGTCGCAGATGACATTGGTATACGCATGACCAATATGAGGCTTGGCATTGACATAATATAAAGGCGTCGTAATGTAATATTTTTTATTCATAATTATCTCTCGGATGGAAGAATGCTTTCTAATTGAACGGCCAGGCGCGTCAATGCCAGCTTGATATTGGCATTCGCATCGACGGCTTCACGGGTTTCATAAACCGTATCCAAGGCTTTCAGATACGAAGGCCACCGATGGGGCGCGGATCCTGGCCTTTGAATTTCACATTGAATCTGTTCGCGAAAATAAAAAAGCATTTCACCCAGAACCCGGCCGGCCTCCTCGCGGGCGGCGGACTGATAATTTTCCAGAAAATCAGCCCATGTCTGATCCTCGATGCCCGGCAGAGACTCACGCAGCCTCGCATAGTCCGGTTCCTCGGCGCGACCGGCTAAACGGAGTTCAAAGGAACGTGACTGGATTGTTTCCAGCAAATTCGCCCGGTTCTCTACCAGCAGGCAAAAAATGGTATGCGGAGGCGGTTCTTCCAGCGTTTTCAACAGTGCGTTTGCCGCCTCTACGGTCAGTCGTTCCGCATCTTTCAAAATAAAAAATTTATATTTCGCTTCGTAAGGCTTGAGACTCACCCAGGTAAGCATTTTACGGATTTCTTAGATTTTCAGGCTGCGCGCCTCGTCATCCCCGATAAAGCGAATATCGGGATGCTGTCCGGATTCGATACGGCGGCAGACCACGCACGGACAGGATTCAAACCGCCTGCCTTCCCCGCAGTTAATGGCCGCCGCAAAAGCCAGCGCCAGCTCCTCCCGCGGAGATTCCGGAGATCCTGAAAAAATATAGGTGGCCGCAACGCGCTCGGTTTCAATATGCGTTCTTAAAACGCGAACGGCGAATTCTTCACTTTCCAGTTTATCGAAGATCATATTCAAGCTGCTTTCTAATTTTAGCGGCCGTCTCCTGAATCGGCCGCCGGCCATCAAGAATCATAAAACGCTTTTTGTTTTTACGGGCCAATTCCAGAAAGCCGCGGCGGACCCGATTATGAAACTGCAGCGACTCCTGTTCCATCCGGTCTAGCTTCTTGCCCCGGCGCGCCAAGCCTTCCTTTACCGGAATATCCACAAGAAACGAACGATCAGGCTGGCACTTTCCCCGGACAAGCCGGCTGATATCCAATATGGCGTTTACCGGCATTTTCCGGCCGTATCCTTGATAAGCCAGTGTCGAATCTTCAAAGCGGTCGCAAATGACCACCCAACCCTTTTGAAGAGCCGGGAGAATTCGCTTCACTACGATTTCGGCCCGGGCGGCCAGATAAAGCAAAAGTTCTGTCTCTTTTTCCAAACCACGGTAACGCGGTTTCAGCAGGATCTCACGAATCGCCTCACCGGCCTTCGTATCTCCCGGCTCCCGAACCACCAGGCATTTCCTTTTCAAACGGCTGAGGACCTGTTTCGCAAGACGGATCTGCGTGCTTTTGCCGCTGCCCTCGGGGCCTTCGAAAGAAATGAAATATCCTTTCCGTTTCATTCTGCGTCCCACTTCCGCCGCTTATGCTTCACCGTACACAGGCCGCCGGGACGGGCATCCCGGACATTCCAGCCGAGACGGCCCATCTCATCTCTCAACTTGTCGGATTCCTCCCGCAAGGCCGGATCTGTACGGAATTCCGCCCTCGCTCTCAAAGCATTGCGCCGTTCACAGACGGTCCGTACCGCTTCGGGAATGGTCCCGTCATCCGTCACGCCAAACCCAAACAAAGACTCAATCCGTTTAAAAAAATCCAGACCAGCCTGTCCCGCTTTTCGACCCATCTTGCCCTGCGAATAACAACGATTGATTTGCCGCACACATTCAAAAAGGGCGGCCAAAGCTTCCGAAATATTCAAGTCGTCTTCCAGGGACGTAAGAATCCGGGACCGGTAAAGTTGATCGAGCTCCGAATTCAGAGTTTCCCCTTCATCATCAGCCGTCTCCGCCGCCATTTCCCGGCAGCTCAGACAAAGATAAAAAGCGTCATCCAGTTTCCGGACTGACTCCTGCGCTTCTTTCAATCCTTCCAGCGTAAAATTGAGCGGGGTCCGGTAATGCGTGGAAAGCAAGCCGTAACGGATCGCGGCGGCATCATAACCCCGCTCAAGCAGGTCCCGTAACGTATAGAAATTGCCCAGCGACTTGGACATTTTCTGCCCGTCCACAAGCAGAAAACGACAATGAATCCAATAGCGCACAAAAGGCTTCGTGCCGGTCGCTGCTTCCGATTGAGCAATTTCATTTTCATGATGAGGAAAAATAAGATCTTCACCGCCCGCATGAATGTCGAAGGATGCACCAAGATATTTCATGCTCATCGCGGAACATTCGATATGCCAGCCCGGCCGCCCCCGCCCCCAGGGCGAATCCCAAGCGGGTTCTTCCGGCTTTGCTTTTTTCCAGAGCACAAAGTCATGCGCCTGTTCTTTTTCGTATTCATCAGAGTCCACGCGCGCACCGTCGATATTCCGTTCGAGTTTTTTTTTGGAAAGCTTCCCGTAATCTGAAAACGTGGAAACCCGGAAATAGACAGAGCCGTCCTGGGCGTAGGCATGTCCCTTATCGATCAGCTGCCGGATTAATTCAACCATCGCTGGAATCTCGCGGGTCGCCCGGGGTGCTTCCGCCGGGCAATTGGGAAGCAGAATATGAAGCGCTTCCAGATCTTCATAAAAGGCCTTCGTATATCTTTCGGTATACGCGTCGAGGGCCTGCCCCGTCCGGTTGGCCCCTGCAATCGTCTTGTCATCGACGTCCGTAATATTCATCACATGCTTCACCGCGAATCCCGAGACCTCCAGAAAACGTCTTAACAAATCTTCGAAAACAAAAGTGCGGAAGTTCCCGATATGGGCGTAATCATAAACCGTCGGTCCACAAGCATAGAGAGAAACCGTATCCCCGGGCTTCTTGTCAAAAGCGCGAAGCTTCCCCTCCAGCGTGTCAAAAAAACGAATCATGCCGTCTCCCGGGAACTCTGCAGAGCCCGTTCCAGCCTGCGCCCTACCCTTTCTTTACCAAGAACCGGAAATAGCCGTTTGAGTTCCGGGCCATTCAGTCGGCCCGTCACCGCCATGCGCAAAGGATGAAAAAGCTCCTTGCCTTTTGCTTTCACCCGCGGTTTCAATGCCGTCAAAAATGCATCATAAAGATCGGGGCCATCCTGCATTTCCTGCATCACCTGAAAAGCTTCCTGAA
>CAZGID010000057.1:0-12464 GCA_964526065.1 uncultured bacterium
GCTGACGCCGACATGGATTTGATTTTCAGATTCCGGTGATCGGTGATCGCAAACCGGTGTGCTTCATCCCGGACGCGCTGCAAGAGATGGAGCGCGGATGAATCCCGTGCAAATGGAAGCGGCTCGGTACTGCCGCTGCGATAAACCCACTCAAACCGCTTTGCGATGGAAATCAGCCGGATCTCTTCAAATCCCTGGCGTTCGAGGACTTCACGCGCCGCATTCAAATGTCCCTTCCCCCCATCAATCATAATGACATCCGGGATAAAGGTTTCGCGGCCTTCCTTCAATCCAACCAGCATCCGCTCCAGCGCTTCCTGAATCATGGCGTAATCATTAATCCCGGCCACCGTCCGGATCCGGTACCGGCGGTATTCCAGCTTATCCGGCAATTCCCGGTAAAAACTCACCTTGGAAGCTACCGCTTTATCCCCCTGCACGTTGGAAACGTCAAAACAGACAATTTTTTCCGGCAGCTTTTCCAACTCCAGCAATTTTCTCAGCTCCAGCGTTGCCGAAAGCGCGATCGACGCCTCGTCTTTGGAGACGGAATAGCGTTTCTTTTTGAGTTTCCCGAGCGCCATGATCTGTTCTTTAAAAAATTGTGCATCTTCGAATCTTAATTCCCGGGCGGCGGCATGCATCCGCTCCGTCAAATATTCCACAAAGCTTTTTTTACCGCCCCCCAAAAAACCGCGGATTTCATCCACTGTCTTCGCGTATTCCTCCCCAATCTCCGGTTTGATGCACGGGGCCAGGCACTGGCCGATGTGATAATACAGGCAGGCGGTTTTGGGGAGCTTTTGACATTTCCGGATCGGAAACAGTGTATTGATCAGGCTGATCGCTTCCCGCAAAAGCTTGGCATCGGTAAACGGCCCGTAATACGCCGCTTTCCGGTCGGAACGATTACGCGTCAAATGAATGCGTGGAAATGCTTCGTTCGTAATTTTAAGAAGCGGATAGCTCTTATCATCCTTCAACTCTTTGTTGTAACGCGGCTGAAATCGACGTACCAGCTGGGCCTCAAGGAGAAGCGCATCGACTTCTGTTGAGGTTTCCATGTAGTCAATCTCGCATACTTTGCTCATCAGCACTTCGATTTTCGGCAACTGGGCCTTATTCGCCACATAGGATCGCAAGCGTTTGCGCAGCGCACGCGCCTTTCCTATATAAAGGACTTCACCGGATTCATCCTTCATGAGATAAACGCCCGGCGTAAACGGGATTTGATTGACTCTTGCTTTCAGTTTTTCCTTGCTCATAAATTGATCTTTCGTCCCCGGCTCGTCAGCCACCGGATCAGATCCCGGGCTTCACTGACGCGCAAGATAAAACAGGCCGAAAAATAGACGATCGTGGAAATGAGAATCGGGACCAGCACCGCAAGAAACCGGCTGTCGGCCACAAATCTCCAGGACACAAGGCACGCGGCACTCATCAAAATGGCGGCCGCTGCAATTTTTTTCAGAAAGCGCCGGATATCCTGTTGATCCAATTTTAAAACGGTCTTTTCGTACCGGTGCAGCAGCCAGAAGAACTGTACAATCCCCGAAAGCGAAGTCGCGAGCGCCAACCCTGCTTCCTGCAGCGGAACCATAAGAATCAGATTGAGACCGATATTCGCGGCAAATGAAACCGCCGCCAGCCGTGCAGGCGTCCGTGTGTCCTGCGCCGCATAAAATCCCACAATCAGAATTTTCTGACCGGAAAAAGCCACCAGCCCTAAGGAATAACATAAAAGCACGGCCGAGGTTCTTGAGGATGAAAGCGCGTCGAATTCACCGCGCTCAAACAGGAGCTGGACGATGGGATCCCGCAATAAAATCAAACCCAAAGAACAAGGCAGAATGATAAACAGGATGGCCTTGAGCGCCATCCGAACGGCCTTCTCAGCGTCCTTAAGCTCACCGGCGGCCGTATGCGTCGACAAGGCCGGCAAAAGCGCACTTCCGAGCGCAATGGCAAAAACGCCGAGCGGCAGCTGCATCAAACGGTTTCCATACCAGAGACTGGAATTGGCTCCTTCACCAATCCAGATTCCCAAAGTCATATCGACGAGGATATTCAGCGGGACAATGGCAAAGCCCAGGATGGCAGGACCAAGCAATTTCCCCATCCGGGTGACGGCCTGCCATGTTTCCGCTACCGGAAGACGGATGGACGCGCCGACACGCTTCAGCGAAGGCAGCAAAAGCACGACCTCCAGCAGCCCGGCCGCCAGCAGAATCCCGGCCAGCCAGCGCACCTGGTTTTTCATTTCCGGTCCCGCCAGCGGCACAATCCAGAAGGCCCCGGCAATCCAGAACAAATTCAGGACAATGGGACCGACTGAAGCCATAAAAAAACGCCGGTGGCTGTGAAGGATGCCCATCCCGAGCGCATAAAGCGACATGAAACAAAGAAACGGGAAAAAGTAACGCATCAGGTCCATTGCCAGACCAAAAATGGAATCCGTGCCGGCGGCCTGAATCCCGAGCGAGAGACCGGTCTCTACAAGCAAAAGGAAGACGGCAAATACGATGGACAGAAGGGACAAGACAAGCGTCGCCACGCGGCAGGCGGCTTCAGCTCCATTGCGGTTCAGAACTTCTGTATAAACCGGGATAAAAGCGGGTGATAACGCCCCTTCCGCCACCAGCCGGCGGAAGAAGTTTGGAATCATGAAGGCATACAGAAATGCATCCCACTGCCAGTTGGTACCGAAGCGAAAGGCGCAGACCATATCCCGCGCCATACCCAGAATCCGGCTCAGCAGGGTCATGCCGCCAATCAGTCCGGCAGCCTGCATGAACCTCCCTCCGGCCGACGCGGGAGCGTTCGCTTCCGGCTTACCTGAAACTCGATTGACAGCCCCTTCGGGCTGTGTTACATTGTGCGGACTTTTTCCGGGAGGAAACTCAACCATATGCCGAATATCAAATCTGCTATTAAGCGCATGCGAAGCGATGCCCGCAAACGGGAACGCAACCAGGCGACTTTATCTGAGTTAAAGACGTTGGAAAAAAACATGCGGAAGAACGCCTCGGACAACCCGTCCAAGGCCAAGGAAATCGGCCAGCGCCTTATTTCCCGTTTCGACCGCGCCGTGACCCGCGGCATTGTTCCCCGCGGCAGAGCCGATCGCAAGAAATCCCGCGTTACGGTCTTCCTTGCCAAGCTTCCTTCCAAGTCTAAGTCGTAAGATTTAAAATCCAGGATTCCAGGGCCGGGACCGCTTCTCCCCGGCCCGACTTCATTTTCCAGTCAAAATCAAACAAACCTTCCAGGGCAGCCTCCAGCCGTTTCCTGGGCAACTGCTTCAACTGCCTGAAAAAAAACGGCGCCTGACGGGTGGACACCCCGCATTGCTTAATGACTTCCGATTGAGGATATCCCCGCGATAAAAGAAGCGACGCCTTCCACAATTTGCGGATCCGGTTATGCACCGCCCCCACCAGTCCGCCGATTTCCCTGTCATTCGTCTGAAAGATCAGCCGGAAATGTCTGAGCGCCTGATCCGGCTTCCGGTCCACAATCGCATTCACAAGCTGAAAGACATCGCCCTCCGCCCAATTCTCGGCAAATGTCTGCACCATTTCTTCAGAAATTTCGTTCACATCCCCGGCATAAGCAATCAGTCGTTCAACCATGGAATCCAGAAAAGACGGCATCTCCCCCGCTTCTTCTTCCAGAAGCGCAATCCCGCGTGGTGAAATCAGCTTGCCGGAACGCTTGATTTTATCCTGAAGATAACGCCTCACCGCCGGATTTCCGCTTTTTCCCTCCAGCACAAAAACCTTACCCAGACGCTCCATCAAGGGACTCAACCCATGATTTTTAGGAAGCTCGGGCGCTTCGAGGAATATCCAGGCTGCATCCGCGGGATGCTGAAGGTATTTTTCCAGAGACTCCAGATCGGCCTTTTTAAGACGGGCCAGTTCCCGCACATGGAAAATCTGTCCGGCGACCAGAAATGGCAATGTCCGCGCGGCTCTCAGAACATCATCCAGCGGCGTGTCGGCAAGATAGAATGTTTGAACCTGAAGGTCGGATCCGGCAGAAGCCCGGACTTTTTTGGCGAGTTCGTTCGTCTTCTCTTCAATCAGGAATGAATCGCCAAGCAGAAGAACAACACGGTCGGTGGCAGCGGCCATTCAGCTTACCAGTCCTCCACAATACGGTCGACCACATTGCGAGCCAGCCGTTCGACGGCATTATCCGTTGCCTGGGCTTGAGAAAGCGCCTTCTCGGCACTCACAAAATAATCGGCATCACCCGAAAATTGCGGTTCTTCCCAAATCACCTTACCGCTGCGGGCGTCAAGCAAACGCATCGAAAGAACAACATACAGACGGTATTCCTGAACCGATTCCAGCCGGGAAAAACGAAGTCCTTCCTGATCGAAAGCTATCAAAACCGGCTCGAGAATCGCATCCGCCTGCTCACGCTCCACGACTTTGAGATTCCCATCCACCTGCAGCCGGCGAATGATCGCATTTGTTATTTTGATCTCCAGCCCGGGCTGATAAGCATAAAGCCGGTCAATCGGAATATCGTTTTTGACCGTATCCACATAGATCGTTTTAATATTATTAGGAAGTGTCGTATGGCGGGTATAACCACATCCGGATACTGTGAGAAGCAATAACAGCCCCAGCAAAGGCAGTTTCCGGAACCCATCAATCACCGGATTCAGCATTTTCAAGGATCCCTTCACGGTCACGTTCGTCTAGTTAATGGAAGGATTCGGAGACGGCCGCGCCATCTCAAAGCGTTCCAGTTCTTTGGAGAGGAAACTCAGGCGAAGCTCGATCTGCGAAAGCCGCTCTTCCATGCGCTTTCTTTCCACCAGCAAATCTTCTACCGCCGCACGGGAAAGCGTTTTGCCGACCAGATTGTCAATCATCCGGATGCGCCGGTTCAAAATATCGAACTCTTCCTGCTCGAGTTCCCGTTCTTTCTCAATTAAATTCCGGATGGATTCTTCGACTTCTTCGAGCTCATCCCGCAGGGATTCTTCTTCTTTCGTCAGGCGCTTGCCCTCTTTTTTCTGGCCGGAATGAAACTTCTTCGTCTCCAGCTCATTTTCGATCACACGCCGCTGCGCCCGCAGCACCGCCAGCTGACTGTCATAGGCACGCTGTCTTTCCGCCAGCTTCTGGGCCACGGATTCCATCCCCTTCCGAAGTTCCGCTTCGCGGGCATCCGGTTCTTTTTCCGGCGCCGCCGATTCATCAGCCGTCTTTTCTACTTCCGGCTCTTTCGGCTCAATCTTGCCGGTCCGGATCTTCGTCTTCTCCTGAATCAAATCCTGAACGATTTTATATTCCGCCCGCATGGTCTCCAGTTCGGCCGTTTCCTTATCCAGCAAATGGATGAGCACTTCCTCGCGGTCTTTGCGGGGAATCAGACGGTTGGCGCTTTCCACGGCTTCCTGGATGAAGGCATACGGCAACTCCACCATCGCCGAACGGAATTTCTGTCCGCCCGCCAAGGAAGCCTTGGCTTTGAGAATTTCGAGATCCTTCTGCAACTCGCCGATTTCGGTATAGCGCGCCTCAATCACCAGGCTCTCGGCTTCAATTTCGGCCTTCAAACGTTCGGCCTTTTCACGATCCGCGCCTGTCAAATGGTTCGACGTTGCAGATTTGGTTACCTGAACGTCATGCGGCTCCAGGCCAAAAATAAAAGCTTTCGACATCCGGAAAACCCCGCGCGCAGGCCCCGACACGCCGGTCACGGCCTTTTCAATGGCATTCTGTTTTTCCTGCGACTGCTCCACCAGCGATTCCAGCTCGCTCAAAAGCCCCTGCTTCTTTTCATGACGGTCTTTGATTTCTTCATAGCGCATACGGATGGCCTTTTCCGTGGTGCGAATATCAGCCCGCAATTTCCGCACATCGATATCTTCCTGACTTTCCATGGTCTTCAACAGACGCTGGCGTTCCTGCAGGGCGAGCTCTTCATTGAATGCCTGACTTAACGTATCGACCAGCCCTTTTTGCGCCGCCAGCTTTTCTTTAAAATGCATTTCCCGTTCCAGAAGTTTTTCAAGCGGCAGTTCCCTTAAATCCTTCTCATCCGATTGAAAAGGATTCAAACCCGCCAAAGAATTCACCATCGCCGTGGTCGGAACCGTCACGAGCCCGGCCGGCATCGTCAGCCAGTCCGTCCAGCTCTTTCCGTAATGCGACTCGTAAATTTCCTTCTTTTCTTCCAGCTGACCTTTCAACTCTTCGATTTCAGCCCGCAGCGCTTCAAGATCGGCCTTGCGGTCCTGGATCGCTTTCATTCCCTTTTCTTCCGTCGCTTCAAAACTTTCCCCTTGAGCCGTCATATCACTCCGCAACTGGTCCATACCATCCAGTTGAAGAAGAATTTCATCATGCTGTTTGTAAAGCAGCTCCTTTTCGGAAAGCAGCATTTTCTTTTCGCGTGCAAGATTAAAGAATTTCTTGGCTTCAATCGCACGAACCTTATCGATTCCTTCTTCATCCTCCCCGATAAAGGGAACGAAATCCCACACGTTCCGGTCCATATCCTTACCTAACCGGTGATGCCAGTCGGCCAGCTGCCGCTTCTCTTCGAGCAAAGCGGTCCGCTCGCCCTCCAGAGACAATTCCCAGCGCTCCAGCGCCCGGCGCAAATCCTCAGAAGGATTCTTCTCAAGCAGTTTCTTTTTCTTCTTCAGATTCTTGAATTTTTCCTTGAGTTCGTTTTCACGGCGTTCCAGATCCTGTTTGCGGCTATCAAGTGTCTCTTCCTTGCTTTTTTCCACGCGCTTCCGCTTCTCGTCCAACCGTTCCAGCCGGCGTTTGAGCTGCTCGCGCTCAGTTTCATTTTCTGTCAGCCGCAGCTGCTCACGGGCCGCTTCGATCTCGGTTTCTACTTCGCGTACTTCGGCGTTAATGTATTCCGCCGGAGCTTCCAGCGCTTTCATTTTCCCCATCGCCTTTTGCCCCCACTGGGTGTGCGGGTAGCGGCGGGCCACATCCGAATAGTAGATCAGGGCACTTTGAACATAATTGGTTTTTTCATAATAAAGACCAATGCCGTAATTCTTTTCGGCATTCTTCTCATCGATTTCCTGGCGAAGCCGGGCTGCTTTTTCCGAAGCCGCACTGTCGGGATGACGTTCCAGAAAGCGGTCCACCTGGGTCGCAGCATCATCCAGGGCGCGCTGATCGCGAAACTGGTAAGCGGATTTGTCGAAAGAAACTTCAGCAAGTTGAAACCGGGCCTTGGGAACCAGATCACTTTGCGGATATTGTTCCAGGAGCGCCTGAAAGGCTTCCATCGACTCTTCAAACCGCCCCATTTGCCGGTAAGCCAGCCCGAGATGGAACTGGGCCTTATCCCCATACTCGCTGTACGGCGCGTTGTCGACGATATGCTTGTAAATTTCGACGGCTTTGGGCAGAGACGGCAGAATTTCCAGCCCCATAATTTTCCCCTTTTTGCCGGAGAGGTAGAGATTTCCGATGCGGAATTCGCGCTCGACGACTTCGTTGAGGCGCTCACTGTGAGGGTAGGTACTGATCAGTTCTTTGTAAGCCTCGAAGGCCTTGCCATAGTCCGCATTTTCTTCGTAAATGGTTCCCAGACGGTATTGGGCTTCCGCCGCGATGGGAGCCTCGCGGTAATTCTCGATGAGCATTTCAAACTGCTTGACGGCCTCTTCGAGATTCCCTTCTTTGTAGAATTGCATGGCGTAATGGTACTGTTCGTCGGCAGCGCCTTTGGCTTCGGTTTCCGGGTTAACAAAGCGCCCTTCTTCCGGCGACCAGACCCAGTCAGCGGCAGCAACGGGCAGAAAAAAGAACGCGGCCAGCGGCAGGCAGAGAAGGATTTTTGAAATTCGCATAAGTATTGGGAAGGCTTTCATTTCCGTCACAAATTGGGTGGTACTATACCACGCCTTTTTTTGCATTGTCAATGAATCCCCTCCACGCCGGGCAGAAAGGACTGGACGGTAAGCGAGCTATTTTCCCGGCCGTGATTTTTGTCCGGCCCGCGAAGCGAAAACTGGATGGCTCCGGCGCCTTCAGCACTGTACATCGGAACGCCGGATTGCTGCGCCCACGCCTCAAGCCTCCCCTCGGAATGCGGCAGCATCCAGAAAACAGGCTGTAAGTGCCGGTTCACCTGATTCAAAAACTCAATCTGGGCGGCATCGGCTGTCCCGCGGACAGACGGCAGGAAGACACCCCAGTGCCGGGACGGTTCGAGCCCTGGAATTACCGTTTGCCACTCCGGCCTCCAGGATGGGATGAAAAGAAAGGCCCAGGGCTCCTTGTAAAAGGCATAACAAACCTGCCCTTCCAGAACGGCCACGATTTCAAAGCGCCCTGCACCGGAACCAAAATTCTCTCCCCCGCGCACGGGAAAGCGGTTCACCTTAAATGGCGTCGTAAACGGAAGTCGTGCTCCCGCAGAATAAACCAGATAGCGGATATCGAAATTATTCCAGAGCGTCTCCAGCCCGCCAGTATGTTTGCGGTAGAAATCCGTTAACAGAACGCCATCGAGCCGTTTTACCCCTTCGTGCCGCAGGTAGGGCGCAACCAGCCAGCGGCCCTGGTCCGAAGGTGCCGAACGGCCCGTGTTAATGAGCCAGTTCGATTTTCGATTCAACGCGATGTGATAAATTTCATTCTTCCCGCCCGAAAGGGCCGTAATTTTCAAGGGCAGCCGTTCGCGGCTGTAACCATAAACCAGAATCGCAGCCGACAGAATCAGGGCCAGCGCGATCCGGCCTGCCCAGGGCAGTGGTTTTCGATTCCGCAAATGCCAGGCTCCCCAGGCCAGCAGACCGCCGTAATACAGTGCCATACTCAACGCCGAAGGCGGCGGTAAATAAAAATATCCGAACTGCCAGGACGCCAGCACCGCCACCAGTCTCAATGCCGCTTCCACCACCCACTCCGTTATGCGCGTAAAGAGAAAACCCGTAAAGGGAATGCCCCCGAGAAAGAGGGTGAGGATTCCGAGAATCAGCGCAGCATGAAACACCGGAATAGCCAGCGCATTCGCCACGAGAGACAGCGGCGACAAAATCTGAAAATAATACAATCCAAGCGGAATCGTTCCGAGTAAAACAGCCAGGCTTCTGGAAAAAATCCGTTGAATCGGCCAGGTTTCCGTTTGTACCCGTAGGAACCAGAAGAGTGAAAAGACAGAAGCGAACGAAAGCTGAAAAGATAGATCCGTCAGGGCAACCGGATCCCACCAGAGAATGAAACAGAACGCCATCAAAAAACCATTCAAAAAATAAGGCGGCCGCTCCAGCAGCACGGTCAGGAAAGCTGCCGCCGTCATGATGCCGGCCCGGCGAACCGGTAAACCGGCTCCCGCAATAAAGACATAAAAAATAACGGCGGGCAGCGCCAGGCTCACGGCGGCCCGCTGCGGAATTCGAAAAATAATCAGTGCCAAATAAAGAGTTCCTGCGACCAGCGACATGTGCAGCCCGCTGATCGCCAGCAAATGGGCCGTGCCGGTTTTCATGAATGCATCCCTCAGCACGGGATCGAGGTCCTTTTTCTTTCCCAGAATCATCGCCTTCAACACCGACGACTGTCTCTCAGGGAGCATCTGCTCCAGCCGCCGTTCGCCTTCGCGCCGCAAATCCTGAACCCATGAAAAAAAATCCCAGCCCGAAGGGCTGTCCAGAATCCTCATGGCCTTCGAGCCGTAGCCGCGAAAGACCGCGTGAATATCCCGGCGTTTCAGATAATCGCGGTAATCAAACTGTCCCGGGTTCAACGCAGGACGCGGCCGTTCAAGCCGTCCGCGCAGCCGCACCCGCGCTTTTGTGCGGAGACCGGTTATTTCCGGTTGCACCAGAAAAACCTGCACCTTTCCGGAAACAGGCACATATTCCCGCCGGTCATCGGGATAATGCACAAGATTTGTCGCCTCCAGCACGAAGGAAAGATTCACCCGTTTCCCCCGCTTCCGGAATTCTGGTTCCGCATCGACGACGCCTTCCAGAAAAACAAACGGAGCTTCATCTTCACGTAAGGAATCCCCGGCCCAGTGTTCCACGGCATCGGCCGGCCGCATCCGTTGTCCTTCCGTGCGAAGGGTCGCCAGAAGCGCCACGAGAACCACCAGCAGCGGCAAAAAGGCCGGACGGTCGCGAAACATCCAGGCCCACGGCAGAATGAAAACAAATCCGGCCCAAAGATAAGATGAAGGAGGATCCCAGAAAATGGCGGACAAAATTCCGGCGAAGGTTCCCAGCGCAATCCAGAGAAAAGGCTGCTTCATTCAAAAGGTTGAGAACGGGAGCCGGCGTCTGGGGAAATAAAGTGCGTCGAAGCGGTGGACTGAATTTTTTGCTGTTCCAACCAAAAAACCGTCACGGCCAAAACGAGAAGCAAAAAGAAGAGCAGGGTGTGCTGATAATGCCGTTGGGACTTCATGGCAGCAGAATGCCAAAGTTATGCGGATATTTCAATTTAATTTTAACTTATTTTAAACACCTCCCCATCCTTGGCTTCCAGACGCGCCACGAGCTCCGCGCGCCGGAAATGCACTTTCGAACGCCGATGCACAAGCCGCTGCGCCCGCTTGCCGCGCACCTCCGGCAAATGCAGTGTCGCGGGTTCATCGCCGTTGTTGACGGCCACCAGATAGCGTTCCGCTCCGCGTCGAAACCAGCCGCATTGCACCCCTTCACAAGCGCGCTTCATTGCGCCGATCCGGAAAAAATTGAGCAGATGCCGCAGCAATTCCAAGCTCGGCTCAACACCGAGATGCACAATCCGCCCCCGCCCGAGCGTTTTCATATAACCGATGACTTGCCGCCCATAGGGTGTTTCCGCCCATACCACCTTTCGACCTTTGCCTCCCCCCGAGGCGAATGTAAAAAATGAAGAACGGACTGCAATTGTTTCAAAACGCGACCCGAGAGGAAAAGTAACAGGCCCTTCAAATTCGGAAACACAACTTTCCGGTTCTTCAAATCCGGCATCCCGGCATGGCTGCATGGCATCATCAAGGCGCGGAAAATCCTGAAAGGCCACCAGAATGCCTCCCCGACGGACATAGTCACGCAAATTTTTCTGCGCCCGGCGTTCCAACCATTGGGCGCCCGAATAAAACAGAATTTTTTTCTTTTCAATCTTCTGCCGCGGATCCAGCACTTCATAATCAATGCCCGCGCTGTATAAGCCCTCGCCGACCGGGCAATCCGGCCGCCGTGTTTTGGTAGCATGATGCAAGGGGTGAAAAGTCACGGCCACATCCGTTTCCTTCTGGCAAAGCGGCGGATTCATTTCAGAAAAAACTTCATTCAATTGCTGGAACACATCCGCAAGTTCCGGGCGCTTCCGGCCCCATTCATTCACCGGCGCCATATACCAGTTGTCCCGATTCACCAGCATGTACCAGTTCCAGCCGGCCGCTCCGCCCAGCAGCGCACTCAAGGCCATCAAACGGTAATGCCGCGGCGTCGGCACACCGGCTTCATAATGCCGCCCATGCCATAATCCGGATTCAAATTCCGCAATAAAAGGAACCCGGGAAACATGTTTCAGGTACCGCACTTTATCGATGAACTTGCGGTGTTCGTGACGGTCCTCCCGGAATTCGGAGGTGGGATAAATGTCCAGCCCGACCAGATCGCAGGCTTGCTGAACCGCCGCCCAGTCATGCGCATAAAAAAACGGGTACAGATTCATGTAAACCGGAATGTCGACTCCCAGTTCGTCGTACATCTCCGCAATGGCTTTGGCATACCGCGCCGTATAATCGTGCTTGAAGCGGAAATAATCAAGATGCCGGACCCGTTCGCGGTCGCCCTTCAGCGCAAAACCCGGCGAGCCAGGCAGCACCGAGGCTCCCCAGGGACGCACTGAAGCAAAACTCCGGTAGCGGGTTCCCCATGCCCGGTTCAAGCGCTGAATGCGGTTCTGATATTGCTTGCGGATGAATTCCTGAAAAAGACCGGGCTTCGTCCCAAGCCCATACTGTTCGCCGTGGCGGTCCGGTGACGGATCGACTTCGTTGTCGGCCTGCAGCATCACAATCGGTCCCTGCGGACGGCTGGCAAAAAAGGGGGTCAGGACGCGGCAAACGGCTTGAAGATAATGACGGGCTTTGCGGAGAAATTCCGGATGAAGCCGGTGCAAGGCGTAGGCATGCGGCGGCAGACCGTCCTGCGGCCACTCGCTGTAGATGTACGGCCCCGGACGGATGATGATGTAAAAATCTTTCTCGCGCGCCAGTTCGAGAAAGCGCACCAGATGGCGGGATGCCTCCGTACGGCCCTCAAAATCATATTCCCCTTCGCGAAGCTCATGATGTTCCCAGGGAATGTAGGAAGAAATGAGGCGAAAACCCAGACCGCGGACGGTATCGAGAACGGAGGACCAGGCGGAAGGAGGAAGCCGCCAGTAGTGCACTTCGCCGGAGACAAGTGGAATTTTTTGATTGCCGATGCGAATCTGTCTGCCTTCCAGGGCGACGCGTCGCAT
>CAZGID010000058.1:0-12332 GCA_964526065.1 uncultured bacterium
AATCGTACTGGAAGGGCCTCCATGGACGGAAACCGATTCGATCACGTCGGGATAGAGTGTACCCTGCGCTAAAAAATGGACCGGACCCAGCTTTTTGGCTTCACGCTCAAAAACATCGATAAAGGTCTTCCCGATGATTTTCCGCTTTCGCTCGGGGTCTGTCACGCCGCGCAGCTTCTGTAAAAAGACTTTGCGGGCATTCACAAATCGCAGATTCATTTTGAAATGACCGCGAAAGGCTTTCTGAACCAGTTCGGCTTCGTTCATTCGCAAAAGGCCATTGTCGACAAAAATGCAAACAAGCCGCTTGCCGATTGCTTTATGAATTAAAAGAGCGGCCACCGAAGAATCCACCCCGCCGGAAAGACCAAGCACAACTTTCCCACTGCCTACCTGCGCCCGAATTTTTTCGACGGATTCCTGAATAAAAGAACGCGGCGTCCAATCCCCGCGAAAATGACAAATCCGGAAAAGAAAATTCCTGAAGATCTCGGATCCCTTTTTCGTATGGACCACTTCGGGATGGAACTGGACACCCCAAATCCGGCGGCGGGTATCGGCAATGGCTGCAACCGGAGCATTGGAAGTATGGCCGATCCGCTTGAAACCTTTGGGCAGCCGGTCCAACTTGTCCCCATGGCTCATCCAGCAATGCATCGTTTTGGGAAGTCCGGCAAAGAACCCATTCCGGTCATCAATGCGCACTTCGGCAAAACCATATTCCCGCTTGTTGGATTTATGCACCTTCCCTTTGAAATAATGAGCTAAAACCTGAAGGCCGTAACAAATTCCAAGGATCGGAATTCCGGCTTCAAAAATTCTCGGATCCGGCAAAGGCGCTTTCGCCCCATAGACATTGGCCGGGGAGCCCGAAAGAATAATCCCTTTGGGTTTTTCTGCCAGGATCGCTTCGAGGGGAGTATTAAAAGGGACAATTTTGGAAAAAACATTTTGTTCGCGCACGCGCCGGGCAATCAACTGCGTGTACTGCGAACCAAAATCAAGAATGATCAAGGTCTCCACGGCCAGTTCTGAGGGGATGGGAACTGACTTCGATGGTGGATGCGCCAGAAGCGGCCGCCGTCTTTTTCTGGTTCCGCTTCGGGAAGTGGTCATTGTCGTCATCATGCCCGCACAGGCGCTATTTCCCCATGCCGACGCGTTGCGCGGCCTGGAATAACTTTCCTTCTGTGCGGATAGCCGGCGCAATCACGATTTCAGTCATCTGCAATTCACGAACGTCCTTGGCACCGACATTGCCCATGCAAGTCCGCAAAGCGCCGACCAGATTCTGAGTTCCGTCGTCCAGACGCGCCGGTCCAAATAGAATTTCTTCCAGCGATCCGGTGGTTCCTACCCGGATGCGCGTTCCGCGGGGAAGATTCGCATGCGGGGTCGCCATTCCCCAGTGAAATCCTTTTCCAGGCGCCTCTTTGGTACGCGCAAAAGCCGATCCTACCATGACAGCATCCGCACCGCAGGCAAAGGCTTTACAGATATCGCCGCCGGTCGACATACCGCCGTCACCAATAATCGCCACATACCGCCCGGTCTTCTTGAAGTATTTTTCACGGGCAGATGCGCAGTCGACAATCGACGTCACCTGTGGCACACCTAATCCCAGAACGCCGCGCGTTGTGCATGCCGACCCGGGGCCGATTCCGACCAGAATTCCGTCGCATCCGGTTTCCATCAGATCCAGCGCCACTTTATGCGTCACGCAGTTGCCCAATACCACGGGAATTTTCATCTGCTTGCAGAATTTCCCGAAATCCACGACCTGATAGGATTTGGAAAGGTGACGAACCGTCGTAACCGTCGACTGGACGACAAAGATATCGCAACCGGCCTCCTCGGAAATCTTGCCGTAGCGTTCCGCTTTATTCGGAATGGCGCTGACAACACAGCGCACGCCGGCTTTTTTGATTTCTTCGACGCGCTTTGCGATCAGATTTTCTTTGATTGGTTCCACATAAAGCTTTTGAACCAATTCTGTCGCCTTTTCCGGGCTCGCTTCCGCAATTTCATTTAAAATCGCTTTGTAGTCGTCGTAGCGGGTATAAATTCCTTCCAGATTGAGAACGGCAATTCCACCCAGTTTGCCCATGGCAATGGCAAATTGCGGGTCCACCACCCCATCCATCGCAGATGCCAGAAATGGGATTTCGAAGGTCAAATCCCGTATCTTCAGTTTGATATCAACTTCATCGGGGTTCACCGTCACGTCCCCCGGAACCAGGGCTATTTCATCAAAGCCATAAGCACGTCGCGCCTTGCGATCACGACCGATAAACTCCGCCATTATCTTTCTCCCGTTCTCAGAAAGAGGTTAATAAAAATCCGGATCCTACAGGGTCCTGGTGTTTGCTATGCATTTCGGCAGGATAAAAACCGAATTTAATGCGTGGAAGGGTTTCCATTTGCCGTATCATACAAAAGGAGTTAGGCACTGTCAATATTTCGGGGCCCCCGCCCAAAATTTACTTTGATGCCGGTGTTATTCCCGATATGATGAGGGCTTTCCACCTCAAGCAGGAAAGGATTTTTGAATGCTCAAAGCCATGCGCCGGCACACAAAGACCGTCATTTGGGTGGTCATTGTCTCCTTTGTCCTGTGGGGAGGCTTTTCCCTGGGAATTTCCATCCAGAAAAAGGGACGCTATGCCGGCGAGATATTCGGGAAACCCGTCACTTTTCAGGAATTCCACCGTTTTGGCCGTGCCACCCGCCTATTTTCCAAAAATGAAAATGAGGATCCCGAGCTGCTGCGGCAGGAGACCTGGAAGAATCTGATCTACAGCCGGGAAGCCGCCCGCCAGGGGATCCGGGTTTCCGATGACGACGTTCGCCAGGAAATCCGGCGATTATTTGCCGACATGGGCGTAAAAGATCTAAAACCGGAATTTTACCGCGCCTGGCTCAAATCCCAGTTGCGGGAAACTCCTCAGGAATTTGAAAAACAAATCCGGGCCTTTCTGATGATCCAAAAGTTGCTGCAGCAAGTTTACGAAGCGCCTGAATCTGTCAGCCGCGAGGATGCCTTGGAACGGTTTCTGAAAGACGGGGAAAAAAGGGTTTTTTCTGTTATCCGGCTTCCGGATATTGAGAAAAGCGAAGCGTTTCATCAAGCGCTGGAAAGCGGCCAGGATTGGCAGGAAACCTTGAAAACGTTTGATACAGCATCGCAGGAAAAAACCGAACTTTTGACAATTGGGTCGTTTCTCAAAAAATACGAATTACCCCCTGCTTTTGTATCGCAGCTTTATCAATTAGCTCCCGGAAGTTATTCACGCCCCGTGCCGGCCGGCGACGCAGGGCTTCTTTTCCGGGTGGACCAAATGGTCCAGCCCAATGTTCTGGAGTTTAATGCCGATATGGAAAATCGGTATAAATCTCTAATTGAAGACGAAAGAAGCCGGTTGAGACTACTGCAATGGCATCTGGATCTGATCCGGCGTTCGGGCTGGAAGGATTACACGCAAGAGGAGGATTCCCCATGAAAAAAACGGTAAATGAGCTGGCTCGTCTGATCGGTGGAGAAGTGGCCGGCGACGGGGAAACGCCGGTGACGGGTATTACCAATATCGAATCGCCTCTTGCGGGGGCGATTGCTTTCGTCCAGAATGAGAAACTTCTGAAGCAGCTTGAGTCGAGCCCGCTGGCTTGTCTCATTGTTCCTCAAAACATACAGAACTCCGCCAAAGTCCTCATCCGCGTTGCCAATCCCAAACTCGCCTGGGCGCAGTTGATTCCGTGCTTTTATTCCGAGCCTGAGCTTCAGACCGGTATTTCCCCGCAGGCTTTTATTGCAGAGACGGCCAAAATTGGAAAGAACGTGACGATCGAACCCTTCGCCTTCATTGCCGCTCATGCGACGGTCGGAGACGGAGCCGTGATCCGCGCAGGCGCTGTTGTGGGCGAGCATGCCGTTATCGGCCATCACAGTTATCTTCACGCCGGCGCCCGGGTATACCGAAGATGTGTTTTGGGAGAACGCGTCATTCTGCATGCCGGAAGCGTCATTGGCGCCGATGGATTCGGCTATGTCGCCACAGCCCAGAAACAGGAAAAAGTACCTCAGGTGGGCAATGTCATTCTCGGGAATGACGTCGAAATCGGAGCCAATACAACGATCGACAGAGCCACCATCGGGTCCACCAAAATCGGTAATGGTTGTAAAATCGATAATCTGGTTCAAATCGGACACAATGTTGAAATTGGCGACCACACGGTCATTTCTTCACAGACCGGAATTTCGGGCAGCAGCCGCATTGGAGCCCATGTCACCATGGGAGGAAAGGTCGGCGTCGGCGATCACGTCGAAATCGGCGACTGGGTCATGGTCGGCGCCGGGGCCGGATTACCGACCGGCAAAAAAATCCCCTCCAAACAAATCATCTTCGGAGAACCTGCCCGCCCCTATCAGGAAGCCCGGCGTCAGATCGCAGCCCAATTGCGATCGGCCGAAATGTACGATGAAATTAAGCGGTTGCGCAAGAAGCTGGCAGAACTCGAAGAAAAAATTTCAGGGACCGCTCCGAAGGCTTGAACTAGCCGCGGTCCCGTCGGATCAAACTGAGAAATTCCTGCCGAACACGGTCGGATTTGCGGAAGCTACCCAACATGGCGCTGGTCACCGTATAAGACTGAGATTTCTCAACGCCGCGCATTGCCATACACAAATGCAACGCCTCGATCACCACACCGACGCCCAGCGGTTTCAGCTTTTCATTCAGGCAATTCGCAATCTGACTGGTAAGACGTTCCTGCACCTGCAGCCGCTTGGAGAAAATCTCTACAACCCGGGGAATTTTACTAAGTCCGACAATTTTCCCGTTCGGAATATAAGCCACATGCGCTTTGCCATAAAAAGGAAGAAGGTGATGTTCGCAAAGAGAGAAAATCTCGATATCCTTAACCACCACCATTTCATCATAAGCTTCTTCAAATACTGCTTCATTTAAAACACGGTCAACGTCAAGCCGATACCCATGCGTAAGATAACGCAAGGATTGCGCCACTCTTTTGGGTGTCTTGACAAGGCCTTCGCGCTCCTGGTCTTCACCAAGTAATCTCAAAATTTCGTGGACCAGCTGCTCCAGGCGCTGCGTATTCTTACAGGCTTCCGACTGAGTCAGTATGGCATTCACATCCATTGATTTATCCCCTTTCATCCGATCCTCCCCGAAACGAGTTCCTCAATTCCGGTTTCTACCCGCGCAGCCGCTTGTTTAAAACTTTGTGCGGCCGCCGAATCCGGCTTCGAGAGCACTACCGGCTTACCGGCATCCCCGCCTTCCCGGACCGCAGGTTCCAGAGGAATCCGGGCAAGAAAAGGCACTGAAAATTCAGCAGCGGCTTTTTCTCCTCCGCCTGAACCGAAAATTTCACCGGCCATGTTTTCTATGACACCCAGAATCGGAATTTCGGTTTTGCGAAACATCTGAACCGCCTTACGGACATCCATGAGGGAAACTTCCTGCGGAGTTGTGACAACGACGGCACCAGTCAAAGAAACCGTTTGCACTAGAGATAACTGGACGTCACCGGTTCCAGGAGGCAAATCGACAATCAGATAATCCAGTTCGCCCCATTCCACCTTCTGAAGGAACTGCGTAACAGCACTGTGCAGCATGGGGCCGCGCCAAACCATGGGTTGATCCGGCGGAACCAGAATCCCCATCGAAATCATTTTTATTCCCTGCGCTTCCACCGGAATCAATGTTTCACGAGAACTGACTTCCGGCCGCTGATCCGCCCGGACACCCAGCATGAGAGGCACATTGGGGCCGTAAATATCGCCATCCATCAGACCTGTCTTATACCCTTGCCCGTGAAGCGCCAGCGCAAGATTAACCGCCGTTGTCGTTTTCCCCACTCCGCCTTTTCCACTTGCGACGGCAACCACGTGGCGAATACCGGGAAGCGGCAGCTTCGGTTGAAACGCGGGCCCCCGGCGAACCGGGCTGGATAATTGAACCGACACTTTTTTAACCCCTGGCAACTTCCCCACCTGATCTTCGACGGATTTCTGAATCTGATTCGCCAAATCCGATCCCGGCGTGGGCACTTCGAGATGAATAAAGACAGTCTCGCCATCGACGCCGACTTCCCGGACCATGCCCAGCGAAACCAAATCACGGCCCAACTCGGGATCTTTGACTTGTTTTAGAATGTCTGACACTTTTTCTTTGAGCTGATCCATAATCAATGAACGTGCTGTTCCTCCAGATTAATTTTTCGAAGATCCGAAACTGCCTCGGCGAGCAAAACCACGCTTTCAGAAATCATCCCAGGCGTGGTCATCTTTCCAAAACTGAACCGGATCGAACTGTTGGCATCCTCATCCGAAAGCCCCATCGCCTTTAAAACATGCGAAGGTTCGCGGGCACCGCTCATGCATGCGGAACCACTGGACGCCGCAATGCCGCTCTGATCCAGCCGGAAAAGCAATGCCTCGCCATCCACGCCTTGAAAGCGGAGATTACTGGTGTTTGGCAAACGCTGTGCATCCACCCCATTAATTTCCACATTATCCATTCGCTCCCGGACCTGTGTTTCAAAAGTGTCCCGCAGATTCGTCACTCGCTTTATTTCGAATTCCATTTCTTCATGCGCAAGTTGACAAGCTTTTCCCAAGGCAACGGCACCCGCAACATTCTCGGTTCCGGCACGCCAGCCTCGTTCCTGACTGCCGCCATACTGCAACGCCCGGCTGGGAATTCCTTCCCGGACGTATAAAGCTCCCGTACCTTTGGGAGCATAAAGCTTATGCCCTGAAATCGACAGGAAATCAATGCCGTCCACGGAGAGCGGAATTTTTCCTGCTGCTTGAACGGCATCCACGTGAAAAAAAGCGCCCGTCTGTTTCACTCGGGAAGCGATCTCCCGAACCGGGAATAACACACCCGTTTCATTGTTGCCGGCCATCAAGGTCACCACGGCCGTGTGAGCATTCATTTGATTCTGCAGTTCATCCAGATCCAGTTCCCCCCGCGCATTGACGGCAACATAATGGACCGTGAAACCTTCCTTCTCAAGCTGCCGGCATAACTTATAGACACTGGAATGCTCAACCGCACTCGTAACAATTTCATTTCTGTCTGAAGCAGCTGCCAGCGCGGCGCGCAAAGCCAGATTATTCCCCTCTGTTCCCCCGCTTGTAAAAACAATCTGGCGGGGTTGGGCTCCCAGTAAAGCCGCCACATGGGTGCGGGCTTCCCGCAGGGCTTTCGCCGCAATCTGGCCGGCTCCATGAAGACTCGAAGGATTCCCAAACCATTGATCCCAAAAGGGTTCCATTGCGGAACGCACTTCGGGCCGAACGGGGGTCGTGGCATTATGATCGAAATAGTAACCGGGCATTTTCATGGCTGAATTTTTCATTATGCCACGGAAGGATTGAAAGTCAATACAGGGTTATCGGACGCGAAAGCGTTGGGTCAGGCTTTGCGGCGGTAGTACTTATGGTAGGTGCTGTAATAGTGCCGGGTATAGCCGCCGTACCGCTCTTTGGATAAATCCATACGATTCAAAATGGTGCCCAGCACCTTGATTTCCATCTTATCCAGTTGCTGTTGAATATGCCGAATGAGATCGGCCGGCGTTTTTCCGGCACCCACCACCAGAATCAAATGCCCTACCAGCCCGCCCATGACAAACCCGTCCCCGATACCGGTCAAAGGCGGACAATCAATAATGATGCGGTCATAGCTGGCGGATGCTTCTTTCAGCAGTGATTTCATTCGATCCGAACCCAAAATTTCAGAAGGATTGGGAGAAATGGGTCCGCTGGAGATGACCGATAAATTTTCCATCTGACTTTCACGTACGACAGATTCGAGTTTGACATTGGCCGTCAAATAGTTGGAAAGCCCTGTATCATTTTCCATATTCAGAGTGGAGTGAATGACCGGGCGTCTCATATCGCCGTCGATCAGCAGGACACGGTTTCCATCCAGCGCCAGCGAACAGGCGAGATTGGTGGAGACAAATGATTTTCCGTCACCGGGAAGACAACTGGTAATTGCCAGCGTTTTCACCGTTTCGGGAGGTGCCGAAAAATTGATTGCGACTCGCAGATAACGGAAAGCCTCTTCCACCGCCAAACGGTCTTCGGCTTCTTCGTCAATATTCGTTAGGACAGGCACGCGTGCTTTGGCCCGCTCCAAAGCCGGAATCAAGGGCAATGGCCCGAGAAACGGGATCAGAATCCCTTTCCGCTCAAAATCTTCCATGATGTGAACTGTGTCATCAAAATAATCGAGGGCGAAAATGATCGCCATGGCCAAAACAATAGAAGCAACACCTGCAATGATCAAAAGACGCCAGCGATTGGTTTTTAAAGGCGCCTGCGGAATTTTAGCTTCTTCCACCACCCGTCCCGGCTTACTTTCCAACTGTCCTCGCGCCCGTGACTTTAATGTCTTGATAATCCTCTTTTTCTCGGCTTCTATGTTTTCTTCGATAAAACGCATATTGGCACGGGCTTTAATAATGAGCGGATGCTTTTCGCGATATTTTCGAAGCATATTATCCAGTTCGACCTGGAGCTCCTGAAGCTGATTTTTCAAGGCGCGGATATTGGCATCCGTTTGGACCGCCGGCAGCGAATTCACCAAGTCCTCGTATTTCATGGACTTTGCATTACCGAAGGGATCCGTAATCGTGACAAAGCCGGAGCCATCGGGATTTCCCTGTTCCAGCCAGCTCAAAACATCCTGATTGTAATAGAGCCGGTCTTCAAAGGTTTTACGGATGAAGTTCTGCGCGATGGAATTGGCAAGGCGAGCCGCAAGACGAGGATCCTTACCGATTACCGTAATCGAAACGAGCCGGCTTTTGGCAGGCGAAGTAATATCCGTCATCCGGCGGACATGTTGAATAATTTCTTCAATATTCTCGGTTTCAAAATAGGCTTGAAGCCGCAATTCCCGCGACACTTCCTCCAAAACGGAACTACCCAACATAATTTCTTTTTGTGTATTGAAAAAAGTATCACTCAACGACTGGGGTTCCTGATAACCGCGGTAGCTGTCTTCCTCGGCTCCGGATTGCCACGCCGTGCGGGGCATTTCTAATACCATTTTGGCCGTGGCTTGATAGCGGGTCGGAATCTTGGCCGCATAAATCCCGGCAATCGTAACGGCGATGATAAAAAACGTAATGATAACCGACACTTTTTTTCGAAACAGATGAAGGTAATACCGCATATCCAGCGGTTTCTCTTCCTCCATCAAAATGTCGGTAATTTTTCCCGGCTGTACGGCCATTGCTTCCTCTTAGAAAAAGCTCTCTTTTACGTGCACAATATCGTTAGTCTGAAGCTTGATATCTTCTTCACGGCCCTGAATAATATCTTCGGCGCTTGCCCGGATACGAAGACTCTGTCCATCCGAGGTCTTGCGTGTAATCGTAATTTTATCGATATTCGCAATTTCAGAAAAACCGCCGGCCATTGCAATCGCTTCCATAAGCGTGATATTGTTTTTTCCAACCGGCATCGGGTAGGTTCCCGGCTTTTGGACTTGTCCCAAAATGACCACCGTCCTCTCTTCTGTATCAAGAATCTCAATAGTCACTTCGGGGTCGACAAAGTATTCCAGCAATACCTGAATGATTTTATTCTCGGCCTGAGCGATGGTCAAACCCACAACCTGCACTTTACCGGCGGTCGTAATGCGGACATTTCCGTCATCGCCAATGGTCATTTCCCCGCCTTTCACATAATCGTCCTCGGGAAAGATTTTTACGTTCACCCGGTCCCCTGTACGTATGATGTACTGTTTTTCTTCATCCCCCGAAGACCGGGGAGACGTTACGTCAGGATAGGTCGGCGCCGCCGGTGGCACATAGGCGGGCTGCGGGTCAGGAGCCGGCTCCGAATTTTCGGCTATCTGAACAGGTTCCTCCTGCAAGGCTTGTGCCGGGGCGGGTTCCGGCGCGTATTGTTCTTCCATCACGGGTTCTGCAGGCATGGCCTCGGTTTCGGGGGCGAAGGCAGGAGCGGCATCGCGCTCCCACTCGGGATTCGTCTCCTCGGAAGCCTCCTCCGGAAATCTTTCGAACACTCCCGGTTCAGCTGCTGTGAAAGGCATATAAAGGATAGAGATGGCCACAGCAAATCCCAACTGTGCGGCCAATCGCCTTAGTGATGGTTTTAATTTCATAATTTCACCTCGCCTAAAAACTCATATTCGCACCCATTTTAAATACATGAGTGCGATATGTTCCTACATTACTCTTGCCCCGCCGATAATCGAATGTGTAACCAAAATTAACATTCAACCAGCGGGTCAAGATCCATCTCAAAGTCACATTGACCGGCCAATTCCATTGGCTGGTTTCGGAACTTTGATCTCCATCCTCAAAAGTTTCCGTCGTCAAATAGGACGGTGTAAAACTCAAATTGACCGAAATCTTCCGGTTCAGATTCGAGTTTAACGAAATCGTGACGCTGGTATTTGTAAAATGGCTGTCGGTCCTGGTGGTCGCACTTTCATCTGTCGTCGAGGTCGAAGTCGATGTCGTATTCTGAACATTCCGGATAATCTGAGTCGTCAACTGGGTCTTGGGCGTCAGCTGCAAAATATAGCCCACCCCGACTGTCACCCCCCGTTCTTTCGGTGTTTCAAACGACCGTGGGGTTTGCCGTTGAATCTCAAAATTAATGCTGGCCGATGACTTGCGTGTAATCTGCCCAAAATAACCCAAAGTAATTCCATGCGAGTTGCTGTCGCCCGCTTTGGTTCGAATCCGGCTTGCTCCAAACCGGTACCCTAAAGACACCCGGCTTTTTCGAGAAAAATTCCAAAAAGCGCTCGGCGCCAGCCCCACCTGCCATTGCGAATCCTGGTCGAACACCTCCTGCACAAAAAGCCGCTTTGTAAAATCAATTTCCCCATTCCAGGAAAGCTTTCGAGTCAGCGTATGATTCAGAGAATGCCGCATGCCGAAATCGTAGCGCAGCTTGCCGCCTGAAGAATCAATTTCAACGGTTTTTGAATTATGCCGGTTCACATTCAGCTGCATGGCGTGCTGAGTTTTTCTGAAATAACGCCGGCGATATCGCAAGCGGGAACCGACCTGATAGAAATCACGTTCGCTGAAGACCCAGTTCCACTGACGGCCGTAAATTCCCTCCAGTTTCAATTCCGTTTTGCGGCCCGAGAGGTCGAGTACCGTATTTGCATTTACGTTCATGATGGAATCCCCATTCCATTCGCGTTGCTTGCGGACACGGTCGACGTTCGCATCATAGGTATAATCCCCGGTCAGCATAAACTGCCATCGATCCCGCTTTGGAATCGACAAAAGCTGTGCCTTTAATGCTTCAAGTTCTTCTTCCATCGCCTTATCCTTATCCTTCATCGCCAGCAATTCCTGATAACGATCAATCTGCGTCTGCGCTCGGCTTCTCTCTTCGTCTGCCACGGTAGAGTGAAAAAGCGCCAGATCCTCGGCACGGAATTCATCAAAGGATTCCGCCTGACCGACAATGGCCACGGCCGGCGGTGTCGACACCCCCAGCGCGGCCAAAAGAATCAAAAATGTTCCTGCTATCTTTCGCCTGTATCCCAGCATGAATTCCGCTTGAAAAAGACACACGCTGGATGCACGCGTCTCATTCAACCCGTTTTCTTCTTAATTAAAATGCCAATCACTCCTTCCATTTATTATCGGTCTTTTTAAAACGTTTTTTTAAACAAAAAATAGCTTATCGAACGGCCTCCGGCGTCATCGACATCTCCGTGATGTCCGCAGGGCGCTCGCCGATCCGGATTTCCCGCAAGTTTTCTTCTGCCTTTACAAAAGTGGGATTCACCAAAAGTGCTCTTTTGAACGCATCAGAAGCCTCCTGCTTTTTCCCCAACCCCCATAAGGCAACTCCCATATTATTCAGAATACGGGCCCGCATGCCCTTATTCGCCGTATGCGTATACCGCCCTTCCAGTTCCCGCAAGTAATCCAGCGCCTTTTTATATTCCTCCTGCTTCAAATATTCACCAATCAAGTTGTATTTCGCCTGGACATAATCCCGGTCCACTTTAAGCGCAAACTCATACAGTTTGATCGCTTCTCCCGTCTTTCCCTGTTGGGAAAGGACATAGGCATAAAGGGATGCCGTATATTCGTCTTCGCGAAGCTGATAGCCTCTTTCCGCATACTGCCGGGCCGCCTCAAAATCATTCATTAAAAAATAAGCTGTCGCCAGACCGGAATGGGTCCAAGCATCCGACGGATTCAGCTGAAGGAACCGCAGGAACAAATCGATCGCTTCATCGGGTTTCTTTTCTTTCAAGCGCTGAAATCCACGCGTACCAAAATCGAAC